>NZ_JALNWM010000086.1 GCF_023230885.1 Desulfocurvus sp. | reverse complement strand
CTGGTTCTGGCCGAGCATCTTGGTAAGCACGCCCTTGGGCCCGGGCTTGCAGAAGGTGGGGGCGCCCAGGGCATACTGGTTGCGGTTGATCTCGGTCCAGCGCACGGGGGAGGTCATCTGGCGGGCCATGGCCGCGGCGATGGCCTCGGGCCCGGTCTGGGCGTCGGCGGTGACGTTGAGGAACACCGGGGCCTTGGGCTGGCGCCAGTCGGCCTTGGCCAGGCGCTTTTCCAGCTCCCGGGCGGCCTCGGCCACCAGCGGGCTGTGGAAGGCTCCGGACACGGGCAGGGGGATGGCCCGGCCCTTGCGTTCCCTGGCCAGGGCGGCGGCTGCTTCCAGGGCGTCCTTGTGCCCCGAGAGCACGAACTGGCCCGGGGTGTTGTAGTTGGCGACCAGGATCTCGCGGCCGGTGGCCTCGCGGGCCTGGGCGGCCACGGCCTCGGCGTCGTCCCGGCCGAGCTTGAGCAGGGCGGTCATGCCCTGGTCGGGCCCGCCCGCCTCGGCCATGAGCGCCCCGCGCAGGGACACGAGCTCCAGGGCCTCCTCCACCGTGAGCGCCCCGGCGGCGGCCAGGGCCGGATACTCGCCCAGGCTGTGCCCGCCGAAGCAGTGGGCCGTCACGCGCCCGGCTGCGTACATCCACAGGGTCAGGGCGGCCACGGTCAGGGCCGGTTGCAGGGCGCGGGTGTCGGCCATGTCCTGGTCGTCGCCGCCCCAGTAGATTTCGCGCAGGGGCTGGCGGCTGATGTTTTCGGCCAGGGTCCAGTAATACATGTAGCGGTCGTCGGCCTCGGCCAGGTCGCGGCCCATGTCTTTGACCTGGGAGCCCTGGCCGGGAAAATTCACCGCCACCAGCGGGGTGGTTGCGTTCATGGTCGTTCCTCCAGTATCAGGACCGGGACGGCGCCGGTCCGGCGACTCTTTGGCGTGTGCCCGGCGGGGTAGCCCGGCGGGGGCGCCCCTGTCAAGGCGGACAGGGCGCCGCGAAAAGCCGGACGGCAAGGCCGCGCCGATGCGGCGCGCACGCCGCGCCGGTCCGGCGGTTGCCGTCGCGCCGCTCCCGGCGCCCGGGTCCGCCTCTTATAAAGGAGAATGCAGGGAATGCCCAGCCCCGGCGAAGTCGCCTCCCTGGCCGGCGACCTGGGCCGCGAGCTTGCCGCGCCCCAGGCGGCGGCCCTGGCGGCCTATCTGACCGTCCTTGTGCAATGGAAGGATTCCGTGAACCTCGTCAGCGCGCGCGACTGGCGGGACGCCCTGGCCAACCTGGTGGCCGACTCCTGGCATCTGGCGGATTTCCTGGCCGGGTTGCCTCTGCCCGAGGTGCCGCGCTGCCTGGACCTCGGCGCGGGGGCCGGGCTGCCGGGGCTGCCACTGCGCGTGTTCTGGACCCCGGGGCGCTACCTGCTGGTGGAGCCGCGCCGCAAGCGCGTGGCGTTCATGCGCACGGCCCTCGGGCGCATGACCCTGGCGCGTACCGAGGTCCGCGCCTGCCGCGCCGAGGAGCTGCCCGCGGCGGAGCTGCCCGCCGACCTGGTGCTCAGCCGGGCGTTCATGCCCTGGCGCGAGCTGCTGGCCTTCGTGCGGCCCATGCTCGCCCCGGGCGGGCTGTGCGTGGTTATGGCCAACCAGGACGCCCCGGCCCCGGCGCAGCTGCCCCCGGGTTTTTGCCTCGCCGGGCGGGCGCGGTATCCCTCGGGCGCCGGATGGCGCTATTTCTGGGCGCTGTCGTCCGCGAGCATGTCCATGTAGCCGTCCTTGAAGATCAGCCGGGTGGCCTGGGCGTCGGCCAGCTCGGCCAGATCCATGAGCCGCTCCAGGAATTCCAGTATCTCCAGGCGCCGGGCCTCGTCGCCGTGCTCGAATTCGAAGGCCATGTCGCCCGAGGTCATGAAGGCTTCGATCTTGTCCAGGTAGTCCAGGTCGGTCAGTGCCATGAGGGGGCTCCTCGCGGCCGCGCGGGGCGCGGGGTCAGGCGTGGTGGTAGGGCAGGCCCCGGGCGATGGCCAGGGCGCGGTAGACCTGCTCCAGCAGGATCACCCGGGCCAGCTCGTGGGGGAAGGTCATGGGCGAGAGGGACAGGCGCTCGCGGCAGGCCGCCAGCACCTCGGCCGACAGCCCGAAGGCGCCGCCGACGATGAAGCACGGGGCGCCGGCCGGGTCGTCGGTCCAGGCGGTGAGCCGCCGGGCCAGGGCCGGGGAGGTCATGGTCCGCCCGGCCTCGTCCAGGGCGACGGGGTAGTCCTGCGGGCCGAGCCGTTCCAGTATCCTGGCGCCCTCCCAGGCTTTTTTCGCCTCGGGGGGCAGGTGTGCCGGAGCGTCCTTGACCACGATCTCCTCGCAGGGCACAAGCGGACGCACACGGCCCAGGTACAGCTCGGCGGCGTCCTGCCAGCAGCCCTTGCGCAGTTTGCCGACCCAGATGAAACGAATGCGCCGCACGAAGCCTCCCGCCGTGGATGTGCCCCGCCGGTTGCCAAGGCGCGGGCCTTGGTTTACTTGTCAGGAAACGCCCGCCAGCGCAACCCGGCTCCCGGGGGGCAGGCGGCGCAGGAGAAAAGGCACCGGAATCACGTTGCTTCGTCGCACCGCATATCCCCACCCACCGGCACGGCGCGCCCTGGCGCGTCTGTTTTTGGCGCTGGCCCTGGTCCTGGGGCTGGCCGCGGGCGCGGCGGCCCAGGGAGGCGGGGCGCCCCCGGCCCCGGACGGCGCCCTGGACCTGCGCAACCTCGTCCTCGACAACCAGGCCGGGGACATCTCCGTGCGCTTCGGCGTCGGCCTGCCCGAGGTGCGCGCCCTGGAGGAGGAGCTGGCCGCCGGGACCACCGTGGGCCTCAAGTGCCGGGCCACGGTCTACCGCCGCAAGAGCCTGTGGACCGACACCAACGTGGCCTCGGCGTCTTTCGTCAGCCCCCTGGCCAAGGACGCCCTGGCCAACGACTACATCCTCGAGCTGCCCGGCGAGGCCAGGCCCCTGCGCGGCAAGGACCTCCCGGCCCTGCTGGACAAGGGCTGGGGCGCCCTGGCCCTGAACCTCGGCCCCTGGGAAAGCCTGCTGCCCGGCCACCAGTACCGCCTGCGCCTGGAAATCTCCGTGGATCGCCTGGAGGTGCCGGTCTGGATGCGCTACACGCTTTTTTTCTGGTCCTTCGACCTTTATGCGCCCGTGAGCTACCAGCTCGAATTCAACTACTAGGCGGGCGCCGTGGAAAAATCCGAATCCATCAAGGTCAGCGTGGGCTCCGCCAGGGAGCGCAAGCGCCGCCAGCGCGAGATACTGCTGGCCCTGGCGCTGCTTGTCGTCGTGGTGGTGCTGACAGGTGTTGAGCTCAAGTATTTCGGTGAGATCAGCTCCCTGGCCTTCCTGGCACTGTTCAACATCAACGTCATCCTGTTGTGCGTCGTGCTTTTCGTCGTGGTGCGCAACATGGTCAAGCTGGTGCTGGAGCGCCGCCGCCGGGTGCTGGGCTCCAAGCTGCGCACCCGGCTGGTCATTTCCTTCCTGACCCTGTCCATCGTGCCCACGGTGCTCATGTTCGGCCTGGGCGCCCTGTTCGTGCAGACTTCCGTGGACTTCTGGTTCAAGACCCAGGTGGAGGAGTCGCTGGAGCAGGCCCTGGAGGTCGGCCAGGCCTTCTACGCCTCGTCGCAGGAGCGCCTGGAGCGCCGCGCCGGGCACGTTCTGGACAGCGCGCGCGCCGGGCGCATGGCCTGGGGCGGCAAGGCCATGAGCGCCTACCTGGGCGAAAAACGCGCGGAATACGACCTGGGGCTGCTGGGGCAGCTCGGGCCCGACCGCGTCGAGCGCGCCTGGCATGCCGACGGGCCCTGGAGCGAGGTCTGGCCCGAGATCAAGGACCGCGTGGACTGGGACGGCCTGCGCGAGCGTCCGGAGTTCTGGTCCACCATCCGGCCCGGCCCGGTGGCCGACATGGTGGTGGGCGTTTTGCCCGTGGACGGCGGGGCCCAGGGCTACCTCGTGCTCGGCGAGACCATCGGCCACGGCCTGCTCTACAAGCTCGACCACATCGTGCGCGGGGTGAGCGAATACAAGCAGATACGGACCATGAAGCACCAGTGGAAGCTGGCGCTGTATGTGCTCCTGGCCGTGGTCACCCTGCTTATTGTCATGGGCGCCATCTGGTTCGGGATGCGCCTGGCCAAGGAGCTGTCGGCCCCGGTGCAGGCCCTGGCCGAGGGCACCCAGCGCGTGGCCCGGGGCGACCTGTCCGTGCGCCTGGAGGACCAGTCCAGCGACGAGCTGGGCTTCCTGGTCCAAAGCTTCAACCAGATGGCCCGCGACCTGCAACAAAGCCGCGCCCACCTGACCCAGGCCAACCTGCAACTCAACCAGCAGAACCGCGAGCTGGAGCAATGGGGCCGCTACATCGAGGCCCTCCTGGACAACATCACCGCCGGGGTCATCTCCCTGGACAGCGAAGGCCGCATCAGCACGGTGAACAAGGCCGCCGAGGACATGCTCGGCCTGGACGGCAAGGTCATCCAGGGCCGCAAGCCCCTCGAACTGCTGGGCGGGGAATACCTGGGCATGCTGCGCGAGATATTCGAGCAGTTCATGGAGAGCCCGGGGTCGCAATGGCAGCGCCAGGTGGAGCTGACCCTGGGCAGCCGCTATATCAAGCTGCTCATCAACTGCGTGACCCTGCGCACCAGCGAGGGCCGCGACGCGGGGCTGGTGGCCGTGTTCGAGGACATCACCGAGCTGGAGAAGATGCAGCGCGTGGCCGCCTGGCGCGAGGTGGCCCGGCGCATTGCCCACGAGATCAAGAACCCGCTGACGCCCATCAAGCTTTCGGCCCAGCGCATCGAGCGCAAATTCGGCCCCGAGATCGAGGACCCGGTGTTCGTCCAGTGCACGGGGCTCATCGTGCGCCAGGTGGAGCACCTGCAACAGATGGTGGCCGAGTTCTCGGCCTTCGCCAAGCTGCCCGAGGCCAGGCTCGCCCCGGGGCGGCTGGCGCCGCTGCTCGAAGAGGTGGTCAGCACCTTCCACAACAGCCACAGCGACATCTCCTGGACCCTGGATTGCCCGGCGGACCTGCCGCCCATCAAGATGGACCCCCAGGGCATGCGCCGGGTATTCCTGAACATCCTGACCAACGCGGCCGAGGCGCTGGTGGGCCAGGACGAGGGCCGGGTGGACGTGGTGGTCACCCACGACGGGGTCACCGGCTGGGTGCGCGTGGAGGTGCGCGACAACGGCCCCGGGCTGACCCAGGAGGAGCGCTCCAAGCTCTTCGAGCCCTATTTCTCGCGCAAGCGCGGGGGCACGGGCCTGGGGCTGACCATCGTCAAGTCCATCGTCAGCGACCACCACGGCTATGTGCGCGCCGTGCCCAACAAGCCCCGGGGCTCCATGCTGGTCGTGGAGCTGCCCACGGCCTGATTCCCCTCTCCCCCCGCCGCCGCAGGGCGCCCTGGCCCCGCCGCCCGGGGTGCCGCCGTCCCTCCCGCCCTCTGCCGCAGCGGGGCGCTCCGTCCCGATATTCCCTTCCGGCGCGGGGTTTTTGTCTTTGCTCCTTCCCATGCAACACCTTTTCCTGTATTCTCCGTCAGACTGAGAACCACCGGCACACGCCGCCGTAGCCTGTGGCGTACGAAGGGAGGGATCATGCGCGTTGTCGTCACGGGCGCCACAGGTTTCATCGGCCGGGCCCTGGTCGCCGGGCTGCTGGCGCGCGGGGACGGCGTGGGCGCGCCGACCCGCGATCCGGCCCGGGCCCGGGCCCTGCTCGGCCCCGCCGTGGACGCCGCAGCCTGGGACGGCCGCGACCCGGAGCCCCTGGCGCGGCTGCTGTCCGGCCCGGGGCCCTGCGCGGTGGTCAATCTTGCGGGGGAGAACATCGCCGCCGGGCGCTGGACCCCCGAGCGCCGGGCGCGCATCCTGGAGAGCCGCGTGCTGGCGGGCCGGGCCGTGGCCGAGGCCGCGCGCATGGTGGACTGCCCGCCCGCGGTGGTCGTCCAGGCCAGCGCCGTGGGCTACTACGGCCCCCGGGCCTCGGAGCGGGGCGACGTGCTGGGCGAGGGCCGGCCCTGCGGCCCGGGGTTCCTGGCCGAGGTCTGCCGCCAGTGGGAGGCGTCCAGCGAGCCCGTGGAGGGCCTGGGCACCCGCCGCGCGGTGGCCCGCCTGGGGGTCGTGCTCGGCCCTGGCGGCGGGCTGCTGGGGCGGCTGGTGCCGCTGTTCCGGCTCTTCCTGGGCGGGCCTGCGGGCGGCGGGGGGCAGTGGCTGTCCTGGGTCCACCGGGCCGACGCCACCGGCGCCATCGTCTGGCTGCTGGACAACGCCAGCGCCCACGGGGTCTACAATCTTTGTGCGCCCAAAGCCGTGACAATGGCCGCGTTCTGCCGGGAACTCGGCCGCGCCCTGGGACGCCCCTCGTGGCTGCCGGTTCCCGGGGCGGCTCTCAGGCTGCTCCTGGGCGCCGAAATGGCCCGCGAGACAGCCCTGGCCAGCCAGCGCGCCGCCCCCCTGCGCCTGGACGCCGAGGGCTACCGCTTCATCCGCCCCGAGCTGCGGGAGGCCCTGGCCGCCTGCCTGGAGCCGGGGCCGCAACCACCGGGAGGGAGGGGCCTCTCCGCGTGAGTTCCAAGCCGACCATCCTCGTCGTCGAGGACGAAACCATAGTCGCCATGGACATCCGCCACCGGCTCGTGAACCTGGGCTACCCCGTGGCCGGGGTCGTGCCCTCGGGCGAGGGCGCCGTGGAGGCCGCCGAGCGCCTGCACCCCGACGTGGTGCTGATGGACATCATGCTCGCCGGGCCTATGGACGGGGTGCAGGCCGCCGGGGCCATCGCCCAGCGTTGCGACATCCCGGTCATCTTCGTCACGGCCTACGCCGACGAGGAGACCCTGCAACGCGCCAAGGCCACCCAGCCCTTCGGCTACGTCATCAAACCCTTCGACGACCGCGACATGCACACGGCCATCGAAATGGCCCACTACAAGCACTGCGCCGAACGCCGCCGCCGCAAGGAGCGCCGCTGGCTGGAAACCACCCTGGACAGCGTGGGCGAGGGCATCGTGGCCACCGACGCCACGGGCCGCGTGAACTATCTGAACGCCATGGCCGGCAGGTTGCTGGGCCTGGGCCTGGAGCAGGCCCGCCAGCGGCCCCTGGCCCGCGTGCTGCCGCTCAGCGGGCTGGACGGCCAGCCCGTGGACCCCGTTCCCGGGGCCCTGGGCGCCGAATGCCCGCTGCGCCTGGAGGGGCTTTCGCTGAGCGCCCCGGGGGGCGAGATCCCCGTGGAGCTGACGGCCTGCATCGTGCCCGGGGAGGGTGGCGCGGCCAGCGGCGTGGTCATGGCCTTTCGCGACATCTCCGGACGCCGCGAGACCCTGGAGCGCCTGCGCAGCACCGTGGAACGCCTGCGCCAGACCGTGGACGCCACGGTGCAGGCCCTGGTGCTGACCTCGGAGAAGCGCGACCCCTACACCGCCGGACACCAGCAGCGCGTGGCGCGGCTGGCCGTGGCCATCGCCGACCGCCTGGGCATGGCCCCGGAGCGCCTGGAGGGCGTGCGCGTGGCCGGGCTGCTGCACGACCTGGGCAAGATCTACATCCCCGCCGAGATCCTCTCCAAGCCCGCGCGGCTTACGCCGATGGAGTTCGGGCTGATGCAGACCCACCCCGGGGTGGGCTACGAGATCCTGAGCGGCGTGCCCTTCCCCTGGCCGGTGGCGGACTTCGTGGTTCAGCACCACGAGCGCCTGGACGGCACGGGTTACCCCAAGGGGCTGGCGGGCGACGCCGTGTGCCTGGAGGCGCGCATCCTGGCCGTGGCCGACGTGGTGGAGGCCATGAGCTCCCACCGGCCCTACCGCGCGGCCCTGGGGCTGGAGGTGGCCCTGGACGAGGTGCGCAAGGGCCGGGGGGTGCGCTACGACGAGGCCGTGGTGGACATCTGCCTGGAGCTTTTCGCGGCCGGGGGCTTTTCCTTCGAAGGCTAGCGGCGGCCGGGGGCGCCCGCCCCGCCGCTGGCCGCGCCGCCGCTGGCCGCGCCGCCGCTGGCCGCGCCGCCGCTGGCCGCGCCGCCGCTGGCCGCGCCCGGCCTTGCCCTGCCCGGCTCTTTGCGGGTATGCACAGGGGGCCGGGCCGCTGGGGCCCGCGCCAACCGCCAGCCAGGGGAGGGCAGGGTGCAGGCCAGGATTCTCGTTGTCGACGACGAACAGGACATCCGTTTTTCGCTGCGCGGCATCCTCGAGGACGAGGGCCACGAGGTGCACGAGGCCGAAAGCGGCGAACAGGCCCTGCGCATGGTGGGCGAGCGCGCGCCGGAGCTGGTGCTGCTCGACATCTGGCTCACGGGCATCGACGGCCTGGAGGTGCTGGACACCCTGCGCTCGCGCCAGCCCGACCTGCCGGTGATCATGATCTCCGGCCACGGCAATATCGAGACCGCCGTGTCGGCCATCAAGAAGGGCGCCTTCGACTTCATCGAGAAGCCCCTGTCCCTGGAAAAGGTCATCCTCTGCGTCAACAAGGCTCTGGAATTCAACACCATCCAGAGGGAGAACCAGGAGTTGCGCCTGCGCCTGGGCTCGGAGCAGATCAGCTCGCTTACCGGGCGCTCGGCGGCGGTGCTGGCCCTGCGCCAGCACATCGCCCAGGTGGCGCCCACGGAAGCCTGGGTGCTCATCACCGGCGAGAACGGCACGGGCAAGGAGATCGTGGCCCGCATGATCCATTCCCAGTCGCGGCGCGGGGCGCGGCCCCTGGTGGCCGTGAACTGCGCCGCCATCCCCGAGGAGCTGATCGAAAGCGAGCTGTTCGGCCATGAGAAGGGCGCCTTCACCGGGGCCGAGACATCGCGCCCCGGGCGCTTCGAGCAGGCCGACGGGGGCACGCTCTTCCTGGACGAGATCGGCGACATGAGCCTGAAGACCCAGGCCAAGATCCTGCGCATCCTCCAGGAGCAGAAGTTCGAGCATGTGGGCGGGCGGCGCACCGTCACCGTGGACGTGCGCGTCATCGCCGCCACCAACAAGGACCTGATGGAGGAAATCCGCGAGGGGCGCTTCCGCGAGGACCTGTACTACCGGCTCAAGGTCTTTCCGTTGGTGGTGCCGCCCCTGCGCGAGCGCGGGGAGGACATCCCGCTGCTCATCGAGGACTTCCTGGAGCGCCTGACCCGCCTGCAGGGCTTCCGCCCGCTGAGCTTCACCGAAGAGGCCCTGCGGGTGCTGTGCGCCTACCCCTGGCCGGGCAACGTGCGCGAGCTGAAGAATTTCGTGGAGCGCATGCTGATCCTGTACTCCGGCTCCGAGGTCGGCCCCGAGGACCTGCCCGCCGAGATACTGGCCGCCCCGGCGGCCTGCGGGGCCCTGGCGCGCGACCTGCCCATCCCCTCCGGCGCCGTGGACTTCAAGACCGCCCGCCAGGACTTCGAGGCCGAATTCCTGCGCCGCAAGCTCGAAGAGTTCGAAGGCAGCGTCAGCCGCCTTGCCGAATCCATCGGCCTGGAGCGGACCTACCTCTACCGCAAGCTCAAGGCCTACGGCATCCAGACGGGCTGAGGCCGCCGCGCCCCCGGCGGGCCGGGGCCGCCCGGCTCCGGGGGATTTCGCCGGGTCTGGCTACGCCCCGCGCGGGCCGAAGAGGATCACCGCCGCGCCCAGCAGGCACAGGGCCGCGCCCAGGGCGTCCCAGCGGTCGGGGCGCGCGCCTTCCACTGCCCACAGCCAGCCCAGGGACGCCAGGATGTAGACGCCGCCGTAGGCCGCATAGGCCCGCCCGGCGAAGTCGGCGTCCACGCGCGTCAGGGCCCAGGCGAACAGCGCCAGGCTGGCCATGCCCGGCATCAGCCACAGGGGCGAGCGCCCCAGCCGCAGCCAGGCCCAGAAGGCGAAGCAGCCGCCGATTTCCGCAAAGGCCGCAAGGATATAGGTCAGAATGCCGCGCATGGGGGATGCTCCCGGATCGCCGCCGCCTGGCGGGGCGGAGGGCTGGCTGATGTCCGCCCGGCTGCGCCCCGGGCCGGGGCGCGCCGCATGGCGCCGTCGCCGGCGGTTATTCCCGGATCCAGATCACGCTGGCCTGCCTGCCGCAGGCCCGCTGGCGGCGGTAGGAGAAAAACAGCTCCGGGAAGGAGCGGGTACACAGGTCCAGGCCGTGGATGCGCTCGGGCAGCAGCCCGGCGGCCACGAGCTGGTCGCGCGTCAGGCGCCAGAGGTCCACGGTGTGCGTGGCGGGGTCGTGGTAGGGCGCGAAGGCCGGGCCGAATTCGGTCTCGAAGTTGGTGAACTCGCTGGCCGCCGGGCCCAGGCTCGGGCCGCGCACGGCCAGCAGTCCGGAGGGCTCCAGGCCGTATTCCGCGCACAGCGCGCGCACCCCGCGCCCGGGGAAATCGGCCACGTTGCCGCGCCAGCCCACATGCAGCGCCGCCACGACGCTCCCGCTTTCGTGAGCCAGAAGCACGGGCTGGCAGTCGGCGGTCTTGATGACCAGGGCCTGGCCCGGCCTGGCCGTGGCCAGGCCGTCGGCCTCGATGGTTCCGGGGGCGTCGATGTCCCCCGGGTCGGGGTCGAAGAGCATCTGCGTGCCGTGGACCTGGCGCAGCTCCTGCCACGGGCCCAGGCCCAGGGCGTCCCGCATGGCCCGGCGCCAGGAGCGTACGGCCCGGGGGTCGTCGCCCACGTCCAGGGAGATGTTGCCGCCGTCCAGGGGGCCCCGGGCCCCGGGCGCCCGGGCGCCGAAGGCGCAGCCCACGCGGTCCAGTCCTGGAAAGGCGAAAGGGATCAGCCGCGCTGTGGGGGTCGGGGCCACAGGGTTTCCTCCTCGGTGATGATCACGTCCACGGGTATGTCCCACGGGTCGGCGGGCAGGGCCTCCAGGAGCTGGAAGGCGTAGCACGGGGCCAGCAGCAGCGGCCCCGGGCGCCCCAGCCCGGCCAGGAAGCGGTCGTAGAAGCCGCCGCCGAAGCCCAGGCGCAGGCCGCGCCGGTCGAAGCCCACCCCCGGCACGAGCACCAGGTCCGGCGCCGGGGCGGCCTCGGCGGGGCAGGCGTCGGGGTCGGGCTCCGCGATGCCGTGGGCCCCGGGCCGCAGGACGGCCAGGTCCGGGGCGCAGGCCACGTCCATGACCCCGGGCTGCCCCGGGCGGCAGCGCGGCAGCAGCACCCGCACCCCGCGTGCCCAGAGTTCCTCCACCAGGGGCGCCACGTCCACCTCGCCGCGCACGGGCATGTAGGCCAGCACCTGGCGCGCCGAGGCCCAGGCGGGCAGGGCGCGCACCCGCTCCAGCACCCGCGCCGAACGCGCGGCGGCCTCGGCCGGGGCCAGGGCCCGGCGCCGGGCCAGCAGGGCGGCGCGCAGGGCGCGTTTCTCCCGCGCGGCTGCGGCGTCGGCGCCGGGGTCATCCGGGCGGATTGGGGCGGGGTTGCGGGGCTTTTCCATCGCGGTCTTTTGTTTTAGGGTTCCCATTCCTGGGCCAGGGCGCTGCTGGATCCTACGCGCTTCGGGGCCGGCGGGAAAGAGGGAAAGCCAAATGAGATACGATAGATACTGGATCGGCATAGGCGACATCCACGACGAGCCGGACAACGTGGCGCGCATCCCGGGCGTGTCCGGGGCCGCGGGGATCATCATCAGCGGCGACCTGACCACCCACGGCGGGCTGGACGCGGCGCGCCGGGTGCTGGACGCCGTGCGCGGCGCCAACCCCGTGGTCCTGGCCCAGATCGGCAACATGGACACCCCGGCCGTGGACCGCTGGCTGGAGCGGGAGGGCCTGTCCATCCACGGCCGGGCCCGCGAGCTGGCCCCCGGGGTGGGCCTGCTGGGCCTGGGCTGCTCGGGGCCGACGCCCTTCGGCACGCCCAGCGAGATTTCCGAGGCGCGCCAGGCGGAGCTGCTGGAACAGGCCCTGGCCCAGGCCGACGGCTGGGACGCCACGCTGCTGGTGTCCCACGACCCGCCCCACGGCACCAAGGCCGACCTGGTCGGCCCGCGCCACGTCGGCAGCCACGCGGTGCGCGCCTTCGTGGAGCGCGTGCAGCCCCAGGCCTGCCTGTCCGGGCATATTCACGAGTCGCGCGCCCTGGACCTTGTGGGCCGCACGGTCGTGGTCAACCCCGGGATGCTGGCCCACGGCGGCTACGCGGTCATCGGCCTGAGCGGGCGGACGCTGGACGTGACGCTGCACACACTCTAGGAAGGACGGGATGAAACTCTATTCGTGGAACGTGAACGGCCTGCGGGCCGTGATCCAGAAAGGCTTCTGGGACTGGTTCGCCGCCTGCGACGCCGACGTGGTCGGCCTGCAGGAGATCAAGGCCGAGCCGCACCAGCTGGACGAGGAGCACCGGGGCCGCCCGGGTTATCAGGTGACCTGGAACCCCAGCCGCAAGCGCAAGGGCTATTCGGGCACGGCCGCGCTCTACCGCGTGGCGCCGCTGGCGGTGCGCACGGGGCTGCCCGACGAGCGCTTCAACGGCGAGGGCCGCTGCATCCACCTGGAATATCCGTCCTTTCATTTTTTCACCATCTACTTCCCCAACGGCCAGCAGGGCGACGAGCGCCTGGAGTTCAAGCTCGGCTACTACGACTGCTTCCTGGCCCACAGCGAGGCCCTGCGGCGCCACAAGCCCATCGTGGTCTGCGGCGACTTCAACACCGCGCACAAGGAGATCGACCTCAAGAACCCCAAGGCCAACGAGAACACCTCGGGCTTCCTGCCCGTGGAGCGCGCCTGGATGGACCGTTTCGTGGCCCACGGCTATGTGGACACCTTCCGCCTGTTCGAGCCCGGGCCGGACCACTACTCGTGGTGGACATACCGTTACGGGGCCCGCTCGCGCAACGCGGGGTGGCGCATCGACTACTTCTTCGTCAGCGAGGAGCTGCGGGGCAAGGTGTCCCGCGCCTGGATCGAGCCCGGGGTCATGGGCTCGGACCACTGCCCCGTGGGCCTGGAACTGGCCCTGGATGCCTAGGGAGGGCGCCGCGCCCGTCCCCGGCGGCCTGCTGTTCGCCTACGGCACGCTCATGCGCGGGGCTGGGGGGCCGTGGTCCGGACGGCTGGAGGCCCTGGGCGCGCCGCTGGGCCGGG
>NZ_JALNWM010000085.1 GCF_023230885.1 Desulfocurvus sp. | reverse complement strand
GCTGTTGGCGAGCTTGGTCTCCAGGGTGAAGTCGCGGGCCTTGGCGGCGCTGGCGCGGCCGAACACGCGGCGCAGCTCGGGGTCGGCCGCCAGCTTGAGCATGGCCCGGGCCAGGGCCGCCGGGTCGGCGGGCGGCACCAGCAGCCCGTTATCGCCGATGATTTCGCAGACTCCGCCCACGTCGGAACCCACCAGCGGCAGCCCGAAGAACAGCGCCTCCAGAAGCACGTTGGGCATGCTCTCCGAGAGCGAGGGCAGGAGGAAGGCGTCCATGACCTGGAGAAGGTCGGCCACGTTCTCCACCCGCCCGGTGAACACCGCGCGCCCGCCCACGCCCAGCTCCCCGGCCAGGGGTTCCCAGCGGGCGGCCCGGGCCCCGGCCACCACCAGCCGCGCGTCCAGGCCCTGGCCTGTGGCCAGGGCGAAGCCGCGCAGCAGGTGTTCCACGCCCTTGACGGGCTTGTCGCCCGCAACGGACCCCAGCACCAGCTGGCCCGGAGCCAGCCCCAGGCCCGCGCGCACGGTCTCGCGCGGGGTGCTGGCCGTGACGCGCTCGGGGGGGATGCCGTTGGGCACGACGGCCATGCGCCGGGCCGACAGGCCCACCGAGCGCAGCACGCGCGCGCAGGCCCGGGAGTTGACCGTGAAGCAGTCCATGCCCGGCGACCAGTAGGGCAGGGGGTTGTGCGGGCGGTAGACCACGCCCCGGTAGCCCAGGCATACGCAGCCCCGGGAGCGCCACGCCAGGCTCCACCAGGCCAGGGCCTTGTTGGCCCGGTTGTGGAAGGCGTGGACGATGCACGGCTCGCCCCGGGGCGGCAGGGCCTGGGCCACGGCGGCGCGCCATTGCCCGGGCCGGGGCGGCAGGCGCCGCCAGTCGATGTCCTGATCCAGCCCGGCGATCTGCGCGTCGTGGGGAACGAAAAAGGCCAGCTCGTGGCCGCGCCCGCGCAGGCCCCGGGCCAGGTACATGGCCTGGCGCGTGCCGCCGGACAGGGACGAGGAGGAGGTGATGAAGATCAGGCGCACGGGGCGGCGTCCCCCTTGCCCGCGCGCAGGCGGGCCATGAGCGCGGGCAGCACGGTTTCGGGCTCCAGGTCCGTCAGGCAGCGCGCCTGCCCCAGGGGGCAGGTGTTCTCGTTGCAGGGCTGGCAGTCCAGGCCCAGGCGCAGGTCGGCATGGTTCGGGCCCGGGAAGGTCCAGGCCGAGCTGGTGGAACCGAGGATGGTCAGGGTCGGGGTGCCCACGGCCACGGCGATGTGCCGCGGCGCGGAGCAGTTGCCCACATGCAGGGCCGCCCGGGCGATGCAGGCGGCCATCTCGCGCAGGGTCAGCATCCGCCGGGTGACCACGCAGGCGGGCGTGCCCGCCGCCTCGGCCACGGCCCGGGCCTCGGGCAGCTCCCCGGGGCCGTGGAGCACCAGGAAGCGCAGGGCCGGATTTCCGGCGGCGGCCAGGGCCGCCAGCCGCCCGAAGTGCTCCGCGGGCCAGCGCCGGGTGTCGCGGCGATGGGTCGGGTCCACGGTGATCAGGACATGCTCCGGGCCGATGCCGTGTTCGGCCAGGATGGCGTCGGCCCCGGCCAGTTCCCCGGGGGCCAGGTGCATGCGCGGCGCCTCGCCGTTCCAGTGGATGCCCAGCGGCCGCAGCACGCTGGCCTTGGACATGGCCGCGTAGCCGTCCAGGGGCCGCACGGTGTGCGTGTAGAGCCAGCGGTTGTACCACGGCGCCCGGCAGGACAGGCGCACCTGCCTTCCGCCCCGGGGCGGGAAGAGCCGCGCCAGGGCCAGCACCCAGCGGATGCGCGGCAGCTGCTGGAAGTCCACCAGCAGGTCGTAGCGGTTTCTGGCCACATCCAGGTAGAACGCGAGCTGGGCGCGCGGGTCGCGGTGGGCCTTGCGGTCCACGGCGTGGATGCGCGCGATGTCCGGGTTGCCCTGCACCACCGGCACGGCCTTGGCCTCGGTGAGCAGGTGGATTTCCGCCCCGGGGAAGCGCCCGCGCAGCAGGTGGATGGCCGGGGTGGACAGCAGGACATCGCCGATCTGGCGCAGCTGGCAGACCAGGATGCGCCGCACGCGGGCCGGGTCCAGGGCGATGGGCGGCGCGCCGGGCGCGGCGTCGGTGGCGGTGGCGTCGTTGGTCATGGCCTTGGCAGCTCCCGGATGAACTGTTCGAATTGCGTGGCGCGCGCCTCCAGGGAATGGACGGCGGCGAACCAGCGCCAGACCCCGGCGCGCAGGGCCTCCAGGGCCGCGTCGTCCAGCTCCAGCAGGGCGTCCAGGGCCTGGGCCAGCCCCTCGGGGCCACGGGCCACGGGCACCAGGGTCCGCCCCAGGGGCGGCAGCTGCCCTGGCCATGCCTCGCGCACGCCGCCCACGTCGCGGGCCACGGGGGCCAGACCCCGGGCCAGGGCCTCCAGCAGCGTGTTGGGCAGCCCCTCGGACAGCGACGGCAGGCAGAATATCTCGGCCTGATCCAGCACGGCGCCCACGTCGGCCACAAAGCCGTGCCACGTCACGCGCCCGGCCAGGCCCAGGTCCTGGGCCAGGGCCTTCAGGGCCGCCTCGTCGCGGCCGGTGCCCGCCACATGCAGCCGGAAGTCGTGGCCCCGGTCGGCCAGCAGGCGCAGGGCGCGCAGGAGGTCGGCATGGCCCTTGTCGGGGTTGAGCTGGCTGGTGACGGCGATGGCCCGGGGCCTGCGCGGGGCGGGCGGGGCCGCGGGCGCGGGGGTCTTGCCCGTGGGGATGACGGTGATCTCCCCGGGGCGCAGGAAACTCATTTCGGCCAACAGGCCGTCCTTGATGTCCTGGCAGGGCACCAGCAGGACCGGGCGCACGAAGCGGTGGGTGCGGCGGACCTTGGGCGTGTCGCGCATGTCGCGCGGCAGGCCGACGCGGTGGACCACCGGCACCCCCGCCAGCCGCGCGGCCACCCCGGCGATGCGCAGGTCCTTGCCGACGTTGGCCACCAGGGCGTCCACGGCCCGGGCCCTGAAAAAGCGCGCGAAACGCCACACGCCCACGGGGTTGTAGTCGAAGCCGAACCAGCCCGGGCGCGCGTCCAGGCCCAGGGCCAGGGCGCGGTCCAGGAACGGGCCGGGCCGGGCGAAGATCCAGGTCTTGTGGCCCCGGGCGTCCAGGGCGCGGCACAGGTCCAGGGTCCAGGCCTTGACCCCGCCGAAGCGGCGCGTGGCGTTGACGAAAGCGATGTTCATTGCAGCCCTTTGTCCGGGTGCGGGCGGCCCTAGCCCAGGGCGGCGATGTGGTCCGCCAGCCCCGTGAGGTCGGCCATCCAGGCCACGGGTTCGGGAAAGGGCCCCACGCCAAGGAAGCGGGTGCCCACGATCCGCGCGGCGTCGAGGTCCGTGCCCGCGTCGCCGATCATCAGCACGCGGGCCGGGTCCAGGCCGTGGCCTTCCACGATGCGGCGCAGCACCTCGGCCTTGGCGGGCGGCGCGCCGTGGATGGCCTTGAAGTGCCTCGCCAGGTCCAACGCCCCCAGCACGGCGTCCAGCTCGTACTGCGGCGCGCCCGAGGCCACGAACAGCGGCCAGGCGGCGCTGTGGGCCTCCAGGAACTCGCGCACGCCGGGCAGCGGCGGGGTGCGCAGCAGCTCCTGCATGGCCAGCTCGCCAAAGCGCCTGTCCAGGGCGGCGGATTCCTCGGGGGTCACCGGGCGCCCGTGGAATTTCTGGTGGAAATGCTCGAACTTGACGTAGCGCGAAACCCCGCCGTGGGCCATGTGGTAGTCCATGACATAGCGCGCGGCCTCGGGGCCGAGGTGCTCGAAGAGCCGCCCGAAGGTGGCGGTCTTGAGCGGCATGGAGTCGATGAGCACGCCGTCGCAGTCGAAGACGATGGCGTCCAGGGCCGAGCCCGGGGCGACGGGGCTCATCGGCGGGCCTGCGCGTCCGGCCCCAGGGCCGCCAGCAGGTTGCGCACGGCGTCGGCCTCCATGCGTACACGGCCCTCGCGGGCGTAGGAGCCCACATGGGGGGTGAGGATGACGTTGTCCAGCCGGAGCAGGGGCCCGGCGTAGGGCTCCTGGCCGAAGCAGTCCACCGCCGCGCCGCACAGCCGGCCCGACTCCAGGGCCGCGCACAGCGCGTCCTCGTCCACCAGCCCGCCGCGCCCGCAGTTCACCAGCCACGAGCCCGGCCGCATGCGCGCCAGCTCGGCGGGGCCGATGACCGTGCAGCCGCCCTCGGGCCTGGAGCAGTGCAGGGTCACGATGTCGGCCCAGGCCAACAGCTCGTCGAGGGGCAGGCAGGGCGTGGAGGGGCAGGTGGGCCGGGGGTCGAAGCTGGCCACCTCGCAGCCCGCCGCGCGCAGCAGCTCGCCCGTGGCCCGGCCGATGCGCCCGTAGCCGACCACGCCCACGCGCTTGCCTGCGAGCTGCCAGCCCATGCGCTTCTTCCAGGTTCCGGCGCGCATCTCGCGGTCCATGCGCGAGACGTTGCGCAAAAGGTCCAGGATCAGGCCCAGGGTCAGCTCGGCCACGGCCAGGGTCGGGCCGTGGGGCGTGTTCAGCACGGCCACGCCGTGGGCCTCGCACCAGGGCAGGTCCACGTTGTCCATGCCCACGCCGCAGCGCGAGATGGCCCGCAGCCCGGGCAGGCGCTCCAGCACGGCGGCGCCCAGGTCTTCCGTCCCGGCCACCACGCCGTCGCAGTCCGCGAGCAGGGCCACGGTCTCCTCGGGGCGCAGCTTGCGGCCGTGGGGGTTGGTCACGACATCCGCCCCGGCCCGGGCCAGCAGGTCCAGGGGCTCGGAGCCGTATGCGGCGAAGGACGAGGTGGTGATGGCGATTTTCATGACGGTCCTTGTTGCGGTGAAAGGTCGCTTGGCCCGCCCTGCGTACCAGAAACCGGGGCGGGCCACAACGTCGGGCTCAGGCCCCGGCGCGGCGCGGCCCCGCCTGCTGGAGGGCGATTCCGGCCACGATGAGCGCGAGCCCGGCCAGGGTCGAGGGCAGGATGTCCTCGCCCACGAAGACGCTGATGAGGAACAGGGAAAGGAATGGCGACAGGAAGATGAGATTGCCGATCCTGGCCGCGCTGTCGGTCAGGCGCAGGGCCGTGAGCCAGAGCACGAAGGTCACGCCCATCTCGAACACGCCCACATAGGCCGCCCCGGCCAGGGCCCGCCAGTCGCGGACCACGGGGTCGGAGAAGAGCAGGGCCGCCGCCAGCACATAGAGCGTGCCCCAGGCGAAGTTGGCCGCCAGCCCGGCCACGGGGTCGCGCGTGTCGCGGGTGTTGGCGATCCAGTAGAGCGCCCAGACGACGGTGCTCGCAAGGGCCAGGCCCACGCCCAGGGGGCTGGCGACGCCCGGGCCCAGGGGGTCGCCCTGGGTGGCGATGCAGACCACCCCCGCGTAGCTGACCAGCAGCGCGGCGAGCCTGCGCGCGCCCAGGCGCTGGCCGAGCAGCGGCACCGAGAGCAGCGACAGGGTCACGGCCCAGGTGTAGTTCAGGGGCTGGGCCTGCTGGGCGGGCAGCAGGTCGTAGGCCCGGAAGAGGAGCACATAGTAGAGGAAGGGGTTCATGAACCCCAGCCCGGCGGAGAGCAGCCACTGGCGGCGGCTCATCCCCGCCAGCAGGCCCAGGCGGCCCCGGGCGGCCAGGATGAGCACAAGCACGGCCAGGGAGAAGACGCACGACCACAGCAGGAGCTGCAAAGGGTCCATGACCCGCAGCGAGAGCTTGAAGGCCGAGGCCACGGTGGACCAGAGCAGCACCGTGCCCAGGCCGTAGAGGGTCGCCTTGGTCTGCCTGCGCATGGAGGGGCCGCCTCCCGGCGCGGGCCCCGGCCGGGGCCGGGGCCCGGGGCCGGACTACACGATGACGTGGCGCTTGATGTAGGACACCACCTCGTCGGGGGTGTCGCGCACGGTGAGCAGGTCCAGGTCGCCGGGGCCGGCGAAGCCGTCGGCGACCATGCGCTCCTTGAGCCAGTCCAGCAGCCCGCCCCAGAAGGAGCTCTTGTAGAGCACGATGGGGAAGTGCTTGATGCGCCGGGTCTGGATCAGCACCAGGGCCTCGAACAGCTCGTCCAGGGTTCCGAAGCCGCCGGGCATGGCCACATAGGCCGTGGCGTACTTCACGAACATGAGCTTGCGCACGAAGAAGTAGCGGAAATCGACCTTGGTGGTCAGGTACTCGTTGGAGGCCTGCTCGAAGGGCAGGTGGATGTGCAGGCCCACGGATTCGCCCCCGGCCTCGAAGGCGCCCTTGTTGGCGGCCTTCATGAGCCCCGGGCCGCCGCCGGAGATGACCGAGAACCCCGCCTGCACCAGTTTGGCGGCGATCTCCTCGGTTTCCTTGTACAGCGGGTCCTCGGGGGCGACGCGCGCCGAGCCGAAGATGGACACGCCGTTGGTGATTTCGCTCATGGCGTCGAAGCCGTCCACCACTTCGGCCATGATCTTGAACAGGCGCCAGGATTCGCGCTTGGACAGTTCGTCGATGAGGAATTGCTTCTTGTCGGTCACGGGCCCCTCCTTGAGGCGGGCATGAGATTCTTTACAGGACTGGTCCGCGTTGGGTAAAGGAAATGGCTTGCCCGGCCCTGATAGCCTGTTTTTCCCGGCGAGGGAACTGCCCATCCTGCCCCAGGGCCCCCCAATCCAAGGAGAACCCCGCATGAAGATTCAGTTTCTCGGCGCCGCTCAGACCGTGACCGGCTCCTGCCACATGATGGAGACCGCCGGACACCGCTTTGCCGTGGATTGCGGCATGCACCAGGGCAACGCCGAGATGGAAAAGCGCAACTACGACACCTGGAAATACAACCCCAAGGAAGTGGAATTCTTCCTCATCACCCACGCGCACATCGACCATTCCGGCCTGCTGCCGCGCATGGTCAAGGAGGGCTTCTCCGGGGCCATCTACTGCACGCCGCCCACGCGCGACCTGCTGGAGATCATGCTCGAGGACAGCGCCCACATCCAGGAGATGGAGGCCGAATGGCGCAACCGCAAGCGCCAGCGCTACGGCAAGGAGCTGACCACGCCGCTGTACACCGTGGCCGACGCCCGGCGGGTCATGGACCTCATCCGCACCGTGGAATACGACACGGCCTTCGAGCCCTTCCCGGGCATGACCGTGAACTACCGCGACGCCGGGCACATCCTGGGCTCGGCCTTCATCGAGCTGTGCGTCAAGGAGAACGGCGGCGGCTTCAAGGCCGTGTTCTCCGGCGACCTGGGCCGCCCCGACCAGCTCCTGCTCCAGGACCCGGCCATCATCAAGGACGCCGACTACCTGTTCATCGAATCCACCTACGGCGACCGCGACCACAAGGACGAGTCCACCAGCCGCGACGAGCTGGCCCAGGCCATCGCCTACGCCTACGGCAACAAGGAGAAGGTCATCATCCCGGCCTTCGCCGTGGAGCGCACCCAGGAGGTGCTCTACAGCCTGAACCTGCTGCGCATGGAGGGCCGCCTGCCCGCCGACATGCCCGTCTATGTGGACAGCCCCATGGCCATCCGGGCCACGGAAGTCTTCCGCAAGCACCCGAAATATTTTGATCACCAGACAACGGAGCTGATCCAGAACGGCAACGATCCCCTCAAGCTGCCCAACCTCAAATTCACCCTGTCCACCGCCGACTCCCAGGCCATCAACGCCGCCACGGGCCCGGCCATCGTCATCTCCGCCAGCGGCATGTGCAACGCGGGGCGCATCAAGCACCATCTGCGCCACAACCTCTGGCGCCCCGGGGCGGCGGTGGTTTTCGTGGGGTACCAGGGCCGGGGCACCCCGGGCCGCAAGATCGTGGACGGCGCCCAGAGCATCCGCCTGTTCGGCGAGGACATCGCCGTCAAGGCCCGGGTGTTCACCATCGGCGGCTTCTCGGCCCACGCCGGGCAAAGCGAGATCCTGGCCTGGCTCACGCATTTCACCTCGCGCAAGATGAAGGTCTTCCTGGTTCACGGCGAGCTGCTGAAGCAGCGCACCCTGGCCCGGCTCATCCGCGACCGCTTCGGGCTGGAGGTGCACATCCCGGACTACCTGGAAGTCTGCACCATGACCCCCGGCCAGCCCCTGGAGGCCGTGGTGGACAAGGAGGCCGCCACCCCGCGCATCGACTGGGGCTTCCTGCTCGGCCAGACCGAAGGCCAGCTGGCCAACCTGCGCCAGCGCCTGGAGGCCATCGAAAGCCGGCCCTGGCTGGACCAGACCGAGCTGCGCGACAGGCTGCTCGAAATCAACAAGAACCTGATGACCCTGGTCTCCGAGGCGTGATGCGGCTTGTCAGCGGCCAGTTCGGAGGGCGCGAGATCCGCTCGGTCTGCGGCCCGGGATACCGCCCGGCGACCTCCAAGGTCCGCCAGGCGGTGTTCTCCATGCTCGAAGCCCGGGGCGTGCGCTGGCCGGGGCTTCGCGTGCTCGACCTGTTCGCCGGCACGGGCAGCCTGGCCCTGGAGGCCCTGTCGCGCGGGGCGGCCTTCGCCGCCTTCGTGGAAAAGAACCGCAAGGCCGCGGCGGCCATCCAGGGCACGCTGAAGGACCTGGGGCTCGGCGCGGACCGCGCCCGGGTGCATGCCGCGGACCTGTTCGCGCTGCTCAAGGGGCGCCCCGACGCGCCTTTCGATGTGCTGTTCGTCGACCCGCCTTACGGCCAGGGCCTGCTGCTGCCCGCCCTGGAGCTGGCCCTGGCCTGCGGTTGGGTCGCCCCGCAGGCCGTGGTCCTGGCCGAGGTCGAGGCCCGGCTGGAGCTCGATCCCGGGGCGGCGCACCCGTCGCTGGCCCCCCTCGCCGATAAAACATACGGGCAGACAAGGATTCTGGCATGGACAAACTCTGCTGCGTGACGGCGGTCTATCCCGGCAGCTTCGATCCGTTGACCAACGGGCACGTCTCCATCGTGCGCCGGGGGCTCAAGCTGTTCCAGACCGTGGTCGTGGCCGTGGCCCGCGATTCGGGCAAGACCCCGCTGTTCACCCTCGACGAACGGGTGCGCATGATCCGCGAGGTCTTCAAGGACGAACCCCGGGTGCAGGTGGACAGCTTCACCGGCCTGCTGGTGGACTATGTCTCGCGCCGGGGCGCCGGGGCAGTGCTGCGCGGGATGCGCGCGGTGTCCGATTTCGAATACGAATTCCAGCTCGCGCTCATGAACCGCCGCCTGCACCGCGACATCGAAACCGTCTTCCTGATGACCGACTACAAGTGGATGTACATCAGCTCCTCCATCATCAAGGAGGCCGCGCGCCACGGCGGCAACATCCAGGGCCTGGTGCCCAACGTCCTGGTGCCCGAGGTCTACAAGAAGTTCGCCGCCCTGGAGCGGCGCCGCCGGGAGAACGAACAGCCCTCATGACCGCCGCGCTGATCTGCGTGCCCGGCCCCACGGGCGCGGGCAAGACCGGGGCGGGCATCGCCCTGGCCGAGGCCCTGGGCGGCGAGGTGGTCAACTTCGACTCGCGCCAGCTCTACGCCGACTTCCCCGTCATCACCGCCCAGCCCAGCCCGCAGGAGCGCGCCCGCTGCCCGCACCTGCTCTACGGCCTGCTGGGGCTGACCCAGACCATGACCGCCGCCGCCTATGCCGATTTGGCCCTGGAAACGGTGGCCGGGGTGCGCGGGCGGGGGCGGGTGCCCATCCTGGTGGGCGGCACGGGGCTGTACCTGCGCTGGCTGCTGCAACCCATGGCGCCCATCCCCGACATCCCCGAGGACGTGCGCCGGTCCGTGCGCGAGGACTGCGCCCGGCGCGGCGCCCCGGCCCTGCACGCCGACCTCGCGGGCATGGACCCGGCCCTGGCCGCGCGCCTGCACCCCAACGACAGCCAGCGCGTCATGCGCGGGGTGGAGGTCTTCCTGGCCTCGGGGCGGCCCCTGTCGGCGTGGCAGGCCCTGACCCCGCCCCCGCGCGACCTGCGCGTGCTCAAGCTCGGGGTCGGGCTGGACCTGGAGGAATTGACGCCGCTGCTCGTACGGCGCATCGGGCTCATGCTCGAAGCCGGGGCCCTGGACGAGGCCCGGGCGGCCCTGGCCGTGAACGCCGACCCGGCGGCTCCGGGCTGGACGGGCATCGGCTGCGCCGAATGCCTGGCCCACCTGCGCGGCGAGATGGATCTGGACGAATGCGTGCGCCTTTGGGCCGCCAACACCCGCGCCTACGCCAAACGCCAGCTGACCTGGTTCCGGGCCGACCGGGACATCCGCTGGCATCGCCCCGGGAAGCACGCGGCCATGATCGACGCCGCGCGCCGTTTCCTGGACTCCTGAGCCCCGGCGGGCGCTGCCCGGGGGGCTCAAGAAAGTCTCGACAATCCCTGGCTTAATTTAAACATGCTGGAGTTGCGGCAGGTTGGCTCCCTGCGGGCGCGGCCGCGCGCGTCCGGCCTCCTCAGGGCCGCTTCAGGGCCGCCGGGGGCCCTTGCGGGCCCTGAGCTGTTCGGCCAGCCCGGCGAAGCGCGCCTTCAGGCGCTCCAGCAGGGCCCGGGCCCAGGGGAACTCGCTGGCCAGGATGACCAGCCCCAGGGCGATGGCCGCCAGCCCCGGCCCGGGGGTGACCAGCATGACCGCTCCCGCCAGGATCACCACCAGCCCCGCCGCCAGCACGACCACCCGGCGCAGGGCCCGGCGCGTGTCGTCGCCCAGCCCGCACAGCGAGCCCCGGCAGCGCCAGAGGGCCACGGCATAGACCAGCCCCGTGGCCGAGAGAACCACCGGCAGGGCCCGGGCCTGCACGGCCAGCCCCCAGCCCAGGCCGAGGTCTATGGCCACCCGGACGGCCAGGTAGGCCGCGAAGTAGGCGACGAACAGCAACCCCTCGCCCCGGGAGATGGTCGCCCCGGTGACGAATACCGGCAGGCACAGCAGGGCCGCCGCCGCCATGACCGGCAGGTCGAAGGTCGCCTGGGGCGGCAGCGCGGCGGTGCCTGCGGGCGAAACCAGCCCTGCGGCCGCCAGCACCACCAGGAGGTTGAACAGGTTGCTGCCCACCACGTTGCCCACGGCCAGGTCGCGCTCGCCCCTGAAGGCCGCCAGGGCCGAGGTCGCCAGCTCGGGCAGGGAGGTGCCCGCGGCGGCCACGGTGGAGCCGATGAGCGCCTCGGACACGCCCATGCCCGCCGCCAGGGCCGCCGCCGCGTCCACGAAGGTGCTGGCGCCCAGGCCGAGCAGGGCCACGCCGCCCGTGGCCATCAGCCCCGCCAGGGCCAGGCCCTTGGCCTCGCGCGGCGGGGGCGGCGCCGTCTGCTGAATCAGTTCGGGCAGGCTGCCCGGGCCCTGGGTGCTGCGCCGCAGCAGGGTCAGGGTGTAGACGGCCATGCCCGCCAGCAGCAGGGCGCACTCCCAGGGCGCCAGGGCGTCGTCGGCCAGGGCCAGCCAGCAGGCCAGGGACGCGGCGATCATCACCGGCACGTCGAAACGCACCACCTCGCGCTCCACGGCCAGGGGCGCGATGAGGGCGGAAACCCCCAGCACGCAGAACACGTTGAAGATATTGCTGCCGAGCACGTTGCCCGCCGCCAGGGCGAAGCGGCCTTCCAGCCCGGCGCCGACGCTGACGAACAGCTCGGGAGCGCTGGTGCCCAGGGCGACCACGGTCAGGCCGGTGACCAGGGGCGAGAGCCCGGCGGCCAGGGCCAGACGCGAGGCCCCGCGCACCAGCATTTCCGCCCCCGCCAGCAGCAGGGTCAGCCCCAGGGCGAGCAGTATCCAGTCCATGGGCATCGTTGGTTTCTCCGTATGGTTGGTCCGGCCCATGATGGGCCGTTCCGCGCCCGGAGGCAAGCCCCGGCGGGCGGGATTGCGCCCGGGCGCGCGGGTTGTGCTTGCGCTTGCGCGGAATCGTTGCCAAAACAGGGCCGCGCGTCCGGCCCTCCGGCCCGGCGCCACCGCCACCCGCAAGGAGCACCGCCATGCATCCCGCCGCGAGAATTCTTCTGGCCTGCGCCCTGGTTCTGGCCCCGGCCGCGACCGCCGCCCAGGATTTTCCGCCCGCCACCGCCGCGCCTGGCGCCCCGGCCTTCGACGCCGCCCCGGCCACATCGGCCGCGCCTGGCGCCCCGGCTCCCGACGCCGCGCCTTCCGCGCCCCTGGCGCCGGGGCTGGCCGTGCCGGGGGGGGCGTCCGCGGCCCAGCCTGCGGCCCCCCTCGGGCCCTACCGGGAGCTTTCGCCCGCCGGGGTGCTGGACTGGGAGGCCGGGCTGGTCACCGCCCGGGCCCAGGGCGCCGCCCCTCAGGGCCCGGGCCTGGACGGACAGGCCCCGGCCCTGGCCCGCCGCGTGGCCGCCGTGGCCGCGCGGCGCGGCCTGTTCGGCCTGCTGTGTGCCATGCAGATCGATGCCTCGTCCACGGTCTGCTCGGCCATGGACGCCGACGCGCGCCTCGCCGCGCGGGTGCGCGGGCTGGTGCAGAATTCCCGCCTGCTGGAGGCCGCGCCCCTGGCCGGGGGGCCGGTGGTGGTCGCCGTGGAGCTCAGCCTGCGCGGAGCCCTGGCCGATGCCGTGCTGCCTCCGACCGGGCGCTTCGGCGGGCGCGGGGGGGCCCCGGTCCCGGCGCCGCCTGCGGCCCCGGCTCCCGCCGCCCCGGCCCCGGGGCCGGTCCCCGCGCTGGATTCCGGGCTTGGCGCGCCCGCGGCGCCCGCGCCCGCGCCGCGCACGGGCGTTGTGGTCGACGCCCGGGGCCTGGGGGCCCATCCGGCCCTGCTGCCCCGCCTGCTGGACCGCCAGGGCCGCGAGCTGTACGGGCCGGCCTGGGTCGGCCGCGAGCTGGCCGTGGGCACGGGCATGGCCGTCTACGTCCGCGACGCGGAAACCGCCGGGAGCCACCGCAGGGTGGGCCCCGCCCCCTTGCCGCTCACGGCCCGCGCGGCCTCGGGCCCCGGGCGAACGGATCTGGTCCTGGACGACGAGTCCGCAGCCCGGCTGGCGGCCCTGCCCGAGGCCGCCCGGCTGCTGGGCCAGGGCCGGGTGGTGATCATCCTGAACTGACGGGCGCCGCGCCCGTGGCCCACGGTTGAACTCCGGGCGCATGACAATCCGGATTGAATGCCTTTTTGTGGCGAATCCTGGCGCCATCCCCAGGGCGCGGCACCGGCGTCGGGCCCGCCGCCTGCCCGGTACG
>NZ_JALNWM010000084.1 GCF_023230885.1 Desulfocurvus sp. | reverse complement strand
TTCTACGAACCCAACCCGGCCCTGGCCCCCGGGCGGGACGGCGACGGGAACTGAGCCGGACCCGGGCCCTTGGCCGTGAAAAAGCCCCGGGGCGCCTTGGCGCCCCGGGGCTTTTTCACGGCCCTGGCCGGGCGCGCTATTCCTCCTCGTCGCCCATTTCGGGCAGCCACTGGCCGAGGACTTCCGTCAACTGACGGGCCTGGCGGGCGGAGGAGATGTTGAACTTGGACTGCAACGAGTAGCGCCCGCCGCGCTTCTGGTAGCGCCCCACGCGGATCTTGGGCGCCTTGTATTCGCCCGTGCGCTTGTCCATCTCCTGGTACAGGAACATGATCGTCGACCAGGAGCCCTTGGTCAGGACTTCCTTCTTGATTTCCTTGACCAGCAGGCGGCCTTCCTCGTCTTCCCAGTTGATCGTGATGTCTTCGATGGTTTCGGCCATGCGTCCTCCTCTGGATTCTCGCGCGAGGCGTGCGTCCGGGCCGTGTGGACCACGGCGCCCGGGTTCTTCGCGCGCCCGTTTCACTCGCACGGATGGGAGGCGATGACAAATCATTTTTCCGTGACGCGCGCGGCGGGTTGCGTCCCTGGGCGGCGGCGCCTCCGGCCGGGCGAGGAGCCCAAGCCCCCGGGCCGCCCAAAACCGGCGTGCCGTGATGGGGCGGAAAAACCAGGCCGTACGGCATGTTTTGGATGTGAAGGCGGCCTGGTCCCTCCCGCTGGCGCGGCCGGGCGCCGTTCCGGGCGGGCTGCGGGCGGCCCGGGTGCGCGGCAGGGCGGCCTTCGCCGCGAACCGGGTCGGCTGCTGCGGCGCGCGCCCGTCTTGCGGGCGTCCTTGCGGCGGCCGGGGGGGGGCCGTTTTCTGGCGGGGGGGATTGGCGCGGGGGCGCCCGCGGCGCCGGGCTACAGGGCCATGAGCCGCAGGTAGAGGTCGCCCTTGAGAGGGCCGAGCTTGCGGCCCAGGCCGCGCAGACGCAGGGCGCGGCCGACCACATAGTCGGGCGGGATGGGCACCTCCACGGTGACCGGGTCGCCGGACCAGGCCCGGCGCACCTGCAAGCGCAGGCGGTTGCCGGGCAGGAGCTGGGCGGCGGGCAGGCGCACGGTCTGCTCGTCGTCCATCTGGCGGCGCAGCCAGCCCTTGAGCCCGCGCCACAGGCCGAAGGTCAGGTCCAGGGACATTTCGCGGTCGCCCCAGCGCAGGGCCAGGCTGCGGCTGCGCGTGACCCCCGGCGCCCCGGCCGGGGCGCCCTGGCGGATCTGGCTGTAGATGTCCTCGAAGACCTTGCGCGCGAAGGGGTCGTTCAGGATGTTCCGGAGCACTTCCTCCTTGCGGTAGAAAAAGCGCCCGTCGGAGGCGGCTCCGGCCCGGGGGCCCTGGCCCGGGGCGGCTCCGGGGGCGGCTCCGGGGGGCTGGGCGCCCTTGCCCGGGGCCTGGGCCCCGGCCTGGGCCCGGTAGCGCGCGGCGCCTTCGGCCTGCTCCGCCGTGGGCCTGGCGGCCCCGGGGCGGGGGGGCGGCTCCTGGCCCAGGGCCTCGCGCAGCAGCACATAGGCCTCGTTGAGTTTCTGGAATTCGGTGTGCGCCTGGGGGTTGCCGGGGTTCAGGTCCGGGTGCAGCTCGAAGGCGCGCTTGCGGAAGGCCGACTTCAGGTCGTCCGGTGTGGCGCCCTTGGGCAGGCGCAGGATGCGGTAGCACTCGCGGATGTCCACGTCGTCCCCGTCGTCCCGGGTCAGTCGGGCAGGTTCAGCAGGGCGCCGGGTGCGCCCTCGTCGGCTTCGTCCACGCCCAGGGCGCGCACATAGGCCAACCCCTGGCGGCGGAATTCCGCGTGGCCCGCCGGGGCGCACACGCCGGGGCAGTCGTCCTGGATCATCTCCCAGCTGGAACGGTCCACGAGGTTGCCGCGGAAAAAGGGCCAGGCCCGGCAGATGTCCGGGCGCCCGGGGTGCACGGTGCAGCCCCGGCTCTGGCTGTAGAAGACGCAGAATCCGTCGGCTCCGCAGCGCAGGCGGATCTTGCCGCCCACGGCCTCGGCGTAGCGCTCGGTCATGGCCGCCTCGGCCAGGCCCAGGTGGGCCGCCAGGCGCTGCCGGTCGCGCGCGGCCAGCACGATGCCCCCCGTGCCCTCGCAGCAGTGCCCGCACATGCGGCATTCGAAGACCACGGCCTCCCCGTTCCCGGCCGTCACAGGCCAAGCCTCCGCCACTCGACCATCAGGCAGGCGTCCTCCACCACGCGGATGCCCGATCCGGCCAGCAGGGCCCCGGCCTCGGGGCTGGCGATGCCCGACTGCATCCAGAAGGCCAGGGGCCGGGGCGCCAGGTCCAGGGTTTCGCGGGCGTGGGCGGCGCAGTGCTCCGGGGCGCGGAACACGTCCACCAGGTCCACGGGCACGGGCACCTCGGCCAGGGAGGGATAGGTCGGCAGGCCCCACACGTCGCGGCGCTTGGGGTGGACGGGGATCACGGCCAGCCCTGCGGCCGCCAGGGCGCGGCCGACCATATCCACCGGGCGGCCGGGTTTGTCCACGGCGCCGATGACGGCCACGGTCTTGACCTTTTGGAGCAGGGCCCTTAGCTCATCGTCGAACAGCATGCGGTCTCCGGGGGATGGGCCGGAGCCGGGGGGCGCCCCGGTCCGGGTGCCCTGTTGTCCGCGAAAAACAACGCCCCGTCAAGCACCGTGGAGGATCGATGACCCAGCGCCTGACCCCGGGGGGAGCCCGGACCCTGTATGAGAGCCAGGACGTGTTCGCCCTGGGCCGCATGGCCCACGCCAGGCGCCTGGAACTGCATCCCGACCCGGTGGTCACCTACATCGTGGACCGCAACATCAACTATACCAACGTCTGCGTGTCGGGCTGCCGCTTTTGCGCCTTTTTCCGCGCCCCGGGCGATCCGCAGGGCTATGTGCTCTCCCGGGACGAACTGGAGGCCAAGGTCCGCGAGACGGTGGAGCTGGGCGGTTACCAGATCCTGCTCCAGGGGGGGATGCATCCCGACCTGGGGCTGGACTTCTATACCGGCATGCTGTCCTTCCTCAAGGAGCGCTTCCCGCAGGTGGCCATACACGGCTTCTCGCCGACGGAGATATGGTTCCTGGGGCAGGGCACGGGCCTGGGCCACGGCGAGGTCATCCGCCGCCTGGTTGCGGCGGGGCTGGACTCCATCCCCGGCGGCGGCGCGGAGATCCTCACCGAGCGCATGCGCACCCTGGTTTCGCCGCGCAAGTGCACCGCCGCGCAGTGGCTGGCGGTCATGCGCGAGGCCCACGCCCAGGGCCTGCGCACCACGGCGACCATGATGTTCGGCCAGGGCGAGACCCTGGACGAGCGCATCGAGCACCTGGAGCGCCTGCGCGCGCTCCAGGACGAGACCGGCGGCTTCACGGCCTTCATCCCCTGGACCTTCCAGCCCGCCAATACGCGCCTGTCCGCGCCCGAGGCGTCCTCGACGGACTACCTGAAGACGCTGGCCCTGTCGCGGCTGTATCTGGACAATGTGGCCTCGGTGCAGGCATCGTGGGTCACCCAGGGGCCGATGGTCGGGCAGCTTGCCCTGCTGTGGGGCGCCAACGATTTCGGCTCGACCATGATCGAGGAGAACGTGGTGGCTGCGGCGGGCGTGCATTTTCGGCTGCCCGAGGCCGAGCTGCGGCGGCTGGTGGAGGCTGCCGGGTTCAGCCCGCGCCGCAGGACCATGGATTACACCCTGCTGGAATGATCCCGCCCCGTCCGCCGGCGCCGCGCGCCGCGCGCGCGGCGCGTACAACCCCGGAGCCCGCCATGCCCGCCTCCCGTCCTGGCGCCGCCGCGCCCCTGTGCTGGGCCCATCGCGGCCACAGCGCCGCCTTTCCCGAGAACACCATGCCCGCCTTCGAGGCCGCCGTGGCCGCCGGAGCCGACGGCGTGGAGCTGGATGTGACCCTGTCCGCCGACGGGCGGCTGGTGGTCATCCACGACGCCACCCTGGACCGGACCACCGACGGCCACGGGCCGGTGAGCGCCCTGCCCTGGGGCGAGCTGGCCCGGCTGGACGCCGGGTCGTGGTTCGGCCCGCAGTTCGCGGGCGTGCGCCTGCCGCTGCTGGAGGAGGTGCTGGAGGCCGTGGGCCGCCGGGTGCTGGTGAATATCGAGATCAAGCCCGAGGCGGCCTGCGTTCCGGCCTGGGCCCCGGGGGTGGTTCCCGTGGAGCGCCAGGTGGCTGCGCTGGTGCGGCGCATGGGCCTCCAGGAGCGGGTGGTGGTTTCCAGCTTCAATCTCCAGAGCCTGGTCGCCCTGCGTTCGCTGGACGCCGCCCTGCCCCTGGGCCTGCTGTGCGAGGGCGAGGCCAACGTGGATTTCCTGGCGCTGCTTGGCGCCATCGGCGCCGCGTCGTTCCACCCCTGGCTGGACGCCCTGGACCCCGCCCTGGCCGGGCGGGTGCGCGCGGCGGGGTACGGCCTGTTCCCCTGGGTCTACGCCGAGGCCAACACCCCCGAGGGCATGGCCCGGGCCCTGGACCTCGGCGCCACGGGCTTTTTCGCCAACGACCCCGCCCTGTTCCTCGCCGCGCGGGCGGCGCGCGCCGGGGGCTGAGGTCAGCCCCGGGCGCCCACGCCCACGAAGAGCTTCTTGGCCTCCATGACCTTGGCGAGGTAGCGGCGCGTTTCCTGGGCGGGCAGGCGGGAGCGCAGATGCTCGTACACCCGGGCCGGGCCCAGGGCGTTGATGCGCGCGGCGGCCTTGGCGCGGTCGGCGTCGAAGCTGCGCAGAACGGCGCCGGAACCGCCGTTGTACGCCGCGATGACGCAGTATTCGCGCGCCACGGGGTCGGTCACGGCGGCCAGGTGCCGCGTGTCCAGGATGTGCAGGTAGGCCGTGCCGTAGAGCACGTTGTTCGCGGGCTCGAAGAGGAATTCCTTGCTCGGCTGGCCCTTGCTGCCCGTGAGCATGCGGGTCACGTCGGCCCCGGCGGTGCCGGGCACGATCTGCATCAGCCCGAAGGCCGGGGCGGAGCTGACGGCGAAGGGGTTGAAGTCGCTTTCGGTCTTCATGATGGCGTAGATCAGGTTTTCGCTGACCGCGAAGCGCCGGGCCTGCTCGCGCACCAGGGCGGCGTATCTGGCGGCGCGCAGGTGCAGGTGGCCGGGAACCAGCTCGAAGCGCACGGCGTGCGCCAGCTGCGGGCCCGCGCCGCCCCGGACCGTGCGCGTGGCGGTGCCCCGGGCCACCAGCTCGCGGGCGAACTGCCGGGCGCGCCATTCCCAGCGGATGTCCTGGCCCTGGAAGTCCTTGACCTGCCCGTAGAGGAAGGGTTCCTCGCCCAGGGTGATCTCCGAGGCGGAGTAGAGGTCCACGGCGCGCGGGTCCGCAGGGGCCAGGACCGTGGCCGTCACGGCGGCCTCCAGGCTGGCCAGGGGCGCCCTCTGGTCCACGGTCTCCACCGTGACCACCCCGGTGTCGAAGTCGACCATCGCCCGGCTCCGGTATTCCCCGCTGTATTTCACATAGCGCCGCGGGCCGGGCTCCTCGCGGTCCTTTTCCCCCCATATGCCGTCCACGGCCTTGCGAAAGCCCTCCAGGCGGTCGCGGAACGCCTTGAGATCCCAGGCCAGGGCCTGGGGGTTCACCGCGTAGCGCACGGCCTTCTCCGCGGCCATGCACTGGGCCCCGGCCACGTCGCCCGTGAACAGCATGCGCGCGGCGCCCACCGCGTCGCCCCTTCTGCACGCGGCCAGCAGCAGGCACAGCGGCCCCAGGGCCAGGCCCGGCAGGCGCGCGGCGCGCCGGGCGGGGGCGGGCCCGCGGGCGCCCGCGGGCCGCGCGGGGCGGCGGCGGTCGGAACTGGTCATGGCCCGAGCCTAGCCCAAAACGGGACGAACCGGAAGGGCGCCGCGCGCGGGGCGGCGGCGCGGGGGACGGGCCGGCCGGGAACTGGAGGAGAAGAACGGCGGGGCGGTCACGATCATATCCCCCGCATGGGCCGGCCGCGCGCGGGGCGGAGGGCAGAGGGCGGCGCTGCCAGAGGCGGCGGCGCGACGGGGCTGGCCGTGCGGGGCGCAGGCGCCGAGGCCCGGGCAATCCGCCCAGGCCCCGGGCAGGCCGCACGGGCGGGCGGGTCAGCTGCGCAGGGTGGCCGTCAGCCGCTCGGGCACGAGCAGCAGGTCCAGGGCGTCGCGGATGTCGGTGCAGACGGCGTCGGCGGCCAGCAGGGCCGCGCCCGCCGCGCCCTCGGCCAGGATCACGGCGATGCCCAGCCGGGCCAGGGCCAGCATGGGCGCGTCCACGCGCCCGTTGCCCACGGCCACGCAGCCGCGCGGCCCCAGGGCGCGCACCAGCCCGGCCTTGGCCTCGGCCTGGCCCGTCGCGGGCAGGGGCTCCAGGGCCAGGCCCAGCCCGGCGGCCAGCCGTGCGGCGTCGCCCCGGGTGTCGGCGCTGACCAGGTGGATGGACAGCCGCCTGCCCAGGGCCTCCAGGCGCGCGGCGACCCCCGGCACCAGCTCGCCGTCCACGGTCAGCGTGCCGTTCAGGTCCAGGACGAGGTGGGTCAGCTCCAGAGCGCCGAAGCCCGGGATATCCGCGCGCAGCATGGCCGGTCGCCTCAGGCCCGGCCCTGTTCCAGGGTCTGTTGCAGCGCGGCCAGGGCCGCGTCGGCGCGGGGCTCGTCGGCCCCGAAGAAGTCCTCGACCCGCCCGGCGGGCAGGCGCGCGGGGTCGTAGCGCAGGGTCACGCTCATGGTGAAGATGCTCACGTCCACGCCCAGGATGCCCGGGGGCAGCTGCGCGCCGCCCGAGGCCAGGGCCTTGAAGCGCGCGTCGCCGAGGATGGCGGGGTCGACGCCCAGGCGCAGGGCGCCCGGGGAGTGGGCCTTGATGGTCAGGTACTGGCGGGCCTGGAACAGTGTGGCGAGGTCCATGCGATCCGTCCTTGCGGGTGGTGTGTCTGCGGTGCCGCCGGGCGGCGCCCGATGGATAAACCACGGCCCCCCGCCTTGGCAACCCGGGAGGGGACCGGCCCGCGCCGGGTTGCCAAGGCGGGGGGCCATTGCGTATGACCAGGGCCCGGGGCCCGTTCCCCCGCACCCCAACCCGGAGCGCCGCATGTTCGCCGCCGTCGAAACCATCCCCGCCCAGGAACTGGAGCAGCGCTGGGCCCGCTGCCGCACCCTCATGGACCGGCACCTGCCCGGGGCCGGGGGCCTTCTGGCCTTTTCCCGGGTGACCCTCTACTGGCTTTCCGGCCACCTGGGCAACGGCCTGTTCTGGCTGCCCCGCGAGGGCGCGCCCGTGCTGCTGTGCCGCAAGGGCGAGGAGCGCGCGCGGCTGGAGTCGCCCCTGGAGAATATCCTGGCCTTCCGGTCCTACCGCGATGTTCCGGGCCTGCTGGAGCAGGCCGGTTCGCCCCTGGCGCCGGTGGCGGCGTGCGAGATGGGCGGGCTGCCCTGGAGTTTCGGCCAGAAGCTGGAGCAGGAGCTCGGCCCCGGCACGCGCCTTGTGCCCGGCGACACGCTGCTGGCCCTGGGCCGGATGCGCAAGACGGCCTGGGAGCTGGAAAAACTGCGCCTGTGCGGCGAGCGGCACCACCTGGCCCTGTACGAGATGCTGCCCGGGGTGCTGCGTCCGGGCATGAGCGAGCGCGAGGTGTCGCACCTGGCCTGGGAGGCCTTCTACGCCCTGGGCCACAGCGGGCCCCTGCGCATGGGCGCCTATGGCGAGGAGTGCTTCCTGGGCCACGTCGCCGCGGGGGACAGCGCCAATTATCCCAGTGTGTTCAACGGCCCGGTGGGCCTGCGCGGCGAGCATCCGGCGGTGCCCTTCATGGGCTACGCGGGCAAGCTGTGGCGCCGGGGCGAGCCCCTGGCCTGCGACATCGGCTTCTGCCTGGAGGGCTACGTCACGGACAAGACCCAGGTCTACTGGGCCGGGCCGGCCTCCAGCGTGCCCGACGCCGCGCGCCGGGGGCACGACTTCTGCGTGGAGGTCCAGGCCCTGCTGGCCGGGCGCATGGTCCCCGGCGCCCTGCCCGAGGATTTGTACCGCGAGGTCATGGACCTGGCCGACGCGCGCGGCATGCAGGAGGGCTTCATGGGCCTTGGCGCCAACAAGGTGCGCTTCCTGGGCCACGGCATCGGGCTGGTCATCGACGAGTTCCCGGCCATCGCCGCCAGGATCAAGACCCCCCTGGAGGAGGGCATGGTCATGGCCCTGGAGCCCAAGTTCGCCCTGCCCGGGCTGGGTATGGTCGGCGTGGAGAACACCTTCGAGGTCACGCCCGGGGGCGCGCGCTGCATCACCGGCGACGCCTTCGGGCTGGTTTGCGTGGAGTAGGGCGCGCGGCCCGGTGTCCCGGCAGGGGCGCGGCAAAGGGGGCGGCCCGCCGGGTCGCCCCCTTTTGCATGCGCGAGGCCGCGCGGCGGCCGGGAACGGGCCGGGAGGTATTCGGGCGCGCGCCCGTGCCGCGCCCGCACCATGCGGCCCCATCCCCTCGGCGCACGGGGTCCGGACCGGGTGCCCTTCCGCCCTCGGAGCCCCGGCGCCGGCCCCGGGCGCGGCGCTAGTCGAAGGCCCCGCGCGCGGCCATGACCACGTCCCCGGCCACGAGCACCCGCTCCGGGGCCCGGGCCGGACCCTGTACGCACACGCGGATCTCGCTGGGCCGATGGACGAAGCGACCCTGGCGGATGGTCAGTTCCTGCCCGGGCCGGGCCAGCCCGTGGCGGACCAGGTAGGCCCCGGCGGGCCCGGCGGCGCTGCCCGTGGCCGGGTCTTCCAGCAGGCCGTGGTTGTCGAAGCTGCGGCCTTCGCGGGCGGCGATGTCCAGCGGGTAGCAGAAATGGGCGCCCACGGCGGCGAGCAGGGCCGCGAAGTCCGCGCTGGCCGGGCGGGCGCGCTCCAGCCCCCGGCGCAGGGGCACCAGCAGGTAGGGCAGCCCGGTGGAAACCATCCGCGCGGGCAGCCCCGGGGCCAGATCGGATTCGTCCAGGCCCTGGGCCCGCAGCAGGGCCCGGGCCGTGTCGCCGTCCAGGGGCGGGCCGAACAGCGGCGCGCCCTGGTCCATCTCCGCCTCGTACCAGCTCCCGGCGCGGCGGGTGGCGACGGTAACCTCGCGGGCGTTCAGGGCCAGGGTCCAGGTGGCGGCTTCGGCGGGGGCGGCGCCCCGGGCCATGTCGCGGGCCTCGTGCAGCACGCAGGCCGCCCCGAGCACCGGGTGCCCGGCGAAGTCCAGCTCCTCGTCCACGGTGAACATGCGCGCGCGCCACGCCCCGGGGCGTTCCCCGGGGGTCAGGAAGATGGATTCGAACTGGCGCAGCTCGCGGGTCAGGGCCTGCATCAGGGCCGCGTCCAGGCCCCGGGCGTCGGCAAAGACGGCCAGTCCGTTGCCGCCCAGGGGCAGGCGGGAGAACACGTCGGCCTGCCTCCAGGCCAGCCCCGGGGGCAGATGCCGCGCCCGGGGGGGCGTGCCGGGGGTCATGGCTGCCCGGCCCCGGGGGCCAGGGCCTCTTGCAGGGCGGCGTCCATCTGCCCGGAGGTGAACAGGTCGCGCAGCACCAGGGGCCGCAGGCTGTCGGCCCCGGCCGGGAAAACGGCCACCACCGGGATGCTCTGGCTGCCCAGGGCGCGCAGCAGCTCCAGGTGCCCGGGGGTCTCGCGGGTCATGTCCACCTGCATCAGGCGCAGGCCCCAGCGCCGCTGCCAGCGGGCCAGGTTCTCCGGGGCCAGGGCCGTGTGCTCCAGCAGCTTGCAGTTGGGGCACCAGTCGGCGGTGAAGTCCAGCAGCACGGGCTCGTTGCCCAGGGCGGCGCGGAAGGCGGCCTCGTCGTAGGGCTCCCAGTCCGCCCGGGGCCCGGCGGGGGCCAGCAGCAGGAACCACGCCGCCGCCACCACGGCCAGGGCCGCCGCGCGCACCAGGGCCCGGCGCAGCGGCGGGTCGGACAGGCCCGTCCAGCCGCCCCACATCCAGGCCGCCAGCCCCACGGCCCACAGCAGGGCCAGGGCGGGCACGAGCGTGTCCCCGGGCAGGATGGACAGCAGGTAGACGCAGGTGCCAAGCAGGAAAAAGCCCACGCCGCGCTCCAGGTGGCGCATCCAGGCCCCGGGCCGGGGCAGCAGGCGCGCCAGCCCGGGCCGGGCGGCCATGAGCAGGAAGGGGCTGGCCATGCCCAGGCCAAGGCTCAGGAACACGGCCAGGACGACCTCGGGCCGCTGGAGCAGCACCCAGCCCAGCACCCCGCCCAGGAACGGCCCGCTGCACGGCGTGGCCAGCAGGGTGGCCAGCACGCCGGTGAACAGGGCCTGGGCCCGGGGGCTGCCCGAGCGCCCGGCCTTGAGGTCCACCACGGGCAGCGAGTAGAGCCCGAACAGCGACAGGGCCAGGGCGAAGACCGCCACCGTCAGGCCCAGCACCACGGCCGGGCTCTGGAACAGCTGGCCCCAGGCCAGCCCCAGGGCGGCCAGGGCTCCGCCCAGGGCCAGGAAATAGAGCAGCACCCCGGCCGAGAAGTACAGGTTGTGCTCGCGAAAGGCGCGGATGCGCGCGTCGGGGTCGGCCTCGGCGCCCCCGGCCAGCAGGCCCGAGAGCTTCAGGCTGACCACGGGCAGCACGCAGGGCATGAAGTTGAGGACGAGCCCCGCCAGGAAGGCCAGGACCAGGGCCAGGCCCAGGCCGGTGACCTCCAGGCCGGGGGCGAGATAGCGCGGCTCCAGCCGGGCCAGGACGGCGGCCGCCCCGGGCCGGGTCTCCAGCCCGGGGGCGGCGGCGGCCAGGGGGTCCAGGGTCTGGTCGGCGGCGGTCAGCGACGAGTAGAGCGGGAACCAGAAGGTGAACTGGGCGTCGGGCAGTTCGGCCAGGGGGCCGTCGTGGGTCAGGGCCACCTCGGCGCGCAGGGGCCAGCAGTTCTTGTCCGAGCAGGCCGCCAGGGCCAGGGTGCCGCGCAGGTCCAGGCGCTCCCCGGGGTCCAGCTCCAGGGGCACGAACAGCGGCACGGTGCCGTGGTAGGTGTTCACGGTCAGCTTGGGCTCGAAAACGTCGGGCTCCTGGGTGCCGGGGGGGTAGAGCACCGCCAGGGGCGGCCCGGCCTCGCCCTCGCGAAGGCGCAGGCTCGTCGGCATGCCCGTCGCGCCGGGAGGATTGGCGTAGGCGTGGAAGCTCTCCTCCAGCGTCAGCCAGAGCACGGCCACCAGCGGCGTGGGGCCCGACCGGGCCGCCTCGCCCACGCGGAAGAGCGCCCATTTGGTGGAGAAGGGCTCCGTGGCGTCCTGGGCGCGCAGGGGGGCGGGAGCCAGGGCCGCCAGGGCGGAAACAACCAGCAGCGCCGCCAGGGCGGCGCGACGAAGGCGGGGGTGATTCGCGATCATGGCACCGGGTATAAAATTGAAATTTGCTGTTGACAAGAGCGCGCCGGGTGCATAGGTACTTTCCCGCGCCACCAAGCGCCAAAAGGACGTGGGTCATTAGCTCAATTGGTAGAGCAGTGGACTCTTAATCCATTGGTTCGGGGTTCGAGTCCCTGATGGCCTACCACGATTTCCGGGCCGCCTCCGCAAGGAGGCGGCTTCTTTTGTTGTGCGCGCCGCCGCTGCCCCCGGGGGCGCGTTGTCGCCGTCCGGGGGGATTGGGGACGGCCCGCCGCGCGGCCGGGGGCGGCGGGGGCGCCGCGGCGCTCCGCCGCCCCTGTGGCGCTCCATGTGTCCGGGGCGGCGGTGGCAGGGTCCCTTGACGCGGCCCCCTGGCCGCCGCCGGGGAGGGCGCGTGCATATATATATGTACTGCGTGCCGTCCTGCGCGAGGGCGGGGTGTATCCCCAAAGGAGGATATTGGCGGTTTTCGGCGCCCCCCCCCTGCGCATGGGGGGCGGCCGTCCGCGCTTGCCGGGTCGCTGCGGGCGGGCCCGCCTGTACGCGGCGGGGCTGCGACCCCGGCGGCCACGACACCCCCCTCGCACTCGGAGGGCGGGCCACGGCGATCTGACCGGGCATACGCACGGCCACGACGCCCCCTCGCACGCGGAGGGGCAGGGGGCCGGTTCACCTTTCCGGAAAGAGCCGGGTCGCCCTCGGGCCAGGGGGCGCGGCCAGGCGGCGGGACCGGGGCCGCCGGGCCCGGGGCACACCCGGGCGTCCGAGGGCCGGGGCGCCCGGGAACCCTTGCCCGGCGGGCATTGGATGAAATGTTGCGGCCCCGGTCTTTTTTTGTTGACTTCCCTTCGGGGCGTGATGTAATCAGAGCGTCCCAAACGGGAAACGTGGGTCATTAGCTCAATTGGTAGAGCAGTGGACTCTTAATCCATTGGTTCGGGGTTCGAGTCCCTGATGGCCTACCACGATCTCCAAGCCGCCTCCGCAAGGAGGCGGCTTTTTTTGTCCGGGACGGGGCCGGAGGGAGGAATTGTCCTTGCCCCCGGTGGCGAAATGGCGTAAGCCTGCCCCTCGTTCCCGGGCGGTTCGGCCCGGGGGCGGACATGGGACACGCCCCGACGAATTTTTGCTTGACGTTTCAATCCGGGGCGTATAGTTACCCGAATCCCGGCGGCGCTCGGCGCCGACGCAGCGAGCTGGCTGGCGTAGCTCAAATGGCAGAGCAGCTGATTTGTAATCAGCCGGTTGCGGGTTCGAGTCCCATCGCCAGCTCCAATTTGACATGAACGATGGTGGGGTTCCCGAGTGGCCAAAGGGAACAGACTGTAAATCTGTCGGCGAACGCCTTCGGAGGTTCAAATCCTCCCCCCACCACCACAAGCGACGCGAAAGAGACTGTAGGAGGCGGACCATGAGTCTGCCGCTGGACTGCATCCATCGCGGGAATAGCTCAATTGGCTAGAGCATCAGCCTTCCAAGCTGAGGGTTGCGGGTTCGAGTCCCGTTTCCCGCTCCATTTCCCGCCGTCCAGACCCACCTCCAGTTTTTTTGAGTCGGCCCACGTAGCTCAGTAGGTAGAGCGCGTCCTTGGTAAGGACGAGGTCAGCAGTTCAATTCTGCTCGTGGGCTCCATATTTCAACATGTAACTATTTCGAACCGTAACCGTACGGGGGTAGACCGAAATGGGTAAGGCGAAATTCGAGCGCAAGAAGCCTCACGTCAACGTTGGCACCATTGGTCACATCGACCACGGCAAGACCACCCTGACCGCCGCGATCACCAAGATCGCCGCCCTGCGTGGCGGCGGCGCCTTTGTGGCCTTCGACGAGATCGACAAGGCCCCCGAGGAGAAG
>NZ_JALNWM010000083.1 GCF_023230885.1 Desulfocurvus sp. | reverse complement strand
CTGCGGACGGGGCCGCGGGCGGAGGCGGGGAAATTGAAGGGCGTGGCGGGGACGCGGGAATCAGGGGAGCGCGGCGGCGGGCTCGGGGTCGGCCTTGCGCAGCAGGTGCGAGGTCTCCTCGGGCAACAGGTGGTGGGCGTTGCGGCCCAGGGGCAGCAGGCACCAGCCCTTGGCCCGCAGCCTGCCCCCGGGGGGCGCGTAGGCGGGCAGCAGCAGCCCGGCCCCGGCCCCGCCCAGGTGCGGCCCGAGGTTCGCCGGGGAGCACTCGCGGCCCTGGTGCGTGTCGTACAAAAAGCCCGGCTCGCCGGGAACCCGGCAGCCGAGCACCAGAAGGAACGGCGCCGCGAAGAACTCGGCCACGAAAGCCACCTCGTCGAAAACCCGCCGCTCGGCCCCGCCGCCGGGCACATGCAGCACAACCAGCGTGTCGCGCTCCAAAAGATAGGGCTTGCCGTCGCGCACGCCCAGCAGGAACTCGCGCGGGCGCTGGTTGAAAAGGTAGAGATTCTTGACCTTGGCCGTGCGCGCCGTGGCCGAATAGAACGAATCGCTCCCGGGCTCGCAGGCCAGGCACTCGCGGTCGGGCCGCTGGCGCGCCACGCGCTCGGCCATGCCCGCGGCGCCCTCCCCCGCGAACAGGGCGTACTCGCAGCAGTCCAGCACGGCGTCGAGCACGCGCCCCAGGCGCGCGTCCGCGTCCAGAGGCGTGGCGGGGGCGCCCCCGCGCCCGAACAATTTGCCCAAAAATCCCATCGGCTCCCCGGGCCTGCGGTTGTCGCGGCCGCAGGCAGTAGAGCACAATTGCGGCAAATTCAGCAAGTAAGGATATGGGGGATCAGGCCCCGGAGTCCGCCCCGGCGCCGTGGGTCGCGAGGTAGGCCTCGGCGTCGGCCCGGCCCAGGGGCCGCGAAAAGTGGTAACCCTGGCCGAATTCGCAGCCCAGCCCGCGCAGGATGTCGCCCTGGGCGGCCCGCTCCACGCCCTCGCCCACCACGCTCAGGCGCAGGCTGTGGGCCAGGCTGACGATGGCCTTGACGATTTCCAGGCTTTCCGTGTCCGTGTCGATGGTCCGCACGAAGCTCAGGTCGATCTTCAGGTGGTCCAGGGGGAAGCGCTTGAGGTAGCTCATGGACGAATAGCCCGTGCCGAAATCGTCCACGCTCAGGCGGATACCGTGCTCCTTGAGGCGCGTGAGCTTGTCGATGGCCGCGGCCGGGTCCTCCATGATCGCCGACTCGGTGATCTCCAGGTTCAGGGCCCCGGGGTGCAGGCCGTGGCTTTCCAGGCTGTCCAGGATGGCCCGCACCAGCTCGCGATGCGAAAACTGGCACGCCGAGAGGTTCACGGACATGAAGGCGTCGGGGGAACACAGCCCGGCCCGGAGCCAGGCGCTCATGGCCCGCACCGCCCCGTCGAGCACCTGCATGCCCAGCTCGTGGATCAGCCCGGTCTCCTCGGCCAGGGGAATGAACTCCGCCGGGGGAATCAGGCCGCGCTGGGGGTGGGCCCAGCGCGCCAGGGCCTCGAACCCGCGCACCCGACCGTCGGCCAGCCCCACCAGCGGCTGGAAATGGGCCACGAACTCCCGCGCCCCCAGGGCCCGGCGCAGGTCGTTTTCCAGGTCCAGCCGCCCCACGGCCTGGGCCAGCATGCCCGCCGTGAACACCGCCAGCCGGTCGCGGCCCTTGTCCTTGGCGCGGTGCATGGCGATGTTGGCGTGCTGCAATATCTCCTCGGGCCGCGACTCGGTGCGCGGCACGGACACGATGCCGTAGCTGGCCGTCAGGCGCACCTCGCGCCCGTTCATACGCAGCGGCCGGGCCAGCGCCTCGCGCACGCGCTTGACCGCGCGCACGGACTGCCCGGGATAGTCCAGCTCCTCAAGCACCAGCACGAACTCGTCGCTGCCGAACCGCGACAGGGTGTCCAGGTGGCGCACGCAGCGGCGCAGGCGGCGGGCCACCTCCACCAGCAGCGCGTCGCCCGTCTCGTGGCCCAGGCTCTGGTTCACCACGCGAAAGCCGTCCAGGTCCATGAACACCACGCAGTAGCAGTAGCCCTCCCGCCGCGCCGCGCGGCGCATGGCCTGGCGGATGCGGTCCAGGCACAGCACCCGGTTGGCCAGGCCGGTGAGCGGGTCGTGCAGGGCCTGGTGGCGCAGCTGCTCCTCCACCCGCCTGCGCTCGGTCACGTCGCGCAGGCTGAAGCGCAGGCCCAGGTCGCGGCCCTCGGCGGTCACGCCGCGGCAGACCTGCGTCACCCAGCGCAGGCTCCCGTCGCGGCGGCGGATGCGGAAATCCGTCTCCTGCGCCGGGCCCGCCCCGGGGCAACGCATGGACAGGGCCCAGGCATCGCGGTCGTCGGGCAGGATCAGCGACTCCAGGAACCCCGCGTTGCGCAGGAAGCGCTCGGGCGGGTATCCGGTGATACGCTCGCTCGACGGGCTGACGTAGAGCAGCTTGCCCTGGGGGTCCTGCCAGCACTCCATGTCGTAGGTGTGGTCGGCCACGGTGCGGTAGCGGATCTCCGATTCGCGCAGCCGCTCCTCGGCGCGCATCCGCTCGGTGGTGTCGCTGGCCACCAGCACCCCGTAGCACTGCCCGCCGAACACCGCCCGGCTGGCCTTGATCTCCACGGGGCGGATGGTGCCGTCGGCGTGGCGCAGCCCGGAATGGAACACGGCCGGGCCGTTCCCGGAATCCGGGATGCAGGCGTCGGAGAACAGGTCCCGGGCGGTCCGGGCCAGCAGCAGCTCGTCGATCTTGCGGCCCAGGATATCCCTGGAGGCCAGCCCGACCACCGCCTGCACGGCCCCCGTGGCGTCCACCAGGGTGCCGTCGGCCATGTCCACCACAAAGATGACATCGGAGATGTTCTCCAGCAGGGAGCGGAACCGCTCCAGTTCGTCCAGGCGCACCTGCTGGGGCGGGGCCATGCCCCGGCGAAAAGGCTGCTCGTCCAGCCCGATGAGCCGCTCGAACAGGTGAAGCGAAGCGCCCTGGCAGTCCTCAGAACGCCTGGGCATACAGGGCCTCTATGTCTTCCCTGGTCGGCTTGCGCGGGTTGGTGACCATGCACGGGTCCTGAAGGGCCAGCTCGGCCAGCCGGGGCAGGTCCTCGCGGCGCACGCCCAGTTCGCCCAGGCGCTTGTCCACGCCAAGACGGCGCTTGAAGGCGCGCAGCACCTCCAGCACGCCCTCGCGCCCGGGCCCGGGCTCGGCGCCCGAGGCCCGGCCCAGAGCCGAGGCCACCGCGCGGTAGCGCTCGGGCGCGGCGTCGTAGTTGAAGGCCGCCACCAGGTCCAGCAGGATGGCGTTGCACATGCCGTGGGGCAGGTCGGAGTATCCGCCCAGGCTATGGGCCATGCTGTGCACCGCGCCGAGGATGGCGTTGGAGAAGGCCAGCCCGGCGTACATGCTGGCCAGCATCATGCCCGCCCGGGCGTCCAGGTTCTGGCCGTCCTGGGCCGCAGGCACAAGATGCTCGCCCACCAGGCGCACGGCCTCCAGGGCGAAGAGGTCCGTCACCGGGCCGTTGGCGTTGGAGACATAGGCCTCCACGGCGTGGGTCAGGGCGTCCAGGCCGGTGTTCACCGTCAGTTCGCGGTCCTTGGTCAGGGTCACGGCGGGGTCCACCAGGGCGGCGTCGGCCACCACGGTCTTGGAAACGATGGCCACCTTCACCCGGCGCGCGGTGTCGTTGATGATGGCGAACTGCGACACGTCGGCGGAGCTGCCCGCCGTGGTCGGCACGCAGACCAGGGGCGGCCCCGGCCGGGCGACCATGTCCACCCCCGCGAACTCCAGCACGTCCTGCCCGTTGGCGTGGACGATGCCGATGGCCTTGGCGCAGTCCATGGGGCTGCCCCCGCCCACGGCCAGGATGGCGTCGCAGCCCTGGGCGGCGTAGAATTCCGCCCCGCGGGCCACCTCGTGGTCCCTGGGGTTCTCGGACACGTCGTGGAACACGGCGTGCCGCAGCCCGTGTTCGTCCAGCCCGGCCAGGATGTCGCGAAACCAGCCGTGCTCCATGAGGCCCGGCATGGTCACCACCAGGGGCCTGCGGGCCCCGAGGTTGCGGCAATACTGCCCCGCCAGCCGCGAGGCGCCAAGCCCGAAGACGAACTCCGGGGCCACGAATTTCCGCATGTCCAACATCACGCCAGCCATTGCGCCAGTCGTCATATCCCCTCCCTGCGGCCTTCGGGCCGGTCGGCGTCTCGCGAGCCATGCCCAATTCCGCCAAAGGTAGCCGCCCCGGGCCACCAATGCAAGGGGAGACCCGATTCCACGCGCCAGTCCACCCGGGCCTTGACAAAGCCGGGGAGAGGAGTATCCACTGTCCTGACTGAAGGGGAGTAGCTCTTTCGGGCAAGGTCACCAGGACTGGTGCCGCACATCGGCACTTGGCCTTGCCGTCGGTTCCCGCCGATGAGCGAGACCTTCAGCATGAGTAGTCATGCTGGAGGCCTCGTTTTTCTTTTCCGGGCCTCCAAGCCGGACCGCGAGTCCAGGAGGCCCCATGCACAGCATCCAAGCCGTTTCCATCCCGCCGCCCCCGGCCCGCGCCGCAACGGGAACCGACCCGCCGCGCGGCGGGGCGCGCCCTGTGGCCGCCGTCGTCGCGGCGCGGGGCGCGCCAAAGCGAGCGACCCGACCCGACCCAACCGCAACGCAAGGATGATAAAAAAATGGAAACCGCCTGGATGTGGCTGAGCTTCAACCTGCTGGTCCTTGGCCTGCTGGCCCTGGACCTGGGCGTGCTGCACCGCAAGGGGCGCGAGATCGGCGTCCGCGAGGCCCTGTTCCTCAGCCTGGGCTATGTGGTGCTGGCGCTGTGCTTCGGCGCGGGCCTCTACGTCGCCCTGGGCCCCAAGGCCGGAACGGAATACCTCACCGGCTACCTCATCGAGAAGAGCCTCAGCCTGGACAACCTCTTCGTCTTCGTGCTCATCTTCATGCACTTCGGCGTGCCTGCCCGCTGCCAGCACAAGGTGCTCTTCTGGGGCATCCTCGGCGCGCTGGTCATGCGCGCCACGCTGATCCTCACCGGCGCCGCCCTGCTGGAGGCATTCCACTGGCTGGTCTATGTGTTCGGCGCCTTCCTCGTGTTCACCGGCGTCCGGATGTTCGTGGCGGCGGACCAGGAGCCCGACCTGGAGAAGAACCGCATCAACCGCTTCATGCGCCGCCACTTCCGGGTCACGGAGGGCTACGAGGGCCGCCGGTTCTTCGTGCGCCGCGACGGGCGGACGTGGATGACCCCGCTGTTCGTGGTCCTGGTGCTCGTCGAGTTCACCGACGTGCTCTTCGCCCTGGACTCCATCCCGGCCATCTTCGCCGTGACCACCGACCCCTTCATCGTCTACACCTCCAACGTCTTCGCCATCCTCGGCCTGCGCGCCCTCTACTTCGCCCTGGCCGGGATCATCCACCGCTTCCACTACCTGAAGTACGGCCTGTCCCTGGTACTGGTGCTGGTGGGTGTGAAGATGGCCATCAACGCCTGGTTCGCCCGGCCCGTGCTGCCCACCGAGGTCACCCTGCTGCTCACGGTGCTGATCCTGGGCGTCTCGGTGGCCGTCTCCCTGGTCAAGACCCGTCGCGCCGCAGGCCAGGCGTCCCCGCCGCAGTCCGGCTCGGGCTGGGTTCCGGGCAGCCCCGCCAGGACGGAGGAGCCCGGGGGGCCGGACGAGGAAAAGGACAAGGCGGCGCAGGGCGAGGGGGAACAGCCGGCCGCCGTGCGGGTTCCCGCGCCCCGGACCTGAGCGGCGGCCCCCCGCGGGCCCGGCAGAGCCGATGGGCCCCGGCCCCGCCTGCCCGGGCCCGCACGGCAGGCCCGGCTCCCCGACGCGCGCAACGCGGACGCCGCGACCCGACCCGGGCGGGCCTTGCCCGCCGCCCCCCGGGCCGGGAGGCGGCGCAGGGGCGAACGGCACAAAAAAGCCCCGCCCCGGGGTGCCGGGGCGGGGTGCTGCCGTGATCGTCGATCATTTCCGTCCTACTGGCCTCAGCCGACTTGGTCGTGTCGTCCGGGTTGTGTTGAAGGGTTGCCCTGCGCCGCGCCGATCTGCGAAACGCGTGTTCTCGTCTTGTCCGGGGTGCGTTGCGGGTGTTTGCCGGGGCCGCGCCGTTGCCGATGTCGAAACCAATGTTGCGGTGGCGTTGTGCCGTTGCCCGGGGCCAGGGCCTTCAACCATGACGGAGGTGATATGGATGTTGCCGTGTGACGCGCCGTTGCCGCCAGTGACCGGCCGGGGGCCGGATGCACCCGGGAGGGGAAACCCAAGAAAAATCCCGTGTGGTGGAACCAGGGACGGGTTTTTTCTGCGTTTTCTTCTTTCCGGCGGAGCGGGCCTTGCAAGGCGCAGCTCCCGTTGACGGCCCGCGAAGCCGTACCGGATTCTCAAGAAGCAGCGAGCCTCTTGTGCTGGCAAAAGCGTGTCTCTGTCAAAGAGCTTTCCATTGATTTCACATATGCGCCCCGGCGCGGAAAAAGTCAAGCACCCCCGGAAAAACACCCGCTCCGCCCCCCGCTTCAACAAGCTGTCTTTTCAGACTATTTTACGATGATTTTATCTCCTCCGCTAGCGGAAAAGAAATTACTCAATCCAAATCAACTGGTTGTGCATATTTTTACCGCGGCAGCAACAAAATTACAACATGCCGGATTTACAGGGAAACACGCCAGGGGAGGGGCTGCCCGGGCGCGCAGGCCCCCGGGCCTGCGCGCCGGAAGGCGTCGCAGATGACGCGGATGGCGCGGATGGCACAGGTTCCCGTCGCGCACGGACCGGGCGCGGGCCCGAGGGGGGCGCAAGGCCCCAGGCGGGGTGTCGCGAAGAGCGCCGCAGGGCGTGGCCCCGGAAAAGGCCCCGGCACGCCCCGGGCCAGAGGTGGCGGGCGGGCGCCCCGGCCAGGGCCGAAGCCGGGCCGGGTGCGGGAGCCGGGACGGCCGACCGACCCGGACGGCGACCCGGAACCCGCCGGAAACGGCCCCGAGGGAAAGAACAGGGCCCGGATACGGCCCGGGCCGGGGCGCGGGGCCGGGGTCGGGGCGCGAGGCCGGGGTCGGGGCCGGGGCCGGGAAACGGAACCAGGGCGGGAGATCCACAAACCGGGGCGGACCCGAAACATACGCCCCCGGGCACGGGGTACGCGCCACGGGCACGGGCCGAGGCGCGATCCCGGGCACGGGCACGGAGCCAGGCCGGGAGGTGGTGTCGAAATGGAACGCCGGGGCCGGGCCGACCCCGGGGAGAGCCCCGGACACAGGCCCGGGCCAAGGAGTGAGGGGAGGGGCCGCAGGCCCCGGGCGCGGGCCGAGGCGCGACCCCGGGCCGGGCGGGCCCCGGCCGTCCGCCGTCCGGGGTTGCGGCGGCGGGCCCGGCCATGTACAAGGCGGCCCATGAGCGCCACGCCCGCCGCCCTGCTGGAAGCCCACCCCACCCTGCGCCGCCTCAGCGGACAGGTGGTCTGGTGCATGTTCGAGGAGGCCGACAGCCCCGCCGCCCACGCCCAGGCGTTCCTGGACCGCTACGAGGCGGTCAAGGCCGGGGTGCTGCCCCTGGTGGCGGCGGCCCTGGAGGCCGGGGAACCCGGGCGGACGGAGGACGCCGCGCCCTGGGTACGCCTGCGCGTGGACGGCCCGGGTACGCCCTGCGCGGCCTGCGCGGCCCTGGACGGCCGGTGCCTGCGCCTGGACGGCCCCGGGGCCCTGGCCTTTCTGCCGCCCTTTGCCCTGGGCTGCCCGGCGCGGGCCGAGCGCCTGCCCGGGGCGCCCCGGCCCGGCGAGCCCCTGGTGGACCGCGCCAGCCCCTCGCCCCACGGCAGGCTCCTTTGCGGCGAGTGGATCTTCACCCACCCCTGGGCCGACGCCCGGCCCTAGACCGCGCCGGGCTACATGGCCCCGGCGGGTTTTCCGGCCATGCCGCAGTAGCCCGCATCCTCCTCGCCCTTCTTGTCCGTGAGTCGGTAGCGCCACATCATGCACTGCGAGCCCTGGCAAAAGCGCATCTTGCCGTCGGCGCCCACCAGCAGCGGGCAGAATTTGAAGCGGGCCTCGTTCTGGGGCAGCATCATGCCATCCTCCTCCTGTTGGCCAACCTGTAGCAGACCGGCCACCCACAGGGCAACGCCGCCCGGGCCTAAAGCCCCGGAACCCGCGCGCCGATAAGACGGGTATCCACGGAGTTGCCCATGCGGATCGACACCCTGTACGCCTCCATCCAGCCCCGGGCCCTGGCCGCGGAGCCGCCGCCCGGCGCCGCCGCCCGGACGGCCCCCGGGGGCACCGCCCCGGACATGGCCCGGGCCGCCGATGGCGCGGACATCTCCACCGCCCGGGCCTGGGCTCAGGCCCTGGCCCAACGCCTGGACGCCCAGCAGGCGGCCCGAAACGAACAGCCCGCCGCCAGCGAAAAGCCCGCCGCCGGGCCCCCCAGGGACTCCGGCGCCCTGGCCGACGCCCTGGCCACCGCCCTGGAAACAGTCGGCCAGCGCCTGGGCCAGCCCACGGCCACGGCGTCCATCGGCCTGCTGGCCCGGCGCCTGGGCCAGGGCGAGATCACCGAGGACACCCTCGCCCAGGGCCTGCTGGACGTGCTGCGCCTGGTGGACCGCACCTTCGGCACCGCCGAGGGCGACGCGCTCATGGCCACCTTCAACGGCGGGCTGAACCGCGCCCTGAACGACTACTTCGACAACGGCCTGCGCGAGGTCTTCTACGCCGCGGCCCCCGGCGCCGGGGCGAACAGCCCGGCCCAGGCCGTGCCCGGGCTGGTGGCCCAGCTGCGGGAATCCCTGGGCCGGGACGCCGCCGACATGGTCGCCCAAATCCTGGAGCAGGGCCTGGAGCACGACCCCGGCTACACCGGCCTGCGCGCCGCCCTGAACCGCGCCGGGCAGGCCCTGGAGGCCGGCCACGGCCCCGCCGCGGCCCAGGCCCTTTCCCGGGCTGGCGGCGGCATGCTCGCCGCCCTGGGTGCCCCGCCCCGGGCCCCGGGCCTGCTGCTGGACGCGACGGTCTAGCTGGCGCCCAGGCCCCGAAACGCACGGCGGCGCCCCCCGCGCGGGGGGCGCCGCCGTGCGCCGTCCGCAGCCCGCCCGGCCGGGGCTAGTGGTGGCCCATGCCGCCGCGCACCGCCGCCAGGACCAGGGCCGCAGCGGCCAGGGCCAGGGCCGCGGTGGCCCAGAAAACCCCGTCCATGCCCCAGGCCACGAAGGCCCCGCCCATGACCACCGGCCCCAGGGTCTGGCCCAGGCGCAGCACTGTGCCGTTCAGGGCCATGAAGGCCCCGCGCTGCTCCATGGGCGCCAGGTCGGCCAGCATGGCCTGCACGGTGGGGATGTTCAACCCCTGGGCCGCGCCGAAGGCCAGCACCGGCAGCAGCACCCACCACAGCCCGGGCATGAGCGGCACCAGCACCGCCGACAGGGCGTAGAGCCCGAAAGCCAGGGCCAGCAGCAGGCGCAGGGGCACCGCCCGGGCCAGGGCGCCCAGCCGCGCGGCCAAAAGCGCCGTGGTCAGACTGGCCGAGGCGATGATGGTCCCGATGGCCCAGGCCTCGGCCCCGAAACGCTGGGCCAGGTAGACGGGCAGGAAGGACACCAGCATCCCGTAGAGGATCATGAAGGTCATGCAGGTGCTGGCGAACAGGGCCAGGGCCCGGGGCTCCACGGCCCGGCGCACGGCCTGGCGCATGTAGTCCATGAACTCGGCCCCGCCCCGGGGCTGCGGGGCGTCCAGCCACAGCAGCACGGCCAGGGCCAGGGGCAGCGCCAACACGGGCAGGACGAAGGGCCAGTGCCAGCCCAGGGTGGCCAGCCCGCCGCCGAGCAGCGGGAACAGCGTGGTGCCGAAGGAAAGCACGCCCGCGTTGTAGCCCATGGCCGTAATGCGCTCGTTGCCCGCGTAGAGGTCGGAAAGGATGGTCACGTTGAGGGCGCCCAGGGCCGCCGCGCCCACGCCCTGGAGGAAGCGCAGGCCCACCAGCAGCGCGAAGGAGTCCGCCAGGGCGCACAGGGAGCCGAAAACCCCGAAGGCCAGCAGCGAAGGCACCAGCACCCGCTTGCGCCCGTGGCGGTCGGCCAGGATGCCCAGCACCGGGGCCAGGAAGACACCGGGCAGGGTGAAGGCCGTCACCAGCCAGGCCACCTGGGTGGCCGAAAGGTCCAGGGCGTCCATGATGTCCGGAAAGGCCGGGGCGATGCTCGACACGCCCATGACCACCGTCAGGGTGACGCAGAAGAGCAGATGCAGGTTGCGCTGGCGCAGCAGCGGTCGCGGCGCGGGGCGGGCGGCGGTTTGCGGCGGCATGGGGCGCACGGTACACGGGGGCCGGGCGCTTGTCCCGTTTTTTTACCCGGCGCGGGCGGCGCGCGGGCTCAGGGCCCGGCGCGCAGCTCCCGGCGCTGGCCCGTGACCTCGAAGGCCAACACCTCCACCCCCGGCGGGACCGCGCCCAGGGCGTAGGCTCCCACGTCCCGGGGGCGGCCGAAATCGTGCATGGGCACCAGCACCGGGGGCCGCACGACCTCGGCGAAGCGCGCGAACCCGCCGCGCCCGGGCAGGCGCGGATCGCAGCAGGCAAAGGCCACATGCGGCGCGAAGGCGGCCACGGCCGCGAGACTGCGCTCGAAGAAAGCGCGCACCGCCGCCGCCCCGGCGGCGTCCTGCCCGGGCCGGAGCCAGGCCGCCAGGTCGCCGCCGTGGTAGACCCGCAGCCCGCCGACATCCAGACAGAAGGCCACCCCGAGGTCGTTGCTTTCCAAGGCCCTGGCCCGCAGCCCGGGGCCGACCCCGGCCCACGGCCCGGGGTCGCCGCCGCGCGGGTCGTCGCCGGGCTCGAGAACCACCGCCCCGGGCCGGTCCAGCCCGGGGACCATCTCCGGCACGTCGAAGGACAGCACCAGGTGCAGCCCGGCCGCATCCCGGGCCGCCTCGAACACGTCGGCGCCGCAGTGGTCGGCGTGGCTATGCGAAAAGCAGGCCGCGGCCCGCCGTCCGGCCAGGGCCCGGCGCACGGCGCCCCGGGCCCCGGGCGGGCGGTGGGCCGCGTCCGGGTAGTCGAACAGCAGCGTCCAGCCCGCCGCGTCCAGGCAGAAGCAGTCGTGGTGCACATAGGTGACGGCAACGTCCAAAGGGCGCCTCCCGGGCCGCGCGGCTGGTCCGCCCCGGCCCGCACCCAGCCTACACCGGGGGCCGCCCGGGGTTCAAGCGCGGTTGCAATGGCCGGGGGATTGGCATAAACAAAAAAGTTCCCGTGCCAGCATCCGCAGCCGGTTTTTCCGGCGCCAACCCACCGCCGGACGAGGGGGGGAGTCATGCGAACCAGAATGAATTTCGGCCTGTTCCGCGACAAGCCCGGGCCGCGCAACGGCCGCTCGGTGGCCATCGCCGGGGCCGGGCCCTCGGGCCTGTCCGCCGCCGGGTACCTGGCCTGCCGGGGCTACGCCGTGACGGTCTACGACAAGATGCCCAAGCCCGGCGGGCTCCTGTATTTCGGCATCCCCGACTTCCGGCTGCCCGTGGAGCGCACCGAGGCCGCCGCCGAGCTGCTGGCCGCGAACTACGGCGTGGCCTTCCGCATGCGCACCAAGATCGTCGGCCAGCCCGGCGAAGCCCGCGACGAGGGCGACGAATTCCGCACCGAGGAGCTGCTCCTGACGGACCTGCGTGCGGCCCACGACGCGGTGATCCTGTGCACGGGCTCGTGGCGCTCGCGGCGCATGGGCATCCCCGGCGAGGAGCTGCCCGAGGTGCTCTCGGGCCTGGAATACCTCTTTCCCCTGCGCGGGGCGGTCTGCGGGCCCGAGGCCTGCGTCAGCCCGGCTCTGGGCCGCAAGGTGGTGGTCATCGGCGGCGGGCTCTCGGCCATGGACGCCGCCCAGTGCGCCCTGCGCAGCGGGGCCGAGCGCGTGACCATGCTCTACCGCCGGACCATCGACGAGGCCCCCGCCGGGCCCTACGAGATCGGCCTGCTCCAGGACTGCGGCATGATCTGGAAGGAGCTGGCCATGCCGCTGCGCATCCTGGGCCGGGAGCATGTGGAGGGCGTGGAGTTCCTGCAATGCGCCCTGGGCGAACCCGACGAGTCGGGCCGCCGCTGCCCCCTGCCCCAGGACGGGTCCAACCAGATCCTGGAGGCCGACATGGTCATAAGCGCCGTGGGCGAACTGCCCACCCTGCCCCTGGCCGAGCGCCTGGAGGTGTCCAAGGTGCGCAAGGGCGCCTCGCCCTGGCCGCGCATGACCATGATGGAGGGGGTGTTCGTGGCCGGAGACGCCCTGACCGGGCCGAGCAAGATCGGCTGGGCCATCACCGGCGGGCTGGAGGCGGCCCGCTCCCTCGAACAGTGGCTGAACCACACCCAGGGCGGGCGCTAGCCCCCAAGCCAGGAGACGACCATGGCCAACGACAACCCCGTCGGCGCCCAGCGCACCAAATGGGTGGACTACTCGCGCTGCATCGGCTGCGAGTCCTGCGAAGCCATCTGCAAGTTCCTCTACGGCCTGCCGCGCATCCAGATGACCGAGAGCGACGAGGGCCTGGCCTTCCCGCTCTACTGCCACCACTGCGAGCACCCCATGTGCGCCAAGGCCTGCCCCGTGGGGGCCATCGAAAAGGACGAGGCCACCGGGGCCGTGTACCACGACCCGGCCCGCTGCCGGGGCTGCAAGGCCATGAAATGCATGCAGGCCTGCCCCTTCGGGGCCATCTACCACGCGGGCGGCGTGGTGCCGGTGACCAAGTGCGACCTGTGCCGCGACCGGGCCCGGGTGGGCCTTGGGCCCGCGTGCATGGAAATCTGCCCCTGCGAGGCCATCCATTTCGTGACCCGCGAGGAGCTGCTGAACCTGAAGACCCGCGAGGCCAGCACCGCCCAGAAGCTGGTCATGAAACAGATCCGCCAGATGCGCGGCCAGAAGTAGCCGCGCGGGAGCATCGCCGTGAGCGCCGTCGCCGAACTGACCATCTTCCCGCTGGACAAGGGCGTGAGCCTGTCGGCCCATGTGGCCCGGGTGCTGGCCGTCATCCGCCGCAGCGGCCTGCCCCACGCCCTGGGGCCCATGGGCACCTGCATCGAGGGCGAGTGGGACCAGGTCATGGCCGTGGTCACGGCCTGTTTCGAGGAGTTGCGCAAGGACAGCGCGCGCATCAACGTCAGCCTGCGCGTGGACTGGCGCTCGGGGCCGGGCGGGCGGCTTGAGGCCAAGCCCGCCTCGGTGCTGGACAAGCTCGACGGCCCCCACGGGCCCCACGCCCCGGGCAAGGCCGGGGGCGGCGCCTAGGT
>NZ_JALNWM010000082.1 GCF_023230885.1 Desulfocurvus sp. | reverse complement strand
GGAAAACGCACCATGCCCCTGAAGCTCGACAAGCTGAGCCTGTACGACGCCATCCAGCTCTCCGTGGGCCGCTCCGGCAAGACCCGCGACGAGATCGCCGCCGAGGTCGGCTGGGCCGCCTCCAACGCCAACCGCATCTTCTCCTCCGAGAACTACTGGCCGAGCCTGCCCACGGTGGCGCGCTTCTGCGTGGCCTGTGGCAACACGCTGCTGCTGGACTGGCTGCACACGCAGGTGCGCCTGGGCGGGCTGCGCTTCGACCCCGAGCCCATGGACGCCACCACGCTGGTGCTCTCCATGGGCCGCATGTTCCGCGAGCTGGGCGACGTGGCCCGCGTGGGCGAGCGCAGCGTGGCCGACGGGACCATCAGCCCCGACGAGGCGCGCAGGCTCATCCGCGAGCTGCACGGGCTCATGGAGGAGGTCACGGCCACGCTCTCCGGGCTGCACGCCGTGCATGACGAGGCCCTGCACCGCTGATCCTGGTTTGTTGCCCCGGGGGAGGCTGATCCCCTCCAAAGCGGGGAGGCGGGCCGCCCCCCTCCGGTCGGCCTCCCCGCATCCCCCGGCGCAACGAGCCCCTTGCACCTCCACAACCAGGGGGCGCGGGCCGTGCAGGCGCAAGCCCCGGCCCCGCCCCCGCAACCCCCGAAGGAGGACGCCATGGACCCTGTGCAACGATTCAAGCGGGCCATCGACGAGGCGCGCGGCGCGGCTCTGGCCCTGGGCGGGCACCGGCGCTTCGGCGCGGGCGAGAAGGGCGACGTGCTGCACGCCCTGGTGGTGCTCGAAGGGGTCTGCAAGCGCCTTGGGGCGCCGCTGCTGCCCGCCCCCGGGGCGCAGGCCGGGCGGGAGCGCGGCGGCATGGACCGCTCGCTGCCCACGGGGGACCGCTGATGCTGGCCGCGCACTGCGGGCCCGATGCGGCCCAGGGCCCGGGCCAGGATTTGGCCCTCCTGGCGGCCTTGGTCCCCGTTCCGCATCCGGCCCTGCCCGGCGCGCCATCGGCCCTGCGGCCCGTGCGCCTGGAGCTGACGGCGGAGAACCGCCACGGCGAGCTGGTGGCGCGGCGCATGGAGCTGGCCCCGGGGCTGCGCGCCTTTGCCTGGCTGCTGCGCGATCTGCGCCGTTGCGGCTACCGGGGCGTGGTGCTGCGGAGGGTCGGGTGACGGCCCCGGCCTGGTGGGACGTGGAGACCGCCTGTGTGGCCGGGACGCTGCTCATGATTTTGGGGACGCTGGGCGTGGCCCAGGTCGTGGTCTGGCTGGCGGAGCTGGCCGCGCGCCGGGCCCGGCGCCGGGAGGCCCGGCGTGGATAGTTTCGGGCGGACGCTGCTGGCAGGGCGGATGCTGCTTCAGCCCGTGGAGAACGTGGCGGCGGCGTTGATCCTGGCCGAGGCGGGGTGCGCCCTGTGTACGAACCTGGACGGGCTGCCCCCGGAGCCGCAGGTGCCCCGGGCGCCGGGGCGGGCGGCGCGGGAGACGAACATGACGGCTGAGACCATCGCGCGCCTGGAGCAGGAGCGCGGGCACCACGAGCGGGAGATGCGCAAGCGCGAGGACGCCATCAGGGCCCTGCGAGCCTGCTGCGCCCACGAGTGGGAGCCCGATGGCCACGATTCGCACCACGACTACCGGAAATGCCGCGTCTGCGGCCTGCGCGAGTGCTGCCGCTAGCCTGGGCCGCGAAGGCAAGGAGGGAGGAACGATGAAGATGCTTTTCACGACCAGCGGCATCCGCCGCGCGGCGCGCGGGGCGCGGCTGGCCCTGGACCCGGGGCTGGCCGAGCGCGAGATGCGGGCCGTGGCGCTCAGCGCGGCCATGACCGCCCAGGCCCTGGCCGACGCCCTGCGGCATTTCGGCGGCGAGCCCGGCGAGGCCAGGGGCCAGCGCCGCCGGGCGGAGCTGCTGGCCGCCGAGCTGGGCGCCCTGGAAGGGCTGTGCGGCGAGGCCGCGCGGCGCAGGGGCTGACCATGCTGCGCCCGGGCATGGACGTGCTGCTGCAACGGGGCAGGCGGGTGGCGGCGGTGGTGCGGGTGCATCGCCACGACGACCGGGGCTTCTGGATCGGCTTCCAGCACATGGGGGGGCGCATCTGCCCCGACCATCTGCGGACTTTTCGCGGCCCCGAGGTGCGCGCCGTGCGCCGGGCCGAAGGTTTCCAGACGGTGCTGCCGGGGTTGCTGGGCTGAGCACCGGGCAGCTCATTTGCCGTCCTTGTTCCGAATGGCGGCCAAGGCGGCAACGGCAGCGACAATGGCCGCCAGCGCGGCCACAAGGGCGACGACAAAGCCCATGGCTTGAAAGATGAGGGTCAGGGTTTGGTACGAGTCCATAGTTCCTCCGGGTTTTCGGCTTGAAAAGCGAATTCGAGGAACTGCGTTCCGAGCATACATGCCCATGTTTGCTGTTGGCGAGGGAAGATTTGGGTGCAAATTTCCCCCAATGAATACAACTATTGATATTGCAATTATCGATTGAGTAGGAGGAACCACGGATGCAATCGGAGATCATCGTGCTGCCGCTGGCGCAGGTGCGGGACGTTGTGGCCGAGGCCGTGCGCGAGGCCGTGGGCGGCGTGGCCCTCGGGTCGCGCGAGGGCAGGGCGCTGGACGCCCTGCAACGCCGGGAGGCCCTGAGCGACAAAGAGGTGGAGCAGCTCTACGGCATCAAGGCCGGGACGCTCCGCAACTGGCGCTCCCAGGGGCGCGGGCCGTCCTTCGTCAAGGACGGCAAGGTCATCCTGTACCGTCGAAAAGATCTCGAAGCGTATCTGCAAGGGCGGAGGGTGAAGACCTATGACCAGCGGTGAGCGCGTCGCCGTTGAATGCGGCCTCGATGATGGCGGCGCTGCGGCGCTGGCGGTTGGGGCACAGGTGGGCATAGCGCCGGGTGGTTTCCTCCTCCGCGTGGCCCATGAGCTCGCCGATGTCGTAGAGCGGCACGCCCGCCTGCGCCAGCCAGCTCCCGAACGTGTGGCGCAAGGTGTGGAAGACCACGCGGGCGCGGGCGTCCTTGATGCCTTCGTTGAAGCCCAGGGCGTCCACGGCGCGGTTGAAGGTCATGCTGACTTCGCGCAGCAGGGCGCCCGTGCGCGCGGTGAACACCGGGCGGCCCGGTGCCGCGCCCTGGTCCGCAAGCATGGCCCGGACGCTGGGCGTCATGTACACCGTGCGGCCTTCGGCGTTCTTGCGCGAATGCAGGACGTGGATCTCGCCGCTGTCCAGGCGCAGGTCGTGCCCGTGCAGGGCGAAGATTTCCCCGGCGCGCATGCCCGTGTGCAGGCTGAGCAGGCTGATGCGCTGCCACTGCACGGAACGGCGCCCGAGCTCGGCCAGCAGCAGGGTGACCTCCTGGGGCGTCAGCCAGCGGTGGCGGCGGTTGTCGAACTCGGGCATGTCCACCTTGTCCGTGGGCACGCGCCCGAACCATTGGTCCCAGGCGATCATCTTGCGGTAGACGCGCCGGACCTGGGCCAGGGCGTGCTTCACGCTCTGCGGCGACTGCCCGGCGCGCTGCATGTCCTGCTTCATGCGCTCCAGGTCCAGGGGCGTGATGGCGGAGAGCGGGGTGTCCGCGAAACGCGGGGCCAGGTGCGCGTCATAGCGCGAGTGGTCGGGGTGCTTGCGCGTGGATGCGTGGGCGGGCGCGAGCTGCTTCTCGTAGTAGAGCGCCCACGCCTGGCCGAAGGTCAGCTCGCGCGACCGGCGGCGCACGGAGGGCATCTCGCCATGACGCAGGGCCCGCAGCCGCTCCGCGCGGATCTCCGCCGCCATGGCCGCCGTGTAGCCCTCGGACTTCCAGCCGATCTTCTCCCACACGAAGCGCCGGTCCGGCTGCCGGTAGGAGATGTCGTAGCATTCGTCGGGGCGGCCCTGGAAGCGGCGGGTATCGCTCCTGCGGGCATAGACGCCGGTGAATTTGGTTTTCTGCCTGCCCATATTTTGCTAGCCTATTGCGAGCCAAAAAACGGTTTTGCTAGCCTCCTGCTAGCTGGGAACGTGACGACGCGTGTTTGTCCTTTACAGAAACAGCCTTTATTATGCAATGGTTATGACTGTATTCCTGCAAACGCCCGCGCGTGTGATTCCCGTATAGTCAGCCTCCGGAGCCAAAGGCCACAGGTTCGAGTCCTGTATTGCCCGCCATATTTGGCAGCGGTTTACGGCATAACCAGCCGTAGACCGCTGTTTCTTTTGGGGTATTTCCCCTCGGGGTTCGGCCTTGCCCGGGGCTGGGCGGGGGCGGGGCTGGGCGGGGGGCTTATGCCCCCACGTCCAGGCGGGCGAGTTTTTCGGCGGTGCGGAAGTCGCGGTAGGCTTCGTGGTCCAGGGGATAGTCCCAGGAGCCGCTGCGGTATTCGATCCTGCCGCCGAAGCCGGTCTTGAAGCGGTAGAGGCCGTGGAAGGGGTGTGTGGGGTCGTCGCTGGGGGAGACGGCGCCCATCTCGTAGCTGCGGCAGCCGCGCCGCTTGGCGTGGAGCATGGCCTCCCAGTGCATCAGGCTGGAAGCCATGAGGTTGCGCTTGATGTTGCCCGAGGCGCCATAGAGGAAGTTCGCCGCGCCCTCGGCGATGCCGACGATGGCCCCCGCGAGGATGTCCGCGCCGTGGCGGGCGAGCAGGAAGAGCAGCTCCGTGTGCCCGGGGCGTGCCAGCAGGCCGTGGAACATGGCCGAGAAATGGCGCAGGCTGCACGGCGTGAAACCGTTGCGGCTGGCCGTCTGGCGATAGAGCGCGTGGAAATCGGCCAGGCTTTCGGGGCCGCCGAGTTCCACCACCACCCCCTTGCGCCGGGCCAGGCCGATATTGTAGCGCGTCTTGGGTTTCATTGCGTCGAGAATGGCGTCCTCGCCGGGGCCGATGTCCACCACCAGCGAGCTGGCGACGGTCAGGTCCTCGAAGGATTTGCGCAGGTTCCAGTGCTCGGTGCCCATGTTCATGCGCATTTCGCGCACCCGGGCCTCGGGGAAGGCGCGCAGGCCGCTCTCGCGAATGTCGTCGGCGTAGGGCGACGCCCAGGGCAGGTCGTAGCGGATGAAGGCCACCTCGGGCCCGAGGCTTTTGGCCAGGGCCAGGGAGAAGCGCTCCAGGAAGACGCCGTAGTCCTCGGCGGGCGGGGCGTACTCCGGGCCCTGGGGCACGACGGCCACGGCGCGCCCGGCCCAGCGGCGCAAGAGCACGAGCACGTCGCCCCACGGCCCGGCGGTGATCAGGTCGAAAGCCAGGGGCTTGAGGCCCAGGCGGGCCTTGACCTGCGCCCAGTAGGCCGTCTGGAAGAAGATGTCCGTGGGCAGCAGCGCCGCCGTGGATTTCGAGGCGATGTCGAGCATGTCCTGATTCCTTGATCCTGTTTGTCGTTGCCGCGCTGGGCGGGGGCGCGGTGGGGCGCCCGGCGCCGCGCGGGCCGGGGATAAAAAAAGAGGGGGCGCACTGGAAACGCCCCCTCGCAACCATACGGTTTTGTGGGCGCTTCTATGTGACCTTGGCGGCGCGCGACAGGGGCGCCGGGGTCGTGGCGGAAAGCGTGGAGTACAGTGTCATGGGCCGTTTGCTACTCTTTTTTTTCATCTACTGGTCTTTTTGTAGGCGCGGGACAGCCGCGTTCCGGAAAGAGCCATAGCCCGGAAGCGCGCGGGAGGCAACCGCAAAAGTGCGCCTCAACCCGGAGGCGCTGTTTTTGGAGGGGCCGGTGGCGTGTTGGTCTGGCTGCAAGAGTCCGTGGGGGGAAGATCTTGGGGCGAAGTGTCGCGCGGGCGCGGTGCGCGGGCGGGGGGCACGGTCGCTGCGCGCGGGCCGCGGGGCGGATGGCTTCCGGCGCCCGCGGCCTGCGCAGTCGGCTAGCCCGCGGCCTGCGCCGCCTGGTAGTGCAGCATGCGGAACGCCCTGGCGAAGGGCGGCAGCAGGGCCATGAGCCGCGAGGTGAAGTCCCAGCGGTGCCGCTCCTTGTCCATGTAGTATTCGACCTGGCGCAGGGTCAGGTTGGGGGCCCATTGCTGGAGCTGGGCGTTGTCGTCCAGGCCCCAGCGGAAGCGGGCGTTGGTCTTCTTCACCGTGTCGTGGCGCGACGACAGCCGGCACCCGAAGCTGGAGCACGCGTCGAAGGCCAGCTCCCCGGGGGTGAGGATGCTGGCCAGGGCCTGGATCAGCGGGCGCATCTCCTGCGCGCTGAAGTACATGAACACGCCTTCGGCCAGGACCAGGAAGCGCGCCTGGGGATGGTTCTCCCGGATGGAGCGCATCCAGGATGTGTCGAACATGGATTGGTGGATGGATATGTTGCGCCCGTCGGGGGGCAGCAGCTTGTCGCGCAGTTCCATGACCTCGGGCAGGTCGACGTTGTAGAACACGCCCTTGTCCGCGCCCACGCGGTGGGCCCGGCTGTCCAGCCCGCAGCCGACGTTGACCACCACGGGGTCGGCGTTGGCGTCGATGAAGCGGCGGGTCACGTCGTCGAAGAAGCGCACGCGGATGCAGGTGCCCACCTGGCTGCGCGTGGCCTGGTCGTATTTGGAAAAGTCGTAGTCCACGGCCTCGACGATGCGGCAGGCCTCGGGATCCTCGATGATCCTGTCCGTCCTGCGGGTTTCCAGGCAGCGCATGTACAGCGGAATGAACAGGGTGTCCGCCACGGTGTCGGAAATATTCACCTTGATGGTCTTGTGCATGGTCCCCTCGTGGTGCGCGCCCGTCCCGGGCGGGGCCGGGCGGCGCGGGGCGCGCCGGTTGCGGGAGCCCCTGGGCGGCGGTCCGCGCGGGGCGGAGCCGGGCGGGCACGCGTTTTCGCCCGGCTCGCAGTGAGATTGAAATTCAAAATCATCAAAGTCAAGTGTTTTCGAATCCGTTTTGCCCGTCGCATGGTTCGCGGCGGAACGGGTGTGGATGTGTTGCGGGAGGGGGCGCCGGGAGGGCAGGGCCGAACCGGAGTCCGCCGCGCCGGGGGGCGGGGATGTGCCGGGCGCGGGCGCGTGGCGAAGCCCGCGCAGCCGCGTGGGCGAAACAGGCCCGGAGCGCGGGGGGCGTCCGGGCTTGGGCCGGGATGGCCGCAATGGCTGCCGGACAAAGGGCGCCGGAGGGATGCGGGGCGGGGGTGCCCGCGCCGGGAGCCGGGGGGCGGGGGGCGCCGGACAAAAAGGCAGAGGCGGAAAGCTGGCGGGCGCGGCCCGTCGCGGCCCGATTTCTTTTCGCCCTCTCCCGCGCTTCCTGGCCCCCGGCCCGTACCCTGGCCCCCGGCCCGTGCGCGGCTATTTCACGGCGTGCAGCAGGTAGCCCAGGGTGGCGTCGTCGGAAAAATACTCGCGGCGCAGGCCCGCGGCCGTAAGCAGGGCGTCCATGGCCTCCAGGTCGGGCAGCATGTCCTGCTCGACCACCGTGCCCGCCTTGCGGTGCACGTCGTTGATGGCCGCTCGGTCGCGGAAGTGCATGACCAGCAGCGCGCCGCCCGGGCGCAGCACGCGGGCGACGAAGGCCAGGGCGGCGGCCTTGTCCTCGTAGTGGGGAAAGACCTGGTGGCAGACCACGAGGTCCATGCTGGCCGGGGCAAGGGGCAGGCGCTCCATGGCCGCGAGGCTCACGGTGGCCTGGGGCAGCCCGCCCAGGCGCTCCCTGGCCGCCGCGCACATGCGCGGGCTGATGTCGCAGGCGTGCACCGCGCCGTGTTCGCCCACGGCCCGGGCCAGGATTTCGGTCAGCCTCCCGGTGCCGCAGCCGGGCTCCAGCAGGGTGCGGCCCGCAAGGGGCCCGGTGCGTGCGAAAAAGCGCTCCAGCTTGGGGGCGTGGTCGGCGCCGTAGGGCGCGGCGGCCCAGGGCGCGTCGGCCTCGACATCGAAAAAGGCCACACGGGGGTTGGCGGTCATGGCGTGTTCTCCCGCGCCTTGTCGCGGGCGCTCACGCGGCCGGAGAAGGCGGTTTGCAGACGGTGCAGGAAGGAGGCCGCGCGCGGCGACTTGGGCGAGAGCAGGGTGGCGGCCACGAAGATGCCCGTGGACAGCAGCACGATCATGGCCCCGGCCGGAACGTCGAGCACGGTGGCCAGCAGCAGCCCGCCCCAGCTCGACCCCACGGCGAACAGGCAGGCCAGGACGAAGATGCGCTTCAGGCTGTAGGAGAGCTGATAGGCCGCCGCCGCCGGGTTGATGATCAGCCCGTAGATGAGCAGCCCGCCGATGCTGCGCAGCGAGGCCGCCACCGCCGCGCCCACGGAAAAGAGCATGGCGTAATAGACCAGCGTGGCGGGCACGCCCACGGCCAGGGCCACTGCGCGGTGGCAGAGCACGGCCTGGATCTCTTTGAAGAAGAGCGCGAGCCCCAGCAGCAGCGCCGCCGTCACCGCCGCCAGGACCTTGATGTCGAACCAGGTGGCCGTGAGGATGCTGCCCCAGAACAGGTCCAGGGCCTCGGTGCGCGGGCCGGTCATCAGCCCGAGGAAGAGGAAGGCCAGCCCGAGCATGGTCGAGAAGAGGATGCCCACCACCGTGTCGGGCGCCACGTCGGCTTTGTCCGTCAGCGGCCCGAGGATGCCGGCCACCAGGAAGCTTGTGAGGAACGCGGGGCCCAGCGGGCCCGCGCCCAGCAGGATGCCCAGCAGCGCTCCGGCGAAGGCCGCGTGGGCCACGCAGATGCCGATGGCCGAGATGCGCATGGTGACCACCAGCACCCCGGTCAGGGCGCAGGCGATTCCGCCCAGCAGCCCGGCCAGCAGGGCCTTGTGCATGAATCCGTATTGCAGCAGCGACCAGTCCATGACGCCCTCAGCCGATGATATGGTCGCGCCCGCCGTGGCGCACCACATGGATGGGAATGTTGTACAGGGCCGACAGCCGCGCGCCGTCCACGGCCTCCCGGGGGCTGCCGCTCCAGGTGACGCGCCCGGCCTTCATGTAGGCCACGCGCGAGCACACGGCGGGCAGGGTGTTCAGGTCGTGGGTCACGATGAGGGTGGTCAGCCCGAAGCGTTCGTGCAGCTCCTGGATCAGGGCCAGGATGCCGCGCTGGGCCTGCCAGTCCAGGGCCGCCGTGGGCTCGTCCAGGAGCAGGATCTCCGGCTCCTGGAGCAGGGCGCGGGCGATGGCCGTGCGCTGCTTCTCGCCGCCGGAGAGGTGCCCGAGGGGGCGGCGGGCCAGCTCCGTCAGCCCGACCAGGGCCAGCAGCTCGTCGGTCCGGCGCCGGGCGGCGGCCGGTACGCGCCGCAGCGGCCCCACGCGCCCGAAGCAGCCCGTGAGCACCGACTCGCGCACGGTGATGGGCAGCAGGGGGTCGATCTCCTGGAGCTGGGCCACATAGCCGATGCGCTTGCGCAGGTCGCCGACGGTGGCCGGCGTGAGCGGCCGCCCCAGGACCTCCGCCCGCCCGCCGACGATGCGCGCCAGCCCGTTGAGCACGGTGAGCAGCGTGGTCTTGCCCGCGCCGTTGGGGCCGATGACGCCCAGAAACTCGCCCCGGCGCATGCTCAGGCACACCTCGCGCATGGCCACATGGCGCCCGTAGGCGGCGGAAACGTTGTCCAGCCGGACGGCCAGGCCGTCCGGCGCGGAGTCTGGCGCGGGGTGGGGCCCGCCCTGGGGGGTCACGGCCGGGGCTCCCCGGCTGCGGCCAGGAGCAGGCGGGCATTGGCGCGCAGGGCGTCCTCCCAGGTGTCCGCGCCGTCCAGGGCGCCGGGGAAGCTGGTCAGGTCGATCTGGCGGGCGCCCAGCTCCTCGGCAAGGCCCCGGCCCGCACCCACGCCGCTTTGGATGTTGTCGATCACCAGGCTGACCCCGGCGGCGCGTCCGGCTTCGAGCAGCGCGGCCACGCGCCCGGGCGTCAGCTCCTCGGGGCGGCCGTAGGTCATGGCCACCTGGAGCCCGGCCCAGCGCGCCAGGGGCGCCTGCAGGGCCGAGCAGAGCGCCGCGGGCCGCGCCGCGTGCAGGGGCGCGAAGGCGGCCAGCAGCTCTTGCTCCACGGCCTGGATGCGCGCGGCGCGGGCCTCGGCCCGGGCGCGGACATGGCCGCTCCAGGCCGGGAAGCGCCGCTGGAGGGCGTCTTGCACCGCGCGGGTCAGGGCCAGCTGCCCCGCGGGCAGCATGGGGTTTTCGGGCTCGGGCAGGTAGTCCGCGTCCAGGGCCTCGTTTTGGGCGGCGCGCAGCAGGTTGCGCATGGCGGCCATGTCCTTCTGCCACTGGTGCAGGATCACGGCCCGGGCGTCCTGGACCAGGGCCAGGTCGCCGGGCTTGAGGTCGAAGTGGCCGGGGCAGGCGCCGCCCGGGATGAGCACCCGGATTTCGGCGCCCTGGGGGCACAGGTCGCGCAGCACGTCGGCCACCAGGGTCGTGCCCGCCAGGATGCGCGGCGGCGCTTCGGCCCGGGCGGCGCTGGCGCAGGCAAGGATCAGGCAGAGGCACAGGGCGGCGGAAAGGCGCGCGGACACGGAGAACCTCCGGAGGCTAGCGTTTGCGGCCGATGAGGAGCTGGCTGTCCAGCCGGTCGCCGAACTTGTCCAGGTCCGGCGAGGCGAACTGGCGGGCTTCGAGCTGGGCCAGCAGCTCGTAGCGCTCCAGGAAGAAGGCCAGGAACTCCTCGCGGGCCATGTCGCCCGCGAAGCGGTAGACGTTGGGGCCCTTGTCGATGCCCGGGAAGCGCGTGAGCAGCCAGTCCAGGTCCACCAGGGGGCTCTTGGAGCCCTCGCCCGTGTTGTAGTAGGCGTGCTTGGTCACGAACAGGCCGCCCGGGGCCAGGGCCTGGTGGATGCGCTCCAGGATGCCCCGTTGCTTGCCCCAGGGGCTGTAGGAGAAGAAGATCAGGTCGTAGCCGCCGCCCCAGTCGTCGCGCACGAGGTGCCCGGGGCGGAACTCCATGCGCTGGTAGCCGAACTCGCGGGCGAAGGCCTCGAAGACGGGCTGGGTGCCCGGGGTGTCGAGGACCACGGCGCGCAGCCCGGGGTTGAGCTCGCACAGCGACCAGGCGTGCAGCCCGTGGCCGCCGCCCAGGTCCAGGGCCAGGCGGGCCTGGGCGAACCCCGGGGCGGCGGCCACGGCCCGGGCGCAGGCGCGGATCTCGCGCAGCAAGCCCTCGCGGCCCAGGGCGTCGATGAAGTTGCCCTTGAAGACCTGCTCGCGGGCCATGTCCACCGGGCCCTGGCGCAGCAGCTCCGGCAGCCTGCGCCACAGGTCGAAGCCCTCCTCCATGCAGCGCAGCACCTCGCCCTGGTACAGGCTGGAGCGCGGGTCGAGGAAGGCGGCGGCCAGCTCCGTGCGCCGCCAGCCCCGGGGCTCGCGGCGCAGCAGGTCCATTTCGCCCAGCAGGGCGCACAGGGCCCGGGTCAGCCCGGGGTCCAGGCCCAGCTGCCCGGCCAGGGCGTCGGCGTCGCGGGGGTGCTCCAGGTGTTCGAAGAGCCCTGCGTCCAGTGCGGCGCGCAGGGCGTGGAAGCGCTTGATGCCCCCGGAGGCGGCGCGCAGCTGTGCATAGAGCTGCGCGCCGTCCGCCGCGGGAGGGGTTTGGGTGCTTGCGGGCATGCGGTCCCCTGGCTAGAAGGTGAGCTTGGCCCCGAGCATGCCGTTGATGCCGGGCATGGGGTAGTCGGGCCGGTAGGCGTATTCCTCGTCGGTCAGGTTCTGGACGAGCAGGAACAGCTCGCCCCGGGCGTCCCACTGCGCAAGCTCGAACTCCCAGCCCAGGCGGGAGTTGACCAGGAAGTGGCTGCCCACGCGGCTCGTATTCTGGTCGCCCACCTTGCGCGCCTGGCGCAGGGCGTACATGCCGTCCACATACTCGCAGTCCGCGCTGAGGGTGAACTTTTCCAGGAAACGCCAGTTGAAGCCGCCGCTGACGGAGGTTTCGGGGGCGTAGGGCATGTCGTCGGGGGTCACACGCTGCACGGTGAGCCCGGCGAACAGGGACAGCTCGGGCAGCGGGTTGACCCGCACCGAGGCCTCCATGCCCCGGATGTCGAAGTCCTCGGTGTTGGTCCACGTCGGGGGGAAGGGCGGCAGCACGAAGGAATAACGGTTGTTGCCCTTGTCCTGGTAGACGGCGAGGTCGACCACGGCGAGGTCGCCGAAGCGGTGGCTCAGGCCGACCTCGTAGTGCATGACATCCTCGGGATCGAGCTGCTTCCATTTGCTGGCCGGGAAGACGATGGCCACGTCCAGCCCGGGGTAGTTCACGCCGCGCGCGACGTTGACGCGCAGGTCGGTGTCGTCGTGGCCGACCACAAGCCCGGCGAAGGGCGCCAGGCGGTTCTCGAACTGGTTGTGGAGGTAGCCCCGGGCGCCGATGGAGGGCGTGGCGTGCCAGCCGTCGCGCTCGCCAAGGGCGCGGCTCACGGCCAGATAGGGCATGGTCAGGGCGAACTGCGGGGTGTTCAGGGTGTTCTCGGTGCCGTTGAAATAGTCGTAGCTGACGATGCTGTCCCACCATTCCTGGTCCAGCCCGAGCAGCAGCTCGCCGCCCTGGGCGAACTCGACGATCTCTTTGGCGTGCATGCCGAAGTACCAGAACTCGTTGCGGTTCTTCTTCACCCCGCCGGGCACGTTGTCGCTCCAGACGCCTTCGCCGCCGTTGGCGAAGAACTTGATTTCGCCGTGGGCGCCGTCGGTCTGGTTGCACAGGGTCAGGGCGGCCATGCGCGCCCGGGTTTCGTAGCGGCCCTCGGAGACGCCGCCGGGCGTGTCGGGGCCGGGGTCGTCGGCGTAGTTGTCCATGGCCAGGGCCAGGAGCCGGGCGGTCCAGGTGTCGTTCAGGCGCAGGCCCATGTTCGCGAAGCCCGAGGTCAGGCGGCCGTCGGCGTTGTCGCGGTGGCCGTTGGAGTAGCGGAAGCTCTCGCCCAGCTGGTAGTCGAAGTCGCCCACGCGGCCCGCGTGGCTCAGGCTCTGGGCCACGGTGCCGAAGCTGCCCCCGGCGGCGGATACGGTGGTGCTGAAGCCCTCGTCGGTGTGCTGCCGGGGCACGATGTTGATGGCGCTGAAGGTGTTGCCCACGGTCTGGGGCTGCGGGCCCTTGACGACCTCGATGGCCGAGGCCATGTCCGCGGGCAGCAGGTCGAGCAGGGGGTGGCTCCACGGGCCCATGTACATGGGCACCCCGTCGATATAGGTCTTGATTTCCGAGCCCGGGCGGGTGGAGCCCATGCCGCGCACGAACACCGCGCCGCCCTCGGCGCCGCCGAAGGAGCCCACCTGGTTGTAGCGGGTGATGGTCACGCCCGGGGTCTTGCGCAGGGCGGAGCTGATGTCCACCGCGCCCAGGCGCTCGATCTGCTCCTGGCCGACCACCGTGGTCAGGGCCCCGAAGCGGTCCACCATGTTGTTTTCGATGATGGGGCTTTCGATGACCACCATCTCCGGCAGGCGCAGGGCGGGCTCCCGGCCCTGGGCGTCGGTTTGCCCGTCCTGCGCGAAACCCGGCCCGGCGGTGCCCAGGGCCAGGGCCAGCGCCGCCAGCATTGCGAGAACCCGTTGCATGTTTGCCTCCGTCATGATGATTTGTTTTCCGTGCGCGACGAGTAGCACCAAATTTAATCTCATGCAACGAAAACGGGATTGATTGTAGATATTGTTT
>NZ_JALNWM010000081.1 GCF_023230885.1 Desulfocurvus sp. | reverse complement strand
CTGGACCGCGACCCCGGGGCCGTGGACGCCCTGCTGGGCGGGGAGCAGGACGGCCTGGCCCCGGCCCTTGAGGCCGAGGCCGGGGCCATCCGCGCCCCGGGGCTGGAGACGCGGCTGGTCAACCCGGCCAAGCTGGCCGATCCGGGCCCCCCGGTGGGCCGCGAGCTGGCCAACCTGGAGCGCTCGGCCCTGCTGGACGTTGTGGAGGCCGCGCCCGTGGTGCGCGAACCGGCGCGGGAGGAAGCGCAGACCGCCGCCTCGCCCCGCGCCGAGGCCCGGGCGGGCGGCGGCGTCCCCGAGCTGGGCCCGGGGCTGCTGGGCGGCTCGGTCTGAGCCGGGGCCGTTCCGCAGGCCCGGCGGGGGGCGCTCCCGGCGTTTTTCACAAAGTTCTTGCGTCCGGGCGGATGTTGGGATATACGTTTTGCTTACGGGAGCCCCCGGGCGACCGGACATGACATATCATGCAGAGAGGCGCGAGGGATCTGGCCCGTCGACCGCCCGGCAACCTGCTCCGTCAGCGGAGAGCAAGGTGCTAACGCCAGACCCGCAAGGGACCATGAGAGTGACGCGCAACGCATCAGCCCCTCCCCTTGCGGAGGGGCTTTTTTTTCGGGCCCTGGCCCGGGAGGATGCAGGAGTTTCATGCATAGATTCAACGATCCCAAAGAGTTCCAGGAACAGGCACTGGCCGACCGGGCCCGGGGGAAGACCACGGCCCTGGTGCCGACCATGGGCTTTCTGCACGAGGGCCACGCCAGCCTCATCCGCTGGGCCGCCGCCAACGCCGACGCGGTGTACGTCAGCGTTTTCGTGAATCCCACCCAGTTCGGCCCCGGGGAGGACCTGGAGGCCTACCCGCGCGACCCCGGGCGCGACGCGGCCCTGGCCGAGTCCTGCGGCGCCACGGCGCTGTTCATGCCCGCGCCCGGGGACATTTACGCCCCGGACCACTGCACCTGGGTGGAGGTCCCGCCCCTGGCCCGCCACCTGTGCGGCGCGAGCCGCCCGGTGCACTTCCGGGGCGTGGCCACGGTGGTCAGCATCCTGCTGCACCTGGCCCTGCCCCATGTGGCGGTCTTCGGCCAGAAGGACTGGCAGCAGCTGGCCCTGCTCAGGCGCATGGCCCGCGACCTGCACCTGCCCTGCCGCATCGAGGGGCGGCCCATCGTGCGCGAGGCCGACGGCCTGGCGCTCAGCTCGCGCAACGTCTACCTCGGCCCCGCCGAGCGGGCCCAGGCCCCGGGGCTGCACGCCGGGCTGCTGCACGCCGCCGCCCTGGCCCGCGACGGGCAGCGCGACGCCCCGACCCTCAAGGCCGCCATCGCCGCCTACTACGCCGAGCACGTCCCCGCGGGCGAGGTGGACTACATCGAGATAGTGGACCCGGAAAACGTGCAGCCCGTGGCGGCCCTGGAGGGCCCGGCCCTGGCCGCCGTGGCCGTGCGCCTGGGCCGCGCCCGGCTCATCGACAACGAGCTGCTGCGGCCCTGACCCCATCCGGCCCGGGCCGTGCCCGCGCCGCGAACGGACCATCCCCCCAACGGCAGCGCCGGAGGGGAAACGCATCAGGAGGAAAAACCCCATGATCAGCAACAAAGGCCGTTTCCATTTCACGTCCGAGTCCGTGACCGAAGGACATCCCGACAAGGTCGCCGACCAGATCTCCGACGCCGTGCTCGACGCGCTGCTGGCCCAGGACCCCGAGTCCCGCGTGGCCTGCGAAACCCTGGTCACCACCGGGCTGGCCATGATCGCCGGCGAGATCACCACCAAGGGCTACGCCGACCTGCCGGCCATCGTGCGCGAGACCATCCGCGAGATCGGCTACACCAGCTCGTCCATGGGCTTTGACGCCGACACCTGCGCCGTCATGTCCACCATCGACAAGCAGTCGCCGGACATCGCCCAGGGCGTGGACCGCAAGGCCCCCGAGGAGCAGGGCGCCGGCGACCAGGGCATGATGTTCGGCTTCGCCTGCGACGAGACCCCGACGCTCATGCCCGCGCCCATATTCTGGGCCCACAAGCTGTCGCGCCGCCTGACCTATGTGCGCAAGGAGGGCATCCTCGACTTCCTGCGCCCCGACGGCAAGACCGAGGTCAGCTTCACCTACGAGGACGGCCAGCCCAAGTTCATCGACACCGTGGTCATCGCCGCCCAGCACGACGAGAACATCGCCTACCAGGACCTGGTGGACGCCATCCGCGAGGAGGTCATCTTCAAGACCCTGCCCGGCGAGTTCGTGGACCGCAAGAAGACCCGCATCTTCATCAACACCACCGGTCGTTTCGTCATCGGCGGCCCCATGGGCGACTGCGGCCTGACCGGGCGCAAGATCATCCAGGACACCTACGGCGGCATGGGCGCCCACGGCGGCGGCGCCTTCTCCGGCAAGGACCCCTCCAAGGTCGACCGTTCCGGCGCCTACATGGGCCGCTACATCGCCAAGAACGTGGTCGCCTCGGGGCTGGCGCCCAAGTGCCAGGTCCAGATCGCCTACGTCATCGGCGTAGCCGAGCCCGTGTCCGTGCTCGTGTCCAGCCTGGGCACCAGCGAGATCAGCGACGAGGCCCTGACCGACGCCGTGCAGGGGACCTTCGACCTGCGCCCCTACCACATCGAGAAGCGGCTCGACCTGCGCCGCCCCATCTACAAGGGCACGGCGTGCTACGGCCACTTCGGCCGCGAGCGTCCCGAGTTCACCTGGGAAGCCACGGACATGGCCGAGACCCTCAAGGCCAACTGCCGCGGCTAGCGCCGGGCAGCGCGTCAAGGAAAGGGGGGACCGCCCGCGGGCGGTCCCCCCTTTTTTTCCGTGCCCGGACGCCGGGCTCAGCGCCGGGACAGGGCGCGCAGCACGGCGGCGATGTTCTCCGGCAGGTCCGCCGTGCCCACGGCCTTCAGCCCGGTGGCGTCCAGCCGGGCCGCCGTGCCCTGGAACCAGCCCACCTGCGGCCCTGTGGCCCCGTCGAACACGGGGCTGCACACGGTGACCAGCTCCATGTTTTCCGTGTCCTGGCCGCGCCTGGCCAGCTGCTCCCGGAGGTAGGCCAGGCCCTGGGCGCGTTCCTGCCCGGTTTCGCCCACGATGGGCAGCCCGCCCCGGGTGCCGAGCACGGGGCGGCCCTCCTCGAAGAGCGCGGCGCCGCGCTGGTCGAGCCAGTCCCGGCCGCCCACCGGGGCCGGGTCCGCCCCGGCGGCCAGCACGGCGGCCGTGGCGTCGCCCGCCAGCCGCGCGGCGGCGCGCGGGGCGGAAAAGGCTTGGTCCCCGGTCCAGATGCTTGCGGCCGCTGCCTCGTCCTGGGGCGCGGGGTTGTCCCGGGGGTCCGGTTCGCGAGGGGCGACGGCCGCCGCCCAGGGGGCCTGGATGCTGTCGTCGATGCGCATTGCTCCTCCTGGTGCTGAGGGTGGCTGGGCCGGGGAAGAAATTTCCCCTTCGGGGCGCGCAGCAAGAAACGCTCCACCCGGAAGGGCCGGGCAGGAAAAAGCCCCCGCGGCCAGGGCCGCGGGGGCTTTGGTTCCGGCAGGCGGGCGGGGCCCGCGCGCGCAGCTACAGTTCAACCCCCAGGCGCAGCAGGGCCGTGAACGGCGCGCCGACCACATAGCTCGTGGCCCCGGAGCGGGTGTCGTCGCCCGCGGTGATGCCCGAGATGTATTTGGCGTCCAGCAGGTTGTAGAAGTCCAGGCTCAGGCGCACGCTCTTGGCCCAGGAAACGTCCTCGAAACGGTAGGAGGCGCTGAGGTCCACCACGGCGTGGCCCCCGATCTTCTCCTTGTGCTCCAGGTCGCCGTAGCGGTCGCCCAGCAGGCGCAGCATGGGCGAAACCTCGAAGGCGCCGTGGCGGAAGATGAAGCCGGTCTTGGCCATCCAGCGCGGGGTGTCCACGACCTGGTTGCCCTTGCAGTCCAGGGTGTTGCCCGCAAAGGTCAGGTCGTCGTCATAGGTCAGCATGGTGTAGGAGGGGCTCAGGAACCAGGTGAAGCCCTCGCCCAGGTGCACGTTGGCCTCGATCTCGGCGCCGTAGCCCGTGGCCTCGCCCACGTTCTGCTGGTAGTCCACGCCCGTGAGGCCGATGCGCGGATCGTGGACGGTGACCAGCAGGTTGTCGCTCTTGGAGTAGAAGACCGAGGGGGTGATCTCGGCCGGGCCCAGGCTCAGGCGCACGCCCATCTCCACGGTGTCGGTGGTTTCCATGTCGCGGGTGTTGAACAGGTCGTCCAGGGTCACGCCCGCCGCCAGGAACTGGGGCCGCTTGCTGCTGTAGAGGTTGATGAGCGGCACATAGGAATACGGGCGGATCTGGCTGCGGCCGTAGCTGAGGAAGGGTTCCACCTCGTCGGTCACGGCGTAGGACAGGGCCAGGGTCGGCAGCAGGGCGTCGTAGACCTTGGTCTCGCGGTCCAGGTCCTGCTGGCGGACCAGGGTGTTGGGCGCGCCGGGGGCGGAGGTGTAGCCGTGGGTGGCGGGGTCGATGTAGTGGAAATACTTGAGGCCCGCCTGCCACTTGAGGCGGCCGTGGTCGCCGCCGATCTTCGCGAAGGGGCTGTGCAGGTGCCCGCGGTCCAGGCTCCTGGTGTAGATGCCGTAGCCCAGGAATCTCTCGTCGGCCGGGTTGTAGTTCTTGGTGATGATGCGCATGTCCGTGGTCTCGTACTGGTAGCCGAGTACGGTGGTCACGTCGCCAAAGCGTTTTTTCATCTCGGAGGTCATGCCGAAGCGTTCTATGTAGCGGCTGCGCTGCTGCATGCGCTTGTTGGACGAGTTGCCCTGATATATGGTCGAGTCCTCCTTGGAGTAGAAGGGCTTGAACTTGAAACCCCAGGTCTCGTCAACACTTGCCGAAACGATGGCCATGACATCGTTGTTGTTGTAGATGCCCCGGTTGTACTTGTAGTAGTATATGTCCTGCGCGTTGTTGCCGGTCAGGCTCTCGTTGAAGTCCTTGCCGTGGTAGTCGGAGAGCGAGTCCGCCTCGTTGTGGGTCAGGGCGCGGTACAGGTCGCTTTCGATGTGGTTGGAGTTGAAGAAGACCTTGATGTCGTCGTCGCCCAGGGTGGGCTGGCGCAGCATGAGGTTCACGTTGGTGCGCGGACCGACCTGGCCCGGGCCTTTCCACTTGTCGGCCTCGGTGTAGGAGAACGAGCCGGACAGGGCGGTGCCGGCGTCGGTGAGCCGCCCGGAATCCAGGCGCAGGAAGCTGCGCGAGTAGGAGTTGGAGCCCACGCCCTGCTCGAACTCCAGGCCGGGTTCGTCCTTGGGCCATTTGGGGCGCAGCTCGATGGCCCCGCCGCGCGCGCCCACGCCGGTGCCGATGTCGGCGGGGATGGCGCCCTTGTATATGGTCACGCTCTCGAAGTTGTTGGTGTCGTAGAGGTACTCGCGCGGGCCCATGGGGTTGCCGCCCCAGTTGGACACGCCCTCCACGGACATGGCGCCCAGAAAGCCGCGCACCCCGCGCATGCGGATGACGTTCTGCTCCGGGCTCAGGCCGAAGCTGTCGGCGCTCTCCACGCTGACCCCGGCAGGACCTGCAAGGTGTTGTAGATGCTGGTCTGGGCCCGGCCCCCCTGCATTTCGATACCGTCGGCGGTGATCTGGGTGCCGGTGAACACCGTGTCGCCGCTTTGCATGGTCGGGGCGATGATGCGTGTGGCGTTGACGACCATCTCGTCCAGGCGGATCGTGTTTTCCGCGCCGCGCGCCGGGGCCGCGGCCAGGAGCAGCAGCGCCGCGCAGGCGCCAAGGAGCAGGCGGGGGGAACAGGGGAAGGGGACGCGCATGACCATGCCTCCAGCGTGCCGGGTTGCCCGCCCCCCGGCGGGCTCCGGCGGCGCGGGGGGTGCCCGCCGCAGGCCGCCCCGGGGCGCCGGAGGGCGTGCAGACTATGCACCCAGGGTGTTTTGATACGAGGTAAAGGTATATTTTTTCAGAATCAAAACGGTGAATAGTTGAATGAAAATGAAAAGGTCAAGCATAATGTGACATGATTTGTGCTTTAATGCTATTTTATAGGTAGTCATTCGCGGAAATGGTGCCCGCCATTGTCGTCTTTCCTGTGCAGGTGGGCGCCCGGAACGCGGGGCGCAGGTGGCTTTGGGGGCCGGGGCGTTGCTGCAAAAAGGGCCCAGGGGGCCGGGGCGTCCGGGGTGGCGCCGCGCATCCGGGCAGCCCGCGTGGAACGTGCCACCATAAACGAAGCGGGCACCCCGCGCTCCGTGCGCAGGGTGCCCGCTTCGGGCCGGGTGTGCCGCTTCCGGGGCCGGGCTAGGTAGACCTAGTCCCCCTGGGTCGCGGGGCCCAGCAGGCTCTGGGTCCAGTCCATGGACTGGGTGTAGAGCGCGTCGGCGACCTCGGCGGGAATCCCGGGGATGGCCAGCATGCTGTCCACCTGCGGCCAGTCGTGGCGTTCGTAGGCCCGGACCAGGTCGATGCAGAAGCGGTAGTCGCCGCTCTTGCCGGCCAGGGCGGCCTTGAGTTCCTCGGCCAGGGGCAGGGTGGCGAGGATCTGGTCCATGGGCACCCCGAGCATGGCGTCGAGCAGGGAGAACAGCCCGAGCAGGAAGTGGGCCTCCGGGGAGTAGTTGGCCGGGCAGCGCTCGGCCATCAGCTCCAGGAAGCGGCCCCGGTGTACCGACAGGAACGCCACCTCGCGGCCCTTGTTGCCCGGGGCGAGGTCGGACATGATCACCACGCGCAGCCACTGGGCGAGCTGGCGCTGGCCGAGCAGGGCGATGGCCCGGGGCACGGACTCCACCTTCTGGCAGACGCCCATGCCCGCGGAGTTGATGTAGCGGAAGAGGCGGTAGGTCAGGGACGGGTCGCGCTGGATGATGTCCGCCAGGCGCTTCACGTCGAAATCCGCCGAGCCCAGCTCCTGGAGGAGCTGGATCTTGGTCAGCTCGCCCGAGGCCAGCTTGCGCCCGGGGATGATCTCGGGCCGGGCGAAGAAGTAGCCCTGGAACAGCGTGAAGCCCAGCTCGCGGCACAGGGCGAAGACCTCGTTGTCCTCGACCTTTTCGGCCAGCAGGCGGCAGCCGTAGCGCTCCAGGCGCCGGGTCACCTCGCGCAGGCGCCGGGCGCCCTCGGGGCCGCCGTCGCCCAGCACGGCCAGCACGTCGACCTTGATGATGTCCACCAGGGGCAGGAAGGGTTCCAGGGCGGCCTCGCCCGTGAAGTCGTCCATGGCGACGGTGTAGCCCGCGTTTTTTGTTTCGCGCACGGCGGCCAGGACGGCCTCGTCGGGGGTCACGTCCTCGAGGATCTCGACCACGGCGATTTCGGCGGGCAGGGCGAAGGCGAAGTTGTCCAGCAGGAGGGACCGCGGGAAGTTGATGAGCGTCCGCTGGCCGGGGCGCAGGCCCTGGGAGGCCAGCAGGAAGCCGTCGGCGATGACCTTGGCCGTGGCCATGTCGGCGTCGGCCACCTGGGCCGCGCGCGCGTCGCCCGTGGCCCGGAAGAGCAGTTCATAGCCCCAGACATCCAGCTCCGGGGTGAAGATCGGCTGCCGCGCCACAAAGACGTTCTCGGCGGGGGCGGCGTGTTGGGGGATGATATTCATCGGTCTCTCGGCGTGTGGGGGAAGCTTCATGTTGTGCGTGAGCCGTTTTCCGTCCGGCAGGGAGTTGTAACACTTCCATTATGCCACAGGTTTTCTCCCCGGAGCAAGGAGTATCCCGCTTTGCCCGTGGCGAAGAAAAGACGCCGCCGGACTCGGGGCTCCGGCGGCGTCTTGCGTTTTTCTGAAAGGGGCCGGTTCAGGGGACCAGGGGCGCCAGGCGCAGGCCTTCGGCGGGATCCAGGCCGAGCATGAGGTTGGCGTTGGCCAGGGCCTGGCCCGAGGCGCCCCGGCAGAGGTTGTCGATGCACGAGACCACGATGAGCCGGTCGGTTCGCGGGTCCACCACCAGGCCGATGTCGCAGAACATGGTGCCGCGCACGTTCTTGGTCTCGGGCAGGGCGCCCTGGGGCAGCACGCGCACCCACGGCGCGTCGGCGTAGGCGTCCGCATAGGCGGCGTGGACCTCGGCCAGGGTCGCGGGGCGCGCCAGGCGCGCGTAGCAGGTGGACAGGATGCCCCGGTTGATGGGCAAAAGATGCGTGTTGAAGGACACGCGGATATCCCGGCCGACGAAGCGCGACAGCTCCTGTTCGATTTCGGGGGTGTGGCGGTGGCGGCCCAGGTTGTAGGCCCGGAAGGTGTCGGCCACCTCGCAGAACAGCGAGCCCACGGCGGCCTTGCGTCCGGCGCCCGTGGCGCCCGACTTGGAGTCGACGACCAGCCCGTCGGCCTCGGCCAGGCCCCGGCTCAGGGCCGGATACAGGCCCAGGATGGCCGAGGTGGGATAGCAGCCGGGGTTGGCCACCAGCCGGGCCGCGCGGATGGCCGGGGCGTACAGCTCGGGCAGGCCGAACACGGCGTCGGCGATGAGCCCGGGGTGGCGATGCTCCAGGCCGTACCACTGGGCGTAGGTCGCCGGGTCCTTGATGCGGAAGTCGGCGGACAGGTCCACCACGCGTACGCCGCGCTCCACCAGGGCGGCGGCCATGTCCATGGCCGTGCCGTGGGGCACGGCCAGGAACACCAGCTCGCAGGCCCGGGCCAGGTCGTCCACATCGGGCTGGCTGACCGTCAGCCCGCCCACGGGCAGCCCGCCCAGCCCGGGGAAGAGCTGGTCCAGGGTCCGCCCGGCGTCCGAGCGCGAGGTGGCGCGCACCAGCCGCAGCCCGCCGTGGCCGCACAAAAGGCGCGCCAGTTCCATGCCGGTGTAGCCGGTGACGCCCACCAGCCCGGCCTTGAAGGTCGTCATTGCCGGAGCCTCACTTCATTTTCATGACGTATTGCATGCGCAGTTCGTAGAGCAGGCCTTCGAGCAGCCGCCGTTCGTCGGGGGCGAGGCAGTTGCCCGTCTTTTCCTGGAGCATGGCCAGGATGTCGATGGTGTGCTTGGCCACCGGCAGGTTGGCCATGGTCTGCCCCGATTCGGGCTCGGGCACCTCGCCCAGGTGCACCAGGGCCGAGGAGGCCAGGGACATGACGAAGGTGGAAAAGGTCACCTCGGGCAGGGGGGTCTGGGCGGCGGCGGCGTCGGCCGCGCGCTCGGCCGCGCGCTGCTGTTCGTCGCTGGGCCCGGCGCCGGATGCGGCGCACTGTTCGTTGCTCATGGCCTTTACTCCTGTGTGTTTTGGGCGCCGCCCTGGGCGGGGGGGCCGTCCAGCAGGGCTCCCTCGTAGGCGGCCAGGGCCCGTTCCAGGTAGTCGCGCGAGCCGCTGTAGCCGCCGGTGAGGGCCAGGGCGCCCGCCAGGGCGGCCAGCCCGGCCAGCACGTCGCCGAAGTCCACATGGCCCATGTGGCCCATGCGGACCATGCGGCCCTTGAGCCGGTCCTGGCCCCCGGCCATGACCACCCCGTAGCGCTCGGCCGCGGCCTGGAGCAGGCGCGAGCCGTCGACCCCTGCGGGCAGCAGGATGCTGGTCAGGCCCCAGGTGTAGTGGTCCTTGGCCAGGAGTTCCAGGCCCAGGCCCCGGGCCCCGGCGCGGGCCATCTGCGTCAGGGCCCACTGGTGGCGGAACACGCCCTCCAGGGTCGTCTCGCGGAAGATGCCCAGGCAGGTGTGCAGCCCCATGAGCAGGTTGATGGGCGGGGTGAACAGGGTCTGGCTGGCGCCGACGATCTTGTCGCGCTCGCCGCGCAGGTTGAAATAGAAGTGGTGCGGGTCCACGCGCTCCACGCGCTCCCAGGCCCTGGCGGACAGGGCGGTGAAGGCCAGCCCGGGGGGCAGCATCAGGCCCTTTTGCGAGCCGGTGAGCAGGCAGTCGATGCCCCATTCGTCCATGGGGCAGGGCGAGATGCCCACGGCGGAGATGCCGTCGACCACGAGCATCAGGTCGCGCTCGCGGGTGAAGGCGGCCAGCTCGCGCACGGGATGCAGCACGCCGGTGGAGGTTTCCGATGCCTGGACCAGGACGCCCTTGATGTCCGGGTGCTGGGCCAGGGCCTTTTGGATGTGCTCCACGGTCACCGCCTGGCCCCAGGGCACGGAGAGGACCACCGCGTCCAGGCCGTGGGCCGAGGCGATTTCCGTCCAGCGCTCGCCGAACTTGCCGCCCTCGACGACCAGGACCTGCTCCCCGGGGGCGAAGAGGTTGCCCACCGCCGCGGTCATGGCCCCCGTGCCGGAACAGGCCAGGGTGATGACGGGCTGCCCGGTGCCGAAGAGCCAGCGCAGCCCGGTCTGGATTTCGCCCAGCAGGGCGGTGAATCCGGGCTTGCGGTGATGCACCATGTCCATGGCCAGGGTCAGGCGCACGGTTTCGGGCAGGGGGGTGGGCCCGGGGGTCAGCAGGCGGGTCTTGGGGGTCATGGTCGGCGGTCCTTTGCGGCGGGTTGCTGGTTTGCGCGTGGTCGCGGGGAAGATGTACCGCGTATCCCGCAAATCTTCAATCTCCGGGAGGGTCTTCCCGGCGCGGGCTGGCGGCCGGGCTCAGGGGGCGGCCGGGGGGCGCATGGGCGCGTAGAGGCTCAGGGCCGTGCCGCCCGCGCCCAGGAGCGCGAAGCCCCAGAGCACGGCGCGCATGGCGGTCATGAACTGCGGGGCGTTTTGCGCCGTGGCCGGGTGCGGCCCCAGGGCGAGGGACAGGGCGATGCTGGCCACCACGAGGCAGAAGGTCATGCCCGTGGTGCGCATGGCGGCGGTCATGGCCGAGGCCACGCCGTAGTGCGTGGGGGCCACGCTGCCCATGATGACGCTTACGTTGGCCGTGGCGAAGATCGCGGTGCCCGCGCCGCACAGCAGCAGGATGGCCACCGCCAGGGGCAGGGGGGACTGCGGCCCCAGCAGTGCGGCCGAGGCCATGGCCGCGCTGCCCATGCCCATGCCCAGGGTGGCCACGCGGTGCGGGGCCACGCGCTCCACCAGGGCCCCCGACAGGGGCGAGAGCACGGCCTGGGTCAGCGGCTGGGCCATGAGCACGAGCCCGGCCTCGCCCGCGGTCATGCCGCGGGCGATCTGCAGGTACAGGCTGAGGAGGAAGGTGATGCCGAAGGTGGCGGCGTAGTTGATGAACTGCACGACGCAGGCGAAGGCGAAGGGTTTGTTGCCCGCGAACAGGCGCAGGTCGAGCAGGGGGGCGTCGGCGCGGGCCTCCCAGGCCACGAAGGCCGCCAGGGCCAGCAGGGCCGCGGCGAGCATGAGCTTGCCCTCCGGGGCGTCGAAGTGTGTGCCGCCCTGGGTCAGGAGCATCATGCCCAGGGCCATGAGCACGGCGCCCGTCCAGTCGAAGCGCAGCCCGCGCACCACGCTGGGGCGCACGGGCAGGTGGCGCAGGGCCAGGGCGGCCCAGGGCGGGCACGGCCACGGCCACGGCGGAGAGCATGAACACGAGCACGAACTGGGTGGCGGTGATGGCGAAAAGCCCCGCGCGCTGTTCCGGTGCGAGGGTTGTTTTCACGAGTTGTCCCGGCCGTCCAGGGCGGCCCTGAGGTTGTGTGCCATGCGGTCCATGAGCTCCAGGGCCTGGGCGCGTTCCCGGGGGCTGAAGTCCTTGAACAGCATCTGGTCGTGCCCGTCGAGCACGGCGCGCAGGGGTGCTTCCAGCTCCCGGGCGCGTCCGGTGGGGGTCACGAGCTTCTGGCGGCGGTTATCGGGGTTTTCGGCGCGGGTGACCAGCCCGTCGCGCTCCAGGGCGTGCAGGGCGCGGGCGGTGGCCGCGCTGCCCACGCCCACGCGGGCGGCCATTTCGTCCTGGGTCTGCCCGGGCTTGCACAGGGCTTCCATCAGGTAGGGCAACTGCCCGGCGGCGACGCCGTGGCCGCGCAGCCGCCGCTCCAGGAGCGCGGCTTGCAGGCGGCTCATCATGCCGATGCGATAGCCCCCCGAAACCATTCTGCGCGCGTGGTGATCCATTGGTCCTCCGAGTCTGTTTACCAGGCAACTGTTGCCCGGGTGAATAATGTCGCACAGCGCGGCTGTCAATGCCCGCCCGGCCGCATTCCCGCACACAGGGCCCTCCGCCCCCGTCCGCGCACATGCCCGCACCGGCGGCGGCCCCGCCCGTGCGGCCCCCGCAACGAAGCCCGGAAGCTCCCACCCAGGCTCCGCCCCAACCGTCCTGCCCGCGCCACCCCCATCCCCCCGCCCCGCCCGCGCGGCTAGGCGCCGCGCGGGCGGGAGCGGCGTGCGGGGTCGAGGGGGCGTTGCCCCCTCGCGGGGGTCCAGGGGGCGGCGCCCCCTGGCGGGGTCCGGGGCGGAGCCCCGGGGCCGTCCGTCCGCTCAGTGGGCCTCGGCCCAGGAGGGGCCCTGGCCCCAGTCCACGGCCAGGGGCACGTCCAGGGTCATGACCCCGCCCATGATGGCGGCCAGGCGTTGCCCGGCGGCCTCGGCGTTGGCCTGCGGGCATTCCAGGAGCAGTTCGTCGTGGACCTGGAGCAGCAGCCGGGCGTCCAGGGCGTCCAGTTCGGGGTCGCGGTCGGCGGCGAGCATGGCGAGCTTGATGATGTCGGCGGCCGAGCCCTGGACGCGGGTATTGATGGCCTGGCGCCGGGCCAGGGAGCGCTGCTGCTGGTTTTGGGTGTCGATGTGCGGCAGCAGGCGCCTGCGTCCGGCCAGGGTGGTGACGAAGCCGTGGTTGCGGGCGTCGTCCTCCACGGCCTGGTAGAAGTCGCGCAGGCCGGGCAGGCGTTCGAAGTAGCGTTCGATGAATGCCTTGGCCTCGGAGAGCGGGATTTCCAGTTCGCCCGAGAGTTTTTGGGGGCCCATGCCGTAGATCAGCCCGAAGTTGATGGTCTTGGCGTTGCGGCGCTGGTCGGGGCTGACGCGGGCCGGGTCGGTGTCGAAGAGGATGGCCGCGGTGCGGGCGTGGATGTCCTGGCCGTGGCGGAAGGCTTCGAGCAGGGCGGGCTCGCGGGAGAGGTGGGCCAGTACGCGCAGTTCGACCTGCGAGTAGTCGGCGGCCACGAGCAGGCGTCCGGGGGGGGCGACGAAGCAGGCGCGCATGCGTCGGCCCATGTCGCCCCGGATGGGGATGTTCTGGAGGTTGGGGCCGGAGCTGGACAGGCGGCCCGTGGCCGTGGCGAGCTGGTTGAAGGTGGTGCGGATGCGTCCGTCGGGCCCGGCGGCCCGCGGCAGGGGCTCCAGGTAGGTGGAGCGCATTTTCTCCAGCTTGCGCCAGGCCTGGATGTCGGCCACGACGGGGTGCTCGTGGCGCAGCTTTTCGAGCACGTCGAAGGAGGTGGAGGGCAGGCCGCCGGGGGTCTTGCCGCGCGGCTTGAGGCCCAGGCGGGTGAAGAGCGTCTCGGCCATCTGCTGGCTGGAGCGCAGGTTGAAGTCCGCGCCCGCGCGTTCCTTGATGCGCGCCTCCAGGGAGTCGAGCTCGGTGTTGACCTCGGCCAGGAAGGCGGCCAGGGCGGCCTTGTCGACCAGCACGCCCCGGCGTTCCATGCGCGCCAGCACGCCGATGAGCGGGGTTTCCATGTCGCGCATGAGCGCGTCGAGCCCGGCGGCGGCCAGGCGGGCTTCCAGGGCCTGGGCCAGGGCGGCGGCGGTGCGGGCCTGCCCGGGCACGGGGGCGGGCAGCAGCTCCGGGGCCAGCCGTCCGGTCAG
>NZ_JALNWM010000080.1 GCF_023230885.1 Desulfocurvus sp. | reverse complement strand
GCGAAGCCGCGCCCGGCGTCGCCCGCCCGCGCCGCCTCGATGGCCGCGTTCAGCGCCAGCAGGTTCGTCTGGTCGGCGATGTCCTCGATGACGTTCATGATCCGCCCGATGTTCTCGGCCTGCGTGCCCAGGCGGTCCATGTTCCCGCGCAGCTCCTCGGACAGGGCGCTGACCTGGCCGATGGCGGCCACGGCGCGCTGGACCACGTCGGCCCCGGCTTCGGCGCGCATGCGCGCCGAGGCGGCGCTGTCCGCGGCGGCGGCGGCGTTGCGCGCGACTTCGAGCACCGTGGCGTTCATCTCCTCCATTGCCGTGGCCGTCTCGGTCATGCGCTCCTGTTGCAGGCGCGTGCCGTGCCCGGCCTCCATGACCTGCGAGGCCAGCCCCTCGGAGGAGTAGGCCACGCGGGCCGAAATGTTGAAGGCCCGGCCGGCCGTGGCCTGGAGCTTGCCCAGGGTGGCCTGGGCGCCGCGCTCCCGCTCGGCGCAACCGGCCATTTCGCCCTGGGCGGCCTCCAGCCGGGCGCGCAGGGCCGCAGCCTCGGCCCCGGCCTCCCGCGCGCGCCCGCCCAGCTCGGCCACCAGCGCGGCCACGGCGTCGTGGACCTCGCCCAGGGGCCCGGCTGGCCGGGGGATGTCCAGGGTGTCGTGGCCGCCCTGGGCGGCCATTCGGGCGGCCCCGGCCAGGGCCCGGGCGGGCTCGCCCACGGCCCGGCGGGCCAGCAGGCCGAGGGGCAGCGCCGCCAGGGCCACGGCCGCCCCCGCGCCCAGGGACAGGGCCGCCAGGGGCCCCGCCCCCTGGTCCAGCCCCAGGGCGGTCAGGGTGCCCGCCGCGGCGACCAGCGCCCCGGCGGCAACACAAACTATCAGGATATTTCTAGAAAAATTCATGCTCGTCCTTCCTTTCCGGAGCTGAAGAACGCACCCGCCAGCCAAACCGGCGCGCGCGCAATCTTCCTGAGCTTTCCATATCACCGGAAGAAAGGAATCGCCAGCCCCTGAACCAAACGTCAGCCCGCCCGCAGGCAGTCCAGCAGGGTCCGCTCCACCGCGCGCAGCCGCTCGGGCCCGGCGATCTTGCCGCCGTCGGCCTCGCGCACATAGAACACGTCGGCCACCCGGTCGCCGTAGGTGGCGATCTTGGCGATGGACAGGGACAGCCCCAGGCCGTGCAGGGCCGTGCCCACATCGTAGAGCAGACCCAGGCGGTCGGCCGCGCCGATCTCGATCACCGTGTGGAAATCCGAGACGGCGTTGCGGATGGCCACCTCGGGCTCCACGGCCAGGGGCCGCGCCGCGCTGGGGGCGTTGCGCTTCTCGCGCAGGCGCCAGTCCAGGTCCAGCCGCCCGCTCATGGCCCCGCGCACCGAGGCCGCCACCCGCGGCCACAGTTCCTGGGCGACCAGGGCCCCAGGAGGATCGGACACGGTGAACACGTCCAGCACCGTCCGGTCGCGCCAGGAAAAGCACCGCGCCGCCACGATGTTCACCCCGTGCAGGGCCAGGACGCCCGCCAGGGTGGCGAACAGGCCCGGGGTGTCCATCCCGGCGACGGCCACCTCCCAGCAGCCGCTGCCCGGCCGGGGCTGGCCGTCCACCACCACGACCCCCGTGCCCCCCCGGCCGCCCGGGCGCACGCGCTCGGCCTCGGCCACCAGCTCCCGCAGGCGGCGGACCATGCCCATGTGGCGCACCACGTCTTCGGGCGCGACGGCGAGCAGGTAGCGCTGGGACATGAGCCCGAGGAAAGCCTCCACCGCCTGGGGCGCGAAGGCCCCCGAGGCCCGCAGGCGCACGGCGTCGCGCGTCCGCTCCAGGGCGCGCACGGCGTCGGCGCTGGCCAGCCGCCCGCCGCGCAGGATGTGCAGGACCTTGGCGTACAGCTCCCACAGCAGCTCCGCCGCCCACGGTTTCCAGACCCCGGGCCCCGTGGCCGAGGCGTCGGCGAAGGACAGCAGCATGAGCATCCGCAGGCGCTGCTCGTCGCCCACGGCCCCGGCGCAGGCGGCGACCACGGCCTCGTCGCCCAGGTCGCGGCGCGTGGCAGTCTCGTAGAGGGTCAGGTGCTCGCCCACCAGCACGGCAACGTCCGCCGCCAGCGCCGGGTCCAGGCCCCAGCGCTCCAGCAGGGCCGTGGCGATGGCCCGGCCCTTGCGCGCGTGCCCGCCGCCCAGACCCTTGCCGATATCGTGCAGCAGCGCCGCGAGCATGAGGGCCAACATCCGCCCGGGGCCGTCCAGCTCGTCGCGCAGGGCGGCGAAGGCCCGGCCGGGCCCGTCCAGGGGCCCTTCCAGCAGCTCGATGGCCCGCAGGGTATGCTGCCCCACGGGGTAGATATGGTAGGTGTCGAACTGCACCAGGTCCTGCACGCGCCCGAAGTCGGGCACAAGGGCGCCGAGGTAGCCCGTCTCCAGCATCTGGCCCAGGGCCGGGGCCGCGCGGCCCGAGCAGAGCACGTCCAGCAGGCCGCGCACGGCGTCCGGGCTGCCGCGCAGCCTCTCGCGCACCAGATGCAGATGCGCGCAGACAAAACCGCGCGCCTCCCAGGACAGGGGCAACCCCGAGCGTGCGCTGTGCACAAAAATGTCAGACAGCACCCGGGGCTCGCGCGGGTAGCCACCGGGCACGTCGAAATGCAGCAGCCCGCCGCCCTCCACCACCCCCGGACCGAGGGGCCGCCCGGAGCCGCCCGCCGGGGCCGGGCGCGCCGCGGGGCCGCCCGCGGCGGGCAGCCCGGCCCAGAAGGCCGCGTGCAGGGCCTTGATGCCGGCCATGTCGCGGTGCAGCCGCCCCAGGAAGCGCTCCACGGCCAGGGAATCCGGCCCGTCCTCGTAGCCCAGGGCGGCGGCCACCCGGGGTTGCAGGGCCAGGTGCAGGCGGTCGTTGCGCCGCCCGCAGGCGTGGTGCAGCAGGTTGCGCACGCGCAGGAGCAGACGCTGGGCGTCGGCCAGGAAATGGGCCTGGGCCTCGGTCAGCCGCCCGGCGCGCAGCAGTTCCTCGAGTGTGCCCGCGCCGTGGTGGATCCGGCCCAGCCAGAGCAGCTGGTGGATGTCGCGCAGGCCGCCGACGCCCTGCTTGAGGTCCGGCTCCAGCAGGGCGCTGGAGTCGCCGTGGCGCGCCAGGCGCTCGGCGTTGCGCCCGGCCAGCCAGTGGGTGAAGGCCCGGGCGCGGGGCCGGGCGACCTTGGCGCCCAGGGCGGCGTCCAGCCCGGCCAGGAGCGCGGCGTCCCCGGCCACGGCCCGGGCGTCCAGCAGCGACGCCAGGACCTCGAAATCCTTGCGCGCCAGGGCCAGGCATTCCTTGACGCCGCGAAAGCCGTGGCCCAGGTCCAGGCCCAGGTCCCACAGCGGGTAGAAGAGCGCCTGGGCCATGTCCAGGGCGCGGGCGGGGATGCGGCCCCGGCAGAGCACGAGGATGTCGATGTCCGAATGCAGGCAGAGCTCGCCGCGGCCGTAGCCGCCCACGGCGGCCAGCACCAGCCCGCCGCCGGGCCCCGGCGCGGCGCCCCGGGGCCAGACCTCGGCCATGCGCGCCTGGAAATAGGCGTCCACCAGGGCCGAAAGCTCCCGGGTGAAGCGGCGGCCCGCGCCGCCCCGGGCGATCTGCTCCGCCAGGGCCTCGCGCCCCGCGCGCAGGGCCTCGGCGGCCTGGGAACCGGTGGCCTTGGGCATGGGCCTCCCGCACGGGGGCGTCCCCGCCGCGCCGTGCCGTGAAAGACCCCCGCGCCCCGAAAGGACGCGGGGGCCCGCGTTTGCTCATGGCCCGCCGCGGGGCGGGCCGCACGATCCTGCATCGCCTCCGCACGGCGGAGCCAGGGATCTTGCGTCAAAAAGCATCCAATTCCGATGCGTTATACGCCCAGGGAATGCGGCCGCATTGCCGGACGCGGACTAGATGGCCTCGTTGCCCGTCTCGCCGGTGCGGATGCGCACCACGTCGTCGACGGTGGAGACGAATATCTTGCCGTCGCCGATCTGGTTGGTGCGCGCGGCCTTCTGCACGGCCGCCAGGGCCTGGGCCAGCATGTCGTCGGCCACGACCACCTCGATCTTGACCTTGGGCACGAAGTCCACCTGGTACTCGGCGCCGCGGTAGACCTCCTTGTGCCCGCGCTGACGGCCGAAACCGCGCACATCGCTGACGGTCATGCCCTGGATGCCCAGCTCCGTCAACGCGGCCTTGACCTCGTCGAGCTTGAACGGCCTGGTGATGATCTCGATCTTCTTCATTTCCGTGAACTCCTTGGATGTCCGGTATAGTCCATGAGGCCCGGGCCGGGCAAGGCGCCCGGGCGGCCTAGAGCTGGTAGCCCGCCTCGCTGTGCTGGCTCACGTCCAGGCCGTTCAGCTCGTCCTCGGGGCTCACGCGCAGGCCCATGACGGCGTCCACCACCTTGAAAAGCACATAGGAAACCGTGAAGCAATAGGCCCAGGTGGCCACCACGGAGAGGAACTGGATCCAGAGCTGGCCGGGGTTGCCCGCCAGAAGGCCGCTGGCGCCGCCAACGGACTCCACGGCGAAGACGCCCGTGGCCAGGGCGCCCCAGGTGCCGCCCACGCCGTGGATGCCCACAACGTCGAGGGAATCGTCGTAGCCGAACCTGTTCTTGAGCAGCACCCCGCCGTAGCACACCGCGCCGCCCACCAGGCCGATGGCCAGGGCGGCCATGGGCGTCACGAACCCGGCGGCCGGGGTGATGGCCACAAGCCCCGCCACGGCGCCCGAGGCCGCGCCCAGGGTGGTGGCCCTGCCGTGGTGCAGCTTTTCCACCACCAGCCAGCCGATGAGGGCGGCGGCGGCGGCCACATGGGTGGTTACGAAGGCGTTGGCGGCGGCGCCGTTGGCGGCCAGGGCGCTGCCCGCGTTGAAGCCGAACCAGCCGAACCACAGGATGGCCGCGCCGGTGAGGGTCATGGGCAGGTTGTGGGGCACGATGGGCTCGGTGCCGAAGCCCCGGCGCCGGCCGAGCACCAGGGCCGCGGCCAGGGCCGCCGCGCCGGAGCTCATGTGCACCACGGCGCCGCCCGCGAAATCCAGGGCGCCCATAGCGCCCATCCAGCCCCCGCCCCAGACCCAGTGGCACATGGGGCTGTAGACGAAAACCAGCCACAGGACGGAAAAGACCACGAAGGGGCCGAACCTGATGCGCTCGGCAAAGGCGCCGGTGATCAGGGCCGGGGTGATGACGGCGAACATGCACTGAAAGACCATGAACAGCAGGTGCGGCAGGTTCGCCGTGGGCCCGCCGGGCTCCATGCCCACGCCGGACAGGAACAGGTAGTCCAGCCCGCCGATGAGCCCGCCCGCGTCGGTGCCGAAGGCCAGCGTGTAGCCGACCACGACCCAGACCACGGTGGCCACGCCGAGCATGACGATGCTGTGCATGGCCGTGCCGAGCACGTTTTTGGCCCGGGCCATGCCGGCATAGAACAGGGCCAGCCCCGGGGTCATGAACATCACCAGGGCGGCACAGACCAGGATGAAGGCGGTATCCGCGGCATTCATGCGCGTCTCCTCAAGAGGACGGAGGTTGACGGAACGGCTAAAAAGCCAGTTTTTGACATTTTTGAATCTTTTAAACTACTATCTTTTACCGATTTTGCAAAACAGCTGCGCACCTCCCGGGCCACCCTGTGCCGCCATCCCGTTGAAATGACACGTCTCCCGGAACAGGCCGTCCCGGAGGCCCCCGCCGCATGCCCCTTCTTCAGCAAAACCGGGACCAAAGCGCGCGGGCCCGAAAAGGCTTGCCTTGGTCGCCGATTTCCATCACAGTCCCCTTTTTCGAAACTCCAGCGATCCGGTCCTGTCATGCCCAGCACCAGCACGCGCTACGCGAAGACCTACCCCGTCTCCTGGGACCAGCTGCACCGCGACGCCAAGGCCCTGGCCTGGCGCCTGGCCGAGCTCGGCCCCTGGGCGGGCATCGTGGCCATCACCCGGGGCGGCCTGGTTCCGGCGTCGGTCATCGCGCGCGAGCTGGAACTGCGGCGCATCGACACGGTGTGCGTGTCCAGCTACGCCTGGAAGGACCAGGGCCGGGCCGAGGTGCTCAAGCCCTGCACCTCCACGGCCGACGGCGCGGGCTGGCTGGTCATCGACGACCTGGTGGACACCGGCGGGACCCTGCGCATCCTGCGCGAGAAGCTGCCCCGGGCGCATTTCGCCACGGTCTACGCCAAGCCGCAGGGCAAGCCCCTGGTGGACACCTTCATCACCGAGGTCAGCCAGGACACCTGGATTCTTTTCCCCTGGGACGCCGAGTCCCAATTCGTACCGCCCATCGTCCAGCTTCGGGAAAACGGGGACGCGTAGGGCCCCGCCCCAGGCCCGCCCCTCCGGCATTCCGGCTTGCCCCACAGGCGGCAGGTAGGATACGGGAGGGGGAAACACTATTTGATTGCAATAGTCATGGAGGAAAGAATGCGCGGATTCCGGCTCATCGCCCTGCTGCTGTGTCTGGCCGCCCTGCCCCTGCTCGCCGCCTGCGGCGAGGACAAGGCCGAAAACAAACCCGCCCCCCAGGCCGCGCCCGCCCAGGCGGAGCCCGCCGCCGAGCCCCAGGCCGCCCCCGCCCAGGGCGCCCAGGGCGAGGACGCCAAGATCGGCTTCATCTACGTTTCGCCCACCGGCGACGCGGGCTGGTCCTACTCCCACGACGTGGCCCGCAAGGTCATCGAGGAGATGCCCGGCGTGACCACCTCCTTCGTCGAGTCCGTGCCCGAGGGCCCCGACGCCGAGCGCGTCATCCTCAACATGGCCCGCAAGGGGTTCAAGGCCATCTTCGCCACCAGCTACGGCTACATGGACTCCATGGAGAAGGTCGCCAAGGAGTTCCCCGAGATCGCCTTCATGCACTGCTCCGGCTACAAGACCGGCCCGAACATGACCGCCTACTTCGGGCGCATGTACGAGGCGCGCTACCTGTCGGGCATGGTCGCCGGGGCCATGAGCAAGACCGGCAAGCTTGGCTACGCCGCCGCCTTCCCCATCCCCGAAGTCATCCGCGGCATCAACGCCTTCGCCCTGGGCGCCCAGGCCGTGAACCCCGCCGCCGAGGTGCGCGTGGTCTGGACCAAGACCTGGTATGACCCCGCCAAGGAAAAGGAAGCCGCCAAGAGCCTGCTCGACGTGGGCTGCGATGTCATCGCCCAGCACCAGGACTCCCCCGGCCCGCAGGAGGCCGCCCAGGAGCGCGGCGTCTACTCCATCGGCTACCATACCGACATGACCGCCTTCGCCCCCAAGGCGCACCTCACCGCGCCCATCTGGAACTGGACCCCCTTCTACAAGGACGCCGTGGAGAAGATCCTCGCCGGAACCTGGCAGCACCAGGCCCTCTGGCCCGGCCTGGCCGAGGGCACCGTGGACCTCGCCCCCTTCGGCGAGATGGTGCCCCAGGACGTGCGCGACATGGTCCTGGCCAAGAAGCAGGAGATCGTCGACGGCAAGTACAAGGTCTTCACCGGCCCGGTCTTCGACCAGGCGGGCAAGCAGATGGTGCCCGACGAGCAGGTGGCCGAGGACAAGGACCTGCTGGGCATGACCTGGTTCGTCAAGGGTGTCGTGGGCACCACCGAATAGGGCGATGCTCGGACTGACCGTCACACGCAGAATGGAGCCCCCGCGCTGGGGCTCCATTTTCATTTTCCCGGTGGCCCTGGGCGTGTCGCTCGGGGTGAGTTGCCTGCTGCTCGCGGCCCAGGGCAAATCCCCGGCCCTGGGGCTGGAGGTGCTGTGGTCCGGCGCCTTCGGCGCGTGGTACACGGTGGAGGACACGCTGCTCAAGACCGTGCCCATCTTCCTGTGCTCCCTGGGCGTGGCCGTGACCTTCCGCATGCAGGTCTGGAACATCGGCGCCGAGGGCCAGTTCGCCCTGGGCGCCGTGGGCGCCACCTGGGCGGCGCTGACCTTCGCGAACCTGCCCGGGGCGCTGCTCCTGCCGCTGATGTTCGCCTGCGCCGCCGCCGCGGGCGGCGCCTGGGCCGCCGTGCCCGCGTGGCTCAAGCTGCGCCTGGGCATCAACGAGATCATCAGCACCCTGATGTTCAACTACATCGGCATCCTGATCCTGGAATACCTGGTCTACGGTCCCTGGAAGGATGCGGGCAGCCACGGCTTCCCCATGACCAGCCAGTTCGTGCCCGCCGCCGTGGTCGGCCATTTCCCCGGCACGCGCCTGCACTGGGGCGTGGCCCTGTGCGTGGTCTGCGCCGTGGGCCTGTGGGTGCTGCTCACGCGCACGCGCCCCGGCTTCGAGCTCAAGGCCAGCGGCGAGAGCCTCCGGGCCGCGCGCTACGCGCGCATGCCCTACAACACCCTGGTGCTGCTGGTCATGGCCCTGTGCGGCGCCCTGGCCGGGTGGGCCGGGCTGCTGGAGGCATCGGCGGTCACCGGGCGGCTCCAGCCCAGCCTGATGGTCGGCTACGGCTTCACGGCCATCGTGGTGGCCTGGCTGGCGCGGCTGTCCCCGGCGCGCATCGCGCTGTTCTCGTTCTTCCTGGCCGCCCTGCGCGTGGGCGCGGAAAACCTCCAGCTGGAGCTGGGGGTTCCGGCGGCCTTCGGCGGCATCATGGAAGGGCTCATCCTGCTCACCGTGCTGGCCGGGCAGTTCTTCAACGGCTACCGCATCCGCCCGGGCGGGGCGCACCGCTAGGAGGCCGACATGGAAGCGGCACTCATCGTCCCCCTGCTGGCGGCGGCCGTGCAGTCCGGCACGCCCATCCTCTTCGCCACCCTGGGCGAGATGTTCACCGAGCGCGCCGGGGTGCTGAACCTCGGCGTGGAAGGCATGATGGTGGTCGGCGCGCTGGCGGCCTTCCTCACGGCCCAGGCCACGGGCTCGCCCTGGCTGGGGCTGCTGGCCGCCGGGTGCGCGGCGGCGCTGGTGGGCGGGCTGCACGGGGTGGTCTGCCTGCACTTCCTGGGCAACCAGACCGTCTCGGGCCTGGCCCTGACCATCTTCGGCGTGGGCCTGGCCAACTACCTGGGCACGCCCTTCATCGGCCAGCGCGCCCCGGGGTTCGAGCCCTTCGACGTGCCCGTGCTCTCGGCCATCCCCCTGCTGGGCGACATCCTTTTCCGCCACGACGCCCTGGTCTACCTGTCCTTCCTGCTGCCGCCGCTGTTCTGGCTCTTCTGGCACCGCACGCGCCCGGGCCTGGCGCTGACCGCCGCCGGCGAGTATCCCCGCGCGGCCTCCGCCGCCGGGCTGAACCCCGTGGCCCTGCGCTGGGCGGGCATCCTGGCCGGGGGCTTCCTGGTGGGCCTTGGCGGGGCCTACCTCTCCCTGGCCTACACCCACCTGTGGACCAACGGCATGACCGCCGGGCGCGGCTGGATCGCCGTGGCCCTGGTCATCTTCGCCTTCTGGCGGCCGGGGCGGGCCATGTTCGGGGCCTACCTCTTCGGCGGGGTCATGGCCTTCCAGCTGCGGCTCCAGGCCTCGGGCACCGACGTGCCCTCCTCCTTCCTGCTCATGCTGCCCTATGCGCTGACGGTGCTGGCGCTGGTCCTGTCGGCCCTGCGCGGGCGCGGCGCCAGCTCCAGCGCGGCCCCGGCGGCCCTGGGCGTGAACATCGAGCCCGAGGGATGACCGTGCAGCCCGCCACCGCCACCCCCCCGCCCCTGGTCCGCCTGGAGGGCATCGGCAAATCCTTCGGCCCGGTGCACGCCAACCGCGACATCACCCTGGACATCCACGCCGGGCGCGTGCTGGCCCTGCTGGGCGAAAACGGCGCGGGCAAGTCCACGCTGATGAGCATGCTCTCCGGCGTGTTCCCGCCCGACTCCGGGACCATCCTGCTCGACGGCGCCCCCGTGCGCTTCCAGAGCCCGCGCGAGGCCATCGACGCGGGCATCGGCATGGTCTATCAGCATTTCATGCTCGTGGGCCGCATGACCGTGGCCCAGAACGTGCTCCTGGGCCAGGACCGGGGCCTGTTCGTACGCCCGCGCGACATGGAGCGCCGCGTGGGCGAGCTGGCCGGGCGCTACGGGCTGGACATCGACCCCGCCGCGCCCGTGGCCGGGCTGTCCATGGGCGAGCGCCAGCGCGTGGAGATCCTGAAGCTGCTCTACCGCGACAGCCGCGTGCTCATCTTCGACGAGCCCACCGCCGTCCTGACCCCCACCGAGGCGGGCCAGCTCTTCGCCGCCCTGCGCCGCATGACCGGCCTGGGCAAGGCCATCGTCTTCATCAGCCACAAGCTGGAGGAGGTTCTCGACGTGGCCGACACGGTGGCCATCCTGCGCCAGGGGCGCATCGTGGACACCGTGGCCCGCCAGGCCGTGACCTCCCGGCACGAGCTGGCCCGGCGCATGGTCGGGCGCGAGGTGCTCCTGGAGATCGAGCGCGCCGAGGCGCCCCTGGGCGGGGCCGTGCTGGAGCTGGAGGGCCTGTCGGGCCACGGGCTGGACGGGCTGGACCTGACCCTGCGCCGGGGCGAGATCGTGGCCGTGGTCGGCGTGGCGGGCAACGGGCAGAAGGCCCTGGTCGACGTGGTCACCGGGCTGGCGGCCCCCGCCGGGGGCGAGGTGCGCCTGCAAGGCAAGCCCTGGGCCGAATTTTTCCGCGACCCGCCCTGGAACGGCGCCGTGGCCCACATCCCCGAAGACCGGCTGGGCGTGGGCACCTGCCCGGAGCTGGACCTGGTGGACAACGTGCTGCTGACCACGCGCAAAGGCTTCGCGCCGGGGCTGTTCCTGGACAAGAAGAGCGCCCTGGGCGCCACGCGGGCCATCATCCGCCGCTTCCACGTCGCGGCCCACGGGCCCGAGGTCCGCGCGCGCCAGCTCTCGGGGGGCAACCTGCAAAAGCTGGTCCTGGGCCGCGAATTCTTCCGCAAGCCCCGGCTCATCGTGGCCGAGCAGCCCAGCCAGGGCCTGGACGTGGCCGCCACCGAGGAGGTCTGGCACCGGCTGCTCAACGCGCGCATGCAGGCCGGGGTGCTGCTGGTCACCGGCGACCTGAACGAGGCCCTGCAACTGGCCGACCGCGTGGCGGTGATGTTCCGGGGCCGGTTCATGGCCGTGCTCGATGCGGCGCAGGCGCGGGACCTGGAAAAAATCGGCCTGCTCATGGCCGGGGTGGACGCCGGGGCGCCCCGGGCGTAACCGCCGGGAAAGAAAAGATTATCAATCCGCCCCTCCCGCCCCTGCCCCGCGCGGGGAACGGCCGCCGGGGGCTTGTCAACGCTGCCCATATTGGAGTACTTGATTTCATTCGAAAATACGGCCCGCCAGGGGCGGGACCGCCACGACCCCAACACAACCCCGGAGGAGCGTACCATGTTGAAGCGAGTTTCCCTGGTCCTCATGGCCGTGGCCATCCTGGCCACCACAGCCCAGGCCAAGACCATCATGTTCGCCTCGGACTGCACCTGGCCGCCCATGGAATTCATGAGCGAAGGCAAGCAGTGCGTGGGCTTCGCCCCCGACCTGGTCATGGCCATGGCCAAGGCCGGCGGCTTCACCGCCAACATCCAGAACACCGCCTGGGACGGCATCTTCGCCGGACTGGCCGCCGGCAAGTACGACGTCATCGCCTCCTCGGTGTCCATCACCGAAGAGCGCAAGCAGGCCATGGACTTCTCCGACCCGTATTTCGAGGTCAAGCAGGGCGTGGTGGTCCGGGAAGACACGGGCATCAAGACCGAGGCCGACCTGGCGGGCAAGGCCGTGGGCGCGCAGATCGGCACCACCGGCTTCTTCGCCGCCCAGCGCATCGCGGGCGAGTCCGCCAAGTCCTATGACGAGGTGGGCCTGGCCATAGCCGACCTGGCCGCTGGCCGCCTGGACGCGGTGATCTGCGACGACGCCGTGGCCGCCGACTACGCCCTGACCAATCCCGAGTACGCCAAGTCCCTGGCCCTGGGCTTCATGATCGTGCCCGACGCCCCCGAGTACCTGGGCTTCGCCGTCCAGAAGGGCGACGCCAAGACCCTGGAGACCCTCAACGCGGCCCTGAAGGCCGTCAAGGACAGCGGCGAGTACGACACCATCTTCAACAAGTGGTTCGGCAGCAACTAGCCGCCCCACACGGCGCCCCCCGGCCCCCTCGCGGGGCGGGCCGGGGGGCGCCGCAGCATCCCCGAGCGTCCCCATGGCAGAAAAAAGACAGGCCAAGATCGATGTCACCGACGGCGCGGCCATCCCGTCCGCCAAGGACCGCGGGCTGCTTTCGGCGTGGTGGGTCTCCATCATCGGCGCCCTGACCGCCATCGCCCTGCTGTCGCTGTCCGACAATCCGGCCTACTTCGCCTCGCTGAAATTCCTGTTCCCCGACGGCATCATCGTGACCTTCAAGGTCACGGTGTTCTCCATCCTGCTGGCCCTGCTGCTGGGGCTGGTCACGGGGCTTGGCCGCATCTCCCACAACCGCGCCGTGAACCTCGTGGCCTCGACCTATGTGGAGGTCATCCGGGGCATCCCGCTGCTGGTGCAGCTCTTCTACATCTACTTCGCCCTGGGCCATGTGTTCCGCAACCTGCCGCGCATGGACGAGGCCCTGGAGATGTTCCAGCACTGGCCCGACTTCGCGGCCTACGGCATGGCCCACATCTGCGATTTCCTGAAGAACATGCCCCCGCTGGTGGCCGCCGTGACGGCGATGGGCTTTTGCTACGGCGCCTACATGGGCGAGGTGTTCCGCGCGGGCATCGAGTCCATCGACAAGGGCCAGACCGAGGCCGCCCGGTCGCTGGGCTTCGACCGCCGCCAGACCATGTTCCTGGTGGTGCTGCCCCAGGCCTGGCGGACCATCCTGCCCCCGGTGGGCAACGAATTCATCGCCCTGCTCAAGGACAGCTCCCTGGTCTCCATCCTCGCCGTGGCCGACATCCTGCGCCGCGGGCGCGAGTACGCCAGCGTGAGCTTCAACTACTTCGAGGCCTACACCATGGTCGCCCTGGTGTACCTCATCATCACCCTGCTGCTCTCCAAGGGCGTGAGCGCCATGGAAAACAGGCTGAACTACTATGACCACCACAACTGAGACTGCCACGGCGGGCGCCGCAGCGTCCGAACCCATCATCCGCATCCGCAACGTCCACAAGTACTTCGGCCAGTTCCACGCCCTGGCCGACGTGAGCCTGGACATCGCGCGCGGCGAGAAGGTCGTCATCCTCGGGCCCTCGGGCTCGGGCAAGTCCACGCTGCTTCGCTCCATCAACCGCCTGGAGGAGATCAACAAGGGCCAGATCGTGGTGGACGGGGTGGACGTGGGCGCGCCGCAGACCGATATCAACAAGGTCCGCCAGGAACTGGGCATGGTCTTCCAGAGCTTCAACCTCTTCCCGCACAAGACGGTGATGCAGAACCTGACCATGGCCCCCATCCGGCTGAAGAAAATCCCCCGCGCCGAGGCCGAGAAGACGGCTATGGCCCTGCTGACCAAGGTCGGCATCCCCGACAAGGCCGGGACCTACCCCAAGCTGCTCTCCGGCGGCCAGCAGCAGCGCGTGGCCATCGCCCGGGCCCTGGCCATGAACCCCAAGATCATGCTTTTCGACGAGCCCACCAGCGCCCTGGATCCTGAAATGATCGGCGAGGTGCTCGACGTGATGGTCACCCTGGCCCGCGAGGGCATGACCATGGTGGTGGTG
>NZ_JALNWM010000079.1 GCF_023230885.1 Desulfocurvus sp. | reverse complement strand
GGCTACTGTTCCCCCTGCTTCCGGTTGCACATACCAGGATCGCGGCGCGGGGAGGGTGGGGCGGTGTCAGGGGAAGCGGGGAGCGCAGGGGCACGGGCGATGCGGGGACGGGGGGACGATGGCGGCGGGGACGCGGGACGCGGAGCCCCGGGGGGCTAGTCCGGCGGCAAGCCTGCCAAGGGGTTGCGCCGGGGGGCGCGGGCATCGGGCGCAGACGGCGGGTTTGTGTCCGGTCGGGATGGTGCCCGGCCTGCTGGATATCTTGCCGTTTTCCGGGCGGCCTCGCTTCCCTCCGGCCCCCGGATCGGGCGGGGCGCGGCGGCGGATGGGCACCGGGCGGGCGCGTGGGGCCGGGACTCCGGTTCCCGGGGTTTCCGGTGCGGCGTCGGTGAGAGCCCCAGGCGTTCCTGGCGGGAGCGCGGCACGGAGGCGGGCGCCGCGTCGGCGCGGCGGCTGGCTGCGGCTTGTCATCCGGGCGGGGGCGGCCCGGGCGGCTGGATATCTTTTCGCTTCCCGGGCGGCCTCGTTTTTCTGAATCTCGGTTCGGGCGGCTCCAAGGGGGCGAAAGGGAGGGGCGAGGACTCGAACGGTCCTGTGGGGCATGGAAGAACGGGGCGGAATTCCGGAGAAGGGGCGTGCCCGGATGGCGGCGCGGGGGCGCTTCGGATGTTCGGAAGGGGACGGCAGTCCGGGCCAGGGAACGGGCCGGGGGACGCAACCCGGGGGTGCGGCCGCGGGCGGACCAGGCACCGCGCCGGGCCCGGGCGCAAAAAAGGCAGGCCGCCCGGGGGCGGCCTGCCGTGGGGTAGAGGCGATGCTGGGCGGGATTACATCTCGCAGGTCCCGGCATCCTTGGCGCGGCTGCGGCAGCTCACGCGGGCCATGGCGCGGGCCAGGGCCGCCTGGACGCGGGCGTGGTCGATGTTCTCCTGCTGTTTGGCCAGCCGCTGCTCGGCGCGTTCGCGGGCCTTGCGGGCGCGTTCCACGTCGATCTCGGTGGCCTTTTCGGCGACTTCGGCCAGGATGGTCACCTTGTCGTCGGAGACCTCGGCGAAGCCGCCGGCGACGAAGACGAAGTGCGTCCTGCCGCCGACCTTGTAGTAGAGGTTGCCCACCTGGAGGGCCGACAGGAACGGGATGTGGCCCGGCAGAATGCCGAACTCGCCCTCGTATCCCGGAGCGCCGACGTACTCCACAGGTTCGCTGAGCACGAGCCTGTCGGGGGTCACTATCTCAAGTTGCAGTTGGGCCATTGTGAGCCTCCCGGACGATTAAGCTGCGGACTTCTTGGCCTTTTCGATGGCCATGTCGATGTTGCCGACCATGTAGAAGTCGTTCTCAGCAAGGTCGTCGTGCTTGCCTTCGAGAATCTCGCGGAAGCCGCGGATGGTGTCCTCGAGGGTGACGTACTGGCCGGGGTGGCCGGTGAACACTTCCGCAACGTGGAAGGGCTGGGACAGGAAACGCTGGATGCGCCGCGCGCGGTGTACGATGAGCTTGTCCTCGTCGGAGAGCTCGTCCATGCCCAGGATGGCGATGATGTCCTGCAGGTCCTTGTACTTCTGGAGCACCTGCTGCACTTCGCGGGCGGTGTTGTAGTGGTCGGCGCCAAGGACGTTGGGGTCCAGGATGCGCGAGGTCGAGTCCAGCGGGTCCACCGCGGGGTAGATGCCCAGCTCGGCGATCTGGCGCGAGAGCACCAGGGTGCCGTCCAGGTGCGAGAAGGTGGTGGCCGGCGCGGGGTCGGTCAGGTCGTCCGCGGGGACGTACACGGCCTGGACGGACGTGATGGAGCCCTTGGTGGTGGAGGTGATGCGCTCCTGCAGGCCGCCGAGGTCGGTGCCCAGGGTGGGCTGGTAGCCCACCGCCGAGGGCATGCGGCCGAGCAGCGCCGACACTTCCGAACCCGCCTGGGTGAAGCGGAAGATGTTGTCGACGAAGAGCAGCACGTCCTGGCCTTCCTCGTCGCGGAAGTATTCCGCGCAGGTCAGGGCGGTCAGGGCCACGCGGGCGCGGGCTCCCGGAGGCTCGTTCATCTGGCCGTAGATGAGCGCGGCCTTCTCCAGAACGCCGGCGTCCTTCATCTCGTGGTAGAGGTCGTTGCCCTCGCGGGTGCGCTCACCCACGCCGGCGAACACGGAGATGCCGCCGTGCTGCTTGGCGATGTTGTTGATCATCTCCATGAGGATAACGGTCTTGCCCACGCCGGCGCCGCCGAACAGGCCCATCTTGCCGCCCTTGGGGAAGGGGATGAGCAGGTCCACGACCTTGATGCCGGTCTCAAGCAGTTCGATCTTGGTCGACTGCTCGGTGAACTCGGGGGCGGGGCGGTGGATGGGCAGCATCTTGTCGGAGTCGATGGGGCCCAGTTCGTCCACGGGGCGACCCACGACGTTCATGATCCGGCCCAGGGAGGCGGTACCGGCGGGCACCAGGATGGGCTTGCCGGTGTTGCGCACCTCCATGCCGCGCACCAGGCCCTCGGTGGCGTCCATGGCGATGCAGCGGCACAGGTTGTTGCCCAGGTGCTGCGCCACTTCGACCACCAGCTCGGGGGCGTCGGTGTTGTTCGGGTTGGAGATCTCGAGGGCGGTCAGAATGTTGGGCAGCTGACCGGCCGGGAACTCGACGTCCACGACGGCGCCGATGACCTGGACCAATTTGCCATTTTGAGCAGTCATTGATTTCTACCCCTTATTAGCCTTTCAGCGCCTCAGCGCCGCCGACTATGTCCATGAGTTCCGTGGTGATGGCCGCCTGGCGGGTCTTGTTGAAGACCAGGGTCAGGGCGCCGACCATGTCGTCACAGGCCTTGGTCGCGTTGTCCATGGCGCTCATGCGGGCCGCGTGCTCCGAGGCGGACGTGTCGAGCATGCCGCGGTAGAGCTGGACCTTGATGAAGCGCGGGAGCAACTCCGCGAGCAGACCCTCGACGCCGGGCTCGTATATGTACTCGCTGCTGGCGGCGGCCGGGGCGGTTTCCTCCTCGGCGGCATCCTTGGCGATGGGCAGGATGGGCAGGACGATGGGCTCCTGCTTGGCCATGCTCACGAACTCGCCGTACACCAGGGTCACCTCGTCGAGACCGCCCGCCAGGTAGGCGCGGATGACATCCATGCCCACCTCGTTGGCCAGGGTGAAGTCGAAGTTGTTCAACTCACCGACCTTCTGCATCACGATCTCGTAGGACTCCATCTTGCGGATGGCGTCGCGGCCCTTCTTGCCGACGCAGTAGAACTTGACTTCCTTGCCTTCGGCCTTCTTGGCGGCGGCCAGCCTCAGGGCGGCCTTGATCAGGTTGCCGTTGAAGCTGCCGCACAGGCCGCGGTCGGAAGTCACCAGGACAATGGCCGAGGTTTTGATTTCCTCGCGCACGGCCAGCAGGGGATGGGCATCCCCGTCGGCACGTCCGGCCAGATCGCCAAGCATTCCGTAGAACTTGTCCGCGTAGGGCCGGAACCGCTCGATGCGGCCCTGGGCGCTGCGCAGTTTCGCCGAGGCCACCATGTTCATGGCCTTGGTGATCTGCTTGGTCTTCTTGACGCCGACGATTTTTAACTGAACATCCTTCAGCGAAGGCATGGTTCATCCTCCTTCGCGGTTGGTTAGGCCTGGAAGGTCTTCTTGAACTCTTCGATGGCCGCCCGCAGGCGCGCCTCGACGTCCGCGTCGATCACGGCCTTTTCCTTGATGTCCTTGAGCACGTCGGCCTTGGCGTTGCGCATGAACTCGAAGAACTCGGCCTCGAAGCGGCGGACGTTCTCCAGGGCCACGTCGTCCATGTAGCCGCGGGTGGCGGCGAACATGGAGGCAACCTGCTCCTGCACGGGCTGGGGCTGGTACTGGGGCTGCTTGAGCAGCTCCACCAGGCGCGCGCCGCGGTCCAGCTTGGCCTTGGTGGCCTTGTCCAGGTCGGAGCCGAACTGGGCGAAGGCGGCCAGCTCGCGGTACTGGGCCATGTCCAGACGCATGGTGCCCGCGACCTGCTTCATGGCCTTGATCTGGGCGGCGCCGCCAACGCGCGAGACGGACAGGCCCACGTTGATGGCGGGGCGCACGCCGGCGTTGAACAGGTTGGGCTCCAGGTAGACCTGGCCGTCGGTGATGGAGATGACGTTGGTCGGGATGTACGCCGACACGTCGCCAGCCTGGGTCTCGATGATGGGCAGGGCGGTCAGGGAACCGGCGCCCAGGGAGTCGTTGACCTTGGCCGCGCGCTCCAGCAGGCGGGAGTGCAGGTAGAACACGTCGCCGGGGAAGGCCTCGCGTCCCGGAGGACGGCGCAGCAGCAGCGACATCTGGCGGTACGCGGTGGCCTGCTTGGACAGGTCGTCGTAGATGATCAGGGCGTGCTTGCCGTTGTCGCGGTAGAACTCGCCGATGGTCGCGCCGGTGTACGCCGAGATGAACTGGAGCGGCGCGGGCTCGGAGGCCGTGGCGGAAATGATGGTGGTGTATTCCATGGCGCCGTGCTTCTTGAGCACGTCGGCGACCAGGGCCACCGAGGCCTTCTTCTGGCCGATGGCGACGTAGATGCAGTGAACGTCGGAATCCTTCTGGGCCAGGATGGCGTCGATGCACACGGCGGTCTTGCCGGTCTGGCGGTCGCCGATGATCAGCTCGCGCTGGCCGCGGCCGATGGGCGTCATGGCGTCGATGGCCTTCAGGCCCGTGTACATGGGCTGGTGGACCGACTTACGCGCGATGATGCCGGGAGCCTTGAGCTCCACGGGGCGGACATCCTTGGACTCGATGGGCCCCAGGCCGTCGATGGGCTGGCCGAGGGGGTTGATGACGCGGCCCATGACCGCGTCGCCGACGGGCACGGAGAAGATCTTGCCGGTACGCTTGACCGGGTCGCCTTCCTTGATGCCGGTGTCGTCGCCCAGCAGGGCCACGCCGACGTTGTCCTCTTCGAGGTTGAGGGCCATGCCCATCAGGCCGCCGGGGAACTCCAGGAGCTCCATGGCCATGACGTTCTCGACGCCGTGGACGCGGGCGATGCCGTCACCGACGTAGAGCACCGTACCGGTCTCGGACATCTCCACCTTGGATTCGTAATTTTGGATCGAATCCTCAATGATTTTGCTAATTTCTTCAGCTTTGATCTGCATCGCCTACTCACCCCTTTTGATCTGTTCTTTCATTGCGTTCAGCTGAGCACGCAAGCTCGCGTCCAGGACCTTGTCCCCTACCTTGAGCACGACTCCGCCCAGAATGCCCGCGTCGGCGGAGAAATCGAGAACCAACTCCTTGCCCAGCTGGGCCGCGAGCTGCTTCTTCACGGCTTCCTGCCTGGCCTGCGGCAGATCCACGGCGGTGACCAGCTCGCCGCGCACCACACCCTTGGCCTGGTCGAGCAGCACCGAGTAGTACGCCTCGATTTCGGGCAGCCAGGCCAGGCGCTTCTTGTCGGCCAGCAGGAAGCAGAAGTTCTTGATGGTCTGGCAGGGGTTCAACTGGTCCAGGAGCCTGCCAGTGATGGCCTTTTTCTCCTCGACGCTGAAAATCGGGTTGCGGAACAACTTGAGCAGTTCCGCATCACCGGTCAGCACCTCGGCGAAAGCGGCCAAATCCTTGCCGTACGCCTCCAGCTCGGCCTCGCCGCGGCTCTGGCCGATGGCGAACAGTGCCTTGGCGTATCTGCGTGCAACGATGTCAGCCGTCAATTGAGCACCACCTTTGTTAAGGAGTCGTTGATGAGCTTGTCGTGGTCTTCGGCGGAGAGCCGACTGGCCAGGGCCTTCTCGGCGGCGGCGGCCACCAGGTCGGCAACCTCGGCGCGCACGTTCTTCAGGGCGGCCTTGCGCTCGTTGGCGGCGGTCAGGCGGGCCTGCTCCTTGATGCGCTCGGCGGCCTTGTGGGCGCTCTCGATGATGCCGGCCTTGAGGGCCTCGCCCTGGGCCACGCAGTCGGCGAGGATCTTCTCGCGCTCGGCGTCGATGTTCGCGATGCCGCGCTCGACCTCGGCCAGCTTCTGTTCGGCGTCCTTCTTGCGGGCCTCCAGATCGGAGAGCTGCGTCTCGATCTGCTTGCGCCGGCCGCCGAAAGCCTCGGCAATCTTCTTGCCGGCGAACTTGTAGATGATGCCGACGAAGATGATGAAGTTCACGACGCGCAGGGCGGTCGTGAGCGCGCTCTCGTGGGCCGCCCCTTCGGACGCCAGGGCGGCCGGGGCCAGAACCAGCACGAGGAGCGCTGCGGGGAAGAGACGTTTCAGGACTGTCAACGCGAAACCCTCCTTTCCAACCAGATGGTGAGCGAAAAAATCCGAAGGCGGCCCCGGGGTGGGCGCCGCCGTCGTCGCGTTAGCCAAGGACCTTGGCAATGGCCTTGTCCGCGAGGGCGTCGATGCGGCCCTGCAGGCCGGACTTGGCGGCCTGCACCTCGCCCTCCACGGCCGCGCGTTCGGCCTTGAGGGTCTCGGCGGCCTGCTGCCCGGCAACGGAGAGGATTTCCTTCTCCTGCTCGGCGCCCTGGGCCTTGAGGCTGGCGCGCTGCTCGGCGCCGGCCACGCGGGTCGCGTCCAGCGCCTTGCGGTAGTTGGCGAGCTTCGTCTCGGCCTGCTCGACGAATTTCTCGGTGTCGCCCAGCAGTCCGCCCATCACGGCCTTGCGCTTGCGGATGACCTCCCGGATGGGGGACACCAGCAGATAGTTCAAGACAAAGAGCGTGATGATGAAGTTCACGAACTGCACGAAGAAGGTGTAATTAAGATCAATCATGCTCACCCTCGCGGAGGTTGTGAATTATTGAGCAAAGTCAAACGGGCTTTAGCCGATTTCCACCCCCCTGTCAAAGTTTTTTTCCCTGCAGGGGGGTTGTGGACGGGTCGGCTCAGGAGCCTGTAAAAGCAGGGAAAATCAACGGAAAAGCCCGGTTTTCGGCGCGGGCTGCGTTGGCTTGTTACTGTTTTCACTATCGCCGGAGGCCGTTGCGGACGCGGCTCCCGGCAGGGGCGCCGACGCCTTCTTGGCGCCCTTGCCGCCCATGGTGATCTGGCCCTCCAGGACCGCGCCCTCCTCGATGACCAGCACCGGGGTGCTCAGGCTGCCGACCACGTTGGCGGTCTTGTGCAGGATGACCTTGTCCTTGGCCACGATCTCGCCCTGGAGCCTGCCGCTGATGATCAGCTGGCCCACGTTGACCGTGCCGTCGACGTTGGCGTCCTTGCCGATGACCAGCGTGCCCTGGGAGGCCACCTCGCCCTTGAACGTGCCGTCGATGCGCACCGAGCCCTGGAAGTCCAGCCGGCCCTGATAGGTGGTCCCGGTGCCGAGGAAGGCGTTGATCTCGTCGCGTGCCATGAGTTGCTCCTTTCGCGTCCGGGCCTGGGGGGCGGGCCGGGAGGCGTCTTGTCCGTGCGCGGGGTGGCCGGGCGCGCCGCTACGACCGCTTGAAGACGAAGCGGCGCATGGACACGTTGACGACCACGCCGATGAGGCACAGGTTCACGACCATCGCGCTGCCGCCGTAGCTGATGAAGGGCAGCGGAATGCCGACCACGGGCATCAGTCCGAGGACCATGCCCATGTTGATGAGTATCTGCCAGAAGAAATAAAAGAACACTCCGGCCGCAAGATAGCTGCCGAAACGGTCCTTGGCCACACTCGCCGTGACGAAGATTTGATACAGAAACAGGCTGAAAAGTGAAAGCAAAATTATGGCGCCGATGAACCCCCACTCCTCGCCGAACACGGCGATGGCGAAGTCGGTGTGCTTTTCGGGCAGGAAGCGCAGCTGGCTCTGGGTGCCCGCCAGGTAGCCCTTGCCCCAGATCTGCCCCGAGCCGATGGCGATCTGGGACTGGTTGATGTGGTAGCCCGAGCCCAGGGGGTCGGTGGAGGGGTCCAGGAAGGTCATGATGCGCCGCTTCTGGTAGTCGTGCAGGAAGAACCACGACAGGGGCAGGGCCAGCGGGCCGAGGATCAGCAGCGGGCGCAGGACGTTCTTGCGCAGCCCGCGGTAGAGGATCATGCCGCCAAGGAGCAGGAGCACCGACAGCCCGGAGCCCAGGTCGGGCTGGATGATGATCAGCCCCGCGGGCACAAGCCCCACCAGCAGGACGAGCAGCAGCTCGCCCCAGCCCATGGGCCGCGCCCCGCGCGAGAGCAGCTTGGCCCCGATGAGCAGGATGCTGATCTTGGCCACCTCGCTGGGCTGGAGGTTGAAGAAGCCCAGGTCCAGCCAGCGCTTGGCGCCGTAGATCGTCTTGCCGAACAGCGGCACGCACACGAGCAGCAGGACGGCCGCGACGAACAGCGGCCAGGCCAGGGTCTTCAGGTGGCGGTAATCCAGGAACAGGAAGGCCACCATGCCGCCCAGGCCGATGAGCCCCCAGATGAGCTGCTTCTTGTAGAAGGCGCCCACGGCCTGCCCGGTCTCGATGCGAAAGCCGCTGGCCGAGTACAGGTTGATCACGCCCACGGCGAACAGCAGCGCCACCAGCCCCAGCAGCGGCCAGTTGATGTGGTAGAGCATGCGTCTGTCGATGGGGCTCATCGCCTGGCCTCCCCGAAGAGATAGTCGTACACCGAGGCCAGGATGGGCCCGGCCACGGCGCCCCCGTGGCCGCCGTGCTCGACCATGCACACCGCCACATAGCGCCTGCCGTCCTTCTCGCCGAAGGAGGCCAGCCAGGCGTGGTCGCGCTCCTCGTAGGCCATTTCCTCGGTGGTTTCGCGTTTGTCGCCGTCCTTGAGCCGCAGCTTGATGACCTGGGCGGTGCCGGTCTTGCCGCCCATGACGGCGTCGCGGCGTTGCAGGCGCCGCGCGGTGCCCGATTTGACGGTCTCGACCATGGCGTCCACGATGAGCTTGCGCGTGGTTTCGCTCATGGGCAGGGCGCCCTGGGCCTCGGGCTCCTGGTCGGCCAGCAGCAGCGGCTTGTACAGGGTTCCGCCGTTGAGCAGGGCGGCCAGGAAGCGCGTGACCTGGAGCGGGGTCACCAGGTTGAAGCCCTGGCCGATGGCCATGTTGTAGTTGTCGCCGCCGACCCAGGGCTCGCCGAAGCGCCGCCGTTTCCAGTCCGGCGTGGGCACCAGCCCGCCTTTTTCGTGGGGCAGCTCGATGCCCGTGCGCTGGCCGAAGCCGCAGGCCGTGGCGAAGGGGGCCATCTTGTCCACCCGCAGCCGCTCGCCCAGGCTGTAGAAATACACGTCGCAGGACTGCACCTGGGCCTGCTGGTAGTTCACGGCGCCGTGGCCGTGCTTTTTCCAGCAGCGGAAGACGCGCTTGCCCAGCATGACCTGCCCGTTGCAGTAGACGGTCTCGCGCGGGTTGATGCCCGCCTCCAGCCCGGCGGCGCCCACCACCAGCTTGAACACCGAACCCGGCGGGAACATGCTCTGGATGACCCGGTTCTGCAACGGGTGGCGCGGGTGGTCGCGCAGCCCGGTCCACTGCTCGGTGGACAGCCCGGCCACGAACATGTTGGCGTCGAAGGAGGGCATGCTCACGAAGGCCAGGATGCGGCCGGTGTCGGGGTCCATGACCACCAGGGCCCCGGCGTGTCCGGCCATCTGCTCGGTGCAGCGCCGTTGCAGGTTCAGGTCGATGGACAGGCGGATGTCCTCGCCCGCCAGGGGCTCGCGCAGCACCATCTGGTTCAGCCGCCGCCCGGTGGCGTCCACCTCCACCTGGTTCAGGCCCTTGACCCCGCGCAGCCGGTTTTCGAGCACCAGCTCCAGCCCGCCCTTGCCCATGTTGTCGCCCAGGGCCAGCCCGGGGTCCTTTTCCAGCTCCTCCTCGTTGGCCTCGGCCACATAGCCGAGAACGTGGGCCAGCAGGTCGTCCTGCGGGTAGCGCCGCTTGGGGCGGACCACGATCTCCAGCCCCGGCCAGAACAGGGTGTTGGCCTCGATGTGCGCCAGAAGCTCGAAGGACAGGTCGGGCACGAGGATCAGGTGCTCGAAGGGCTTGACCCGGCGGCGCCCCTTCTCGAAGCGCTCGCGCAGCTCGGTCTCGGGGATGCCCGTCCACCGGGCGACCTGGGCCAGGGTGGCGTCCAGGTCGCGCACGTCCTCGCGCACCAGTCCCAGGGCGTAGGCCGGTTCGTTCACGGCCACCAGCTCGCCGTTCCTGTCGCGCACAAGGCCGCGCGGGGCGAAGGAGGATTCCTGGCGCAGCTGGTTGTCGCGGGCCTTGGCCGCGAAGTGTTCGCCCTTGTAGACCTGGAGGTACCAAAAGCGCAGGGCGAAGATGCAGAACAGGCCCCAGATGCAGGCCTGGAGCAGGACGAGGCCCGTTGCCGGCGGGGCCTGCCCTTCGGGCTCAAACTGCGACGACATTGCGCACCTGCCGCACATAGAGCGTGTACAGCGCCGCCCAGCCCAGGGGGAAGGCCACGGCCTGCTGCACGCTGTCCCAGGCCAGGCGCTGCGGGTCCAGGGCCAGGCCCTGGAGCACGGCCATGCCGCTCAGCAGCAGGAAGTGCCAGCCGCCCATGAACACGCCGATGAAGAACACGAAGAGCACGTTGCGCGACTCGAAAAGCCAGCGCCCGAGGACGAAGAAGACCACCAGGCCCGCGTACCACAGGATCATGGTCCCGAAGGGCGCGCTGCCCATGCCCTCCTGGAGCAGGATCCAGCACGGCAAAAGCCACAGGAGCTGGCGCAGCCTGCGCTCCTGGAGCAGGATCACCACCGCCGGGCCGAAGGCGTCCAGCCCCGGCAGGGCCCGCTGGATCCAGACCGCGGCCACGGTGTAGGCCAGCCACCACAGGAAGGCATGCACGGCCGCCCCCTACTGCGCCTCGGGCGCGGCGGCGTCCGGGCCCGGGGCGGGCGGCGCCGTGCCTGCGCCCTGCGCCTGGGCCGCCGCGGCCTCGGGCATGAGCAGCAGCACCTCCTCCAGATCGGGCAGGTTCACCAGCGGCTCGGCCAGCACGGTCAGGAACAGGGAGATGTCCGAGCGCTCCACGGCCACCACCCGGGCCACGGGCAGGCCCTTGGGGTGGATCTGGGCCAGCCCGGAGGTGATCAGGATCTCGCCCACGTCCACCGGGGCGTTGAGCGGCACATAGCGGACCTCCAGCGGCCTGCCGGGCCCAAGGCCCGTGAGCACGCCGGAGGTGCGGTGGGTGCGGCCCAGCACGGGCACCTTGCTGTTGCGGTCGGTGATGAGCAGCACGGTGGAGACGCTCAGGCCCGAGCGCAGCACGCGGCCCACCAGCCCGTCGGGCGTGGCCACCGGGGTGTTCACCTCGGCGCCGCCCAGGGTGCCCTTGTCGATGGTCACGCTGTCGAGCACGGCGTTGGGGCCCATGCGGTGGGCCACGACCCGCGCGCCGACGCCGTCCCAGTCCTGCGGGGGCGCGAAGGACAAAAGCCGCCGCAGGCGTTCGACCTCGGCGGCTTGTTCGCGGGTTTGCGCCAGCTCCAGGGTCATTTCGTCCAGGTGCGCGCGCAGGGCGTCGTTCTCCCGGCGCAGGTCCAGGAGATAGATGTAGCGCTTCCACAGCGCGACGCTTTGATCCGCGACCCACTGGCCGGGTTTGATCACCAGCCCGACGAACTCCAGGCCGGAACGGCTGGCCATGTCGTCCAGAACGCCCGTGCGGGCGTTCCACGCGTACAGGCTGAGATAGAGGAACAGCGCGAGGAGGAGGATGGCGACAATGCCCTTTTTGGAGCGCATCCTAGTCTATGGTGACCTCCTTGAGCACGTCCAGGTTGTCCAGGGCCTTGCCGGACCCGAGGACCACCGTGGACAGGGGGTCGTCGACAACGGTGATGGGCAGGCCGGTCTCCTCGCGCAGCAGCTGGTCCAGCCCCTTGAGCAGGGCGCCGCCGCCGGTGAGCACGATGCCCCGGTCCACGATGTCCGCGGCCAGCTCGGGCGGGGTTTGCTCCAGGGCGATGCGGCAGGCCTGGACGATGGCGTCCACCTGCTCGGAAATGGCCTTGCGCACCTCCTCGGAGGTGATGGTGATGTTCTGCGGGATGCCCGACACCAGGTCGCGGCCCTTGACGGACATCTCGATCTCGTTTTCCGAGGGGTAGGCGCTGCCGGCCTGGATCTTGATGGACTCGGCCGTGGATTCGCCGATGAGCATGTTGTACTTGCGCTTGACGTGCTGCATGATGGCTTCGTCCATCTTGTCGCCGCCAACGCGCACGGACTTGGAGTACACCACGCCCGACAGCGAGATGACCGCCACCTCGGTGGTGCCGCCGCCGATGTCCACCACCATGTTGGAGGTCGGCTCGGTGATGGGCAGGTTGGCGCCGATGGCCGCGGCCATGGGCTCCTCGATGAGGTAGACCTCGCGCGCGCCCGCGCTCTCGGCGCTTTCCTTCACGGCGCGTTTCTCCACCTGGGTGATGCCCGTGGGCACGCAGATGATGATCCGCGGGCGGACCAGGCGGCGCGAGTTGTGGACCTTCATGATGAAATACTTGAGCATCTCCTGGGTCACGTCGAAGTCGGCGATGACGCCGTCCTTCATGGGCCGGATGGCCATGATGTTGGCGGGCGTGCGCCCGAGCATCTGTTTGGCCTCGTTGCCCACGGCCAGGACCTTGCGGCCGCCGCGGTTGTCCTGCTTGACGGCGACGACGCTGGGCTCGCGCAGCACGATGCCCTGGCCCTTGACGTAGACGCAGGTGTTGGCCGTCCCCAGGTCTATGGCGAGGTCGTTGGAAAAGAATCCAAGAACCGTGTCGATAATTCTGGACATGGATGCTCTCTTGGGTCAACCCGGTGGTGCGGCGCGGAGGGGGAAAATCTGGCCCTGCGAATCGGATCCGGTGCGCCGCCGTTCAAAGGGCTTGATATACAAACCCCTTCCATCAAGCAAGGTTTCGCAGGAATTTCCTAAAACCCCCGTGAAATCAGGTGCTCAGGTACTACGCTCTTTCCGCCTATTTTCGCCAGCTTTTCGGCTGCCGGGTGGGCAAGGTCCCGTTGGACGCAGGATTCTCCTGCCCCAACCGTGACGGCACCCTGTCCGCCGGGGGCTGTTCGTTCTGCAACGAACGCGGCTCGGGCACCGGCCGCCACGGCGCCGGAGCCGGGCTGCGGGCCCAGTGGGACGCCTGGCTGGCGCGCCCTTCCCGCCGTCGCCCCCGGCTCTTCCTGGGCTACCTGCAAGCGTACACCAACACCCACGGCCCGGCCGCGCGCGTGCGCGCCGTCCTGGAGGAGGCCGCGGCCCTGCCCGGGCTGGCGGGCCTGTGCGTGGGCACCCGGCCCGACTGCCTGGACGACGAGAAGGCACGCATCCTGGCCGGGCTGCCCGTGGCCGAACTGTGGCTCGACATGGGCCTGCAATCCGCGCGCGACGCCACCCTGGCGCGCGTGAACCGGGGGCACACCGTGGCCGATTTCGCCCGCGCGGCGGAGCTGTGCCAGCGCCACGGCATCAAGGTCTGCGCGCACCTTGTGGCCGGGCTGCCCGGCGAGGGGGCCGGGGCCCTGTCCGAGGGCGTGGCCTTCCTGAACGCCCTGCCCGTGGCCGGAATCAAGCTGCACAACCTGCTGGTCTGCCGGGGGGCGCCCCTGGCGGCGGACTGGCGGCGCGGGGCGCTGCGGCCCCTGGAGCGCGGGGAGTATGTGGACGCCGTGGTCCGCGCCCTGGCCGCGCTGCGGCCCGACGTGGTCGTCCACCGCCTGGCGGCGGACCCGGCCCCGGGCGAGCTGCTGGCCCCGGCCTGGGCCGCGCACAAGGCCGAGACCCTGGCC
>NZ_JALNWM010000078.1 GCF_023230885.1 Desulfocurvus sp. | reverse complement strand
GCGGGCCGGAGGCTGTCAAGTCCGGTGCGGGAAAAATACGCAGCCGCCGCGCCCCGGAAGAGCGGGAGGCCGGACCGCGCACTGCGGCGGCAGCGGACAGGGGCGGACAGCGCACGGCTGCCGGGGGAGCAGGGCAGAGGCGGACAGCGCACGGCGGCGGCGGGGGCAGGAGCGCATTCCGCCACGGTGGCGCGGGGCAGGGGGCGGGCTCGTGCGGCGGCGCGGACAGGGTGCGGACGGCCCGGCGCGGGGGCGCGGGCCGGGCCGCACGCGGCGGCGCGGCGGGGTGTGCCTGGGCGGCCGGGCTAGACGATGCGCGCCCCGGAGAGGATGGTCACGAAGCGCTTGTACATCTCGATGTCCAGTTCGTCGAACATCTCGTCGCGCATGATGCGCAGGACCTGGAAGGGGTGCATGGCCCGGCTGTAGGGCCGGTTGGTGGTCATGGCGTCGTAGATGTCGGCGATGGTCACGGCGCGCACGGCCAGGGGGATGGCTCCGGCCCGCACGGCCCCCGGGTAGCCCGAGCCGTCGAGCTTTTCGTGGTGCAGCAGGATGCAGTCGCGGGTTGTCCGGGTCAGGGGCAGCCCGGCGCACAGGTCCACGCCCTTGCCGGGATGGGTGTTGATGACGGCCCGCTCGCTCAGGGTCAGGGCCCCGGTCTTGTTCAGGATGTCGTGGGGGATCAGGACCTTGCCGATGTCATGGAGCATGGCCCCGATGCCGGCGTCCAGCAGGGTCTGGCGGTCGGGTTCGTAGGTTTGCAGGATGGCCGAGGAGTAGAGGAAGACGTGTACGCAGTGCGAGAAGGTGCGGTAGTCGTGGGACACCAGCCGGGCCAGGGTCTGGAAGGACTGCCCGGCGCACAGGAAGGCCAGGGCCTCGCGCACGAATTCCATGACCCGGGCGATGTTCTGCTGGCGGGCCAGGGTTTCGGGCAGGCGGTGCTCGAAGGCCGAGCGCACGATGTCCACGGCGCATTCGTGGACCAGGCGCGCGCGCTCCTCCAGGGGGGCGTCCTCGCGCAGCAGGGTCCGGCCGAGATTGTGCTCCACATAGGCGCGGTAGGCGGGCTCCTGGTGGCAGGGCACATAGACCTCGGTCACGCCGTTTTCGCTCAGCATGGTCCTGTGGCTCTGGGTGAAGCGTTCGCAGGCGCGGGCGTGGAGCACGAACTCCCCGCCGCGCAGCAGGAAGACATCAAAGTCCCCGGCCCTTCCGGGGAAGAGCATCAGGGGCGATATGGCGAAATACCGTTCCTGGCGCAGGCCATGACGGTCCTGGGGGTCGCGCATGGTGTTCCTTCGGCGGGAGGGGGACGGCGGCGCGCCAAACACGACAACAGGGCTGCCCGGAGGATGGCCTCCGGCCGCTTGCCGCCGCATCTGGCCGTTATGGCTGGACATCCGCCAGGATGGCGGATGCGGTTCCCCGTGTCCCGCAACTGTCTGGGCAAAACTTTTAAACATAACCCAGAACGCCACGGGTGTATATAGGGCTTTGCGCTATTTGTACAGGGTAAAATCCCTGGGAGACCGCCTCAGCGCGTTGGGTGCGGAAGATATCCCGGACTGTTGCATGCGCCGTGGCGGCGTCTTGCCGCGTCTTGCGCGGCGTGGCGCCGATTTGTCGCCGCCGGTGCCTTCCCGGCCCGGGCGGCGGGCGGCTCGCTGCGCGGGCATGACGTGCGGGCTGGGGGGGCGCGGCGACACGGGGCCCGCCCGGACGGGGCCGGTCATGGGGGGGGGAAGGGCGTTGCCGCATGGGGCGCACCCGGAACGGCGGGGCCCGGGCCCGCGGGGGTGCGGCCGCTGCGATGAGCGCCAACCCCATCGGGCTGGTGCGGGGCCCGGGCGCGCGGGGGTGCGGCGTGGACGTTGCGAGCCTCGCACCCCGCGTTGCGGCGGGGCCCGGGCCCGCGGGGAGGGGCGGTGTTGCCGACGCGGGCCACGCACCGGGAGGTCGGGCCCGGGCCCGGCCCGCGCGCACCGGCCGCGCGGCGTGCTCCCCGCCGGGCTAGTTGCCCCGGCGCAGGGTGGCCAGGGCGATGCCGCCCACGATGAGCCCGCCGCTGGCGGCGTGGACCCAGGTCATGGGTTCGCCCAGCAGCAGGGCCGCCTCCAGGCCGCTGAACAGGGGCAGGGTGTAGTAGATCAGCCCGGCAACGGTCGGCCCGGCCTGCTCCAGGGCCCGGCCCCACAGGAAATAGGCCGCCACCGACGCGCCCACGCCGATATAGAGCACCGCGCCGAGCACCTGCGGGGTCAGCTCGCCGCTCCCCGGGGGCAGGGCCCAGGCCTCCCAAAGGGCCCAGGGCACGAGCCCGGCGGCGCCCAGGGCGAAGGTGGCGGTGAGCAGGGCGCCCTGATCCAGCCCCGCCGGGCGGCGGCGCAGCAGGATGCTGTAGGTCGAGAACAGGAACGCCGCCAGGAGCATCAGCGCGTCGCCGGGGTTGAAGCGCAGCTCCAGCAGCCGCGCGAGGTCGCCGCGCGTCACCAGCAGGACCACCCCGCACACGGCCACCCCGGCCCCGGCGAAGGTCCGGGCCGTGACCCGCTCGCCCAGGAACAGGGCCGAGATGGTCATCAGGAACACCGGGGTGGAGGTCGCGATGAGGGCCATGTTCACGGCCTCGGTGTGGCGGCCCGCGATGTAGATGAGCGTGTTGAAGGCCGACACGCCAAGCAGCGCCGAGGCCAGGACGTAGCCCAGGTGGCGGCGCAGCAGGGCCCGCTGGCGCAGGGCGGCGGCCAGCCCGAAGGGCAGGATGGCCACAGTGGCCGTGATCCAGCGCAGCAGCGCCAGGCGCACCGGGGGGAAGACCTCGCCCAACCCGCGCGAAACCACGAAGTTGCCCGACCAGATCATGGTCGCGCCCAGGGCGCACAGGCAGCCGATGAAAAAAGCGGAACGACGCATGGCGGAAGGGGCCGGGCTCAGGCGCGGCCGCTGGCGGCCAGGATGCGTTCGATGAGCCCGGTGGTGGAGTGGCCGGGCAGAAGCGGCAGGGACAGCACCCGGCCGCCGTCGGCCTCGACCACCTCGCGGCCCACGATGCGCTCCACGCACCAGTCCCCGCCCTTGACCAGTACGTCGGGGCGCAGCTCGCGGATCAGTTCCAGGGGCGTGTCCTCGCCGAAGGAGGTCACCAGGTCCGTGCAGGCCAGGGCGGCCAGGACGAACATGCGGTCGCCAACGGGGTTCACCGGGCGGGTCGGGCCCTTGAGGCGGCGCACGGAGTCGTCGTCGTTCACCCCGACAACCAGCAGGTCGCCCTGGGCCCGGGCCCGGGCCAGCAGATCGGCGTGCCCGGGGTGCAGGATGTCGAAGCAGCCGTTGGTGAAGACCACCCGCCGCCCGGGGCGCAGGGCCTCCAGGCGCGCGGCGGCCTCGGCCCGGGGCACGACCTTGGGGCTGGGGGGCGGGGCCTGGGTCATCGGCGCACCTCCAGGCCGTCGCAGCAGCCGAAGAGCACCAGGGTCAGCCAGTCCTGGGCGAACTCCAGGCGCGCGGCCTCGTCGGCCAGCACGGCCTCGGCCCGGCCCGGGGCCATGTCCAGCCGGCCCAGGACCCCGGTGTCGCGGATGAAGTTCGCGAAGGAGTCGAGCTGGTACAGGGCCAGGGCGGCCATGTTGGCGTGGCGCGGGTCCACGGGGCGCCCGGTGGCCTTGACGCGGGCCATCAGGCGCATGGTGCGGTCGTTGCTGGCGTTGTACACGGCCAGCTCCTGATCCGCGAGCCAGGTGGCGGGGGTGAACGCGCTGTCCTGGGCGAAGCCCTTGCAGTGGCCCTCGCGGACCAGGAAGAAGCGTTCCAGCACCTCGCCGTCCTCGCCCAGGCGGGTGGCCCGGCCCAGGGGATAGGTGCGGCAGGCCGAGGGCCGGTGGGGGTAGACCGTGCAGCCCCCGGGGCTCACGAAGGGACAGCTGCGGCGCTTGTCGTCGCGCATGCGCAGGCGCATGAGGGGCAGGCCGGTGTCCGGGGCCAGGGCCACATGGACCCGGGTGCGGATGAACTCGGCGCTGGGCTCGCCCAGGGCCCGGCGCAGGCGCAGCACGTCGTAGGGCGTGAGCATCAGGTTCAGGTCGCCGCAGCAGGCGTTGAAGCAGGGCACCTGCGGGTGGCAGGCGAAGCGGAATTCCTGGTCCGGCGCCAGCTCGGGCAGGCTGTCCAGGAAGCGTTGTGTGGCGTCGTTGTCGTGCATGGCGGCGTCCCCGTTGGTTGTGCGGGGCATCCCACGCGGGGCGGGCAAAGTCAAGCCGCCCGCGCCGGCCCGGCCCGGCCGGGTGGCGGGGAACCTTGCGGGCGGCCCCGGCCTGGGGTAGTGTGCGCCAAAATCCACCGCCTCCCCGGAGTGTTTCGCCATGAAGCCCCTGTTGTTTCTCGCGTCGTGCTGTCTGGCCCTGGCCGCCCTGGCCGGGTGCGGCCCCAAGACCAACCTCGTGCCCCTGGAATACCTGGCCGTGGGCCAGGCCGAAGGGCTGTGCGCCCGGCCCGTGGCCGTGGGCGCCTTCGCCGACCGCCGCCCCGGCGCCGACATCGGGCGCGACCGCGCCATCGCCCTGTATCCGGCCACGGGCACGGTGAGCCAGTGGGTGGAGGGGGCCCTGCGGACCGAGCTGGCCGCCCGGGGCTGCGACGCCAGCCGCGAGAACCGGGACTCGCCCTTCAACCCCGGGCAGGTGGTGCGCGGGGAGATCCTCAAGCTCAGCACCACGCGCGACGGGTTCGACCATGTGACGGAGATGGAGCTGGCCGTGACCCTGGAGCGCGACGGCCAGACGGCCCTGCAAAAGACGTATTACGGCCGCTGGGAGCGGACGTTCGTCACCCCGTCGGACACGCGCTTTCGCGACCTGCTGCGCGAGGCCCTGCAGGACGTGCTGCGCGATGTGGTCCACGACCTGCGGCCCCTGCTGGGCCAGGGCTGACCCCCCGGAGCCGTCCCGGGCGACGGGTTTTTCGCTGCGCGCCCCTTTTGCCGCGCGTGGCGATGTGCTAGCTTGAGGGGACGATGAACTCCCGCGTCCCTTCCTCCCCCGTGTCCTGGCGGGCCGGGGCCCTGGTCGTCGCCGTGGCCGTCCTGGCCGCGGCGGCGCTGTGGCCGTTGTGGGCCGTGGCGCCACGGGGCGCGCTGGCCGTCCTGGGCCTTGCGGCCGGGCTGCTGGGGCTGGCCCTGTGGGACGGGCGCCGCCTGCGCCGGGCCCTGGCGCGGGAGGCCGCCCGCGCCGACGCGGCGCGCGGCCTTTTGCACCGGAGCCTTGCGCGTCAGGGCGCCGTGTTCGAGGGCTCGCGGGCGGTGGCCGTGGTCCTGGCCGAGGGGGCCTGGCCCGGCCCGCGCATAGCGGAGTTCAACCCCGGGGCGGAGCGGCTGTTCGGCTGCTCCCGCGAGCAGATGCTCGGCAGGCCGCTGGAGGAGCTGTTCGCCGCCGACGGCGCGCGGGTCCTGGAGCGCGCCGCGGCCGAACTGGATCGGGGGGGCGGCCCCGTGGCCGCGGAGTGCGGGCTGGCCAGCCAGGACGGCGGGACGTTCCCGGCCCTGGTGGAGCTGTGCGCCGTGCGCGGTCGGCGCGGGCTGGAAGGGCTCCTGCTTACCGCGGTGGACATCTCCCGGGCCAGGCACGCCGAGGCCGTGGCCGACCTGTTGTCGCGCATCTCCGAGGCCGTGAGCGCCACGCGCGACCTGAACCACCTTTACGAAACCATCCACGGAATCTTCACGGAAACCCTGCGGGCGCGCAATTTCTTCATCGCCCTGCTGGACGAGAAGCACGACCGCCTGGTCTTCCCCTATTTCCGCGACGAGATGGACGGCGCCTTCTTCGAGATCCGCGACATCTCCAACCCGCGCACGTCGAGCCTGACCCTGGAGGTCATCCGCTCGGGCAAGCCGCTGATGCTGACCCGCGCCGAGATGATCGAGCGCCGTCGCGACACGGGGCTGACCCCGGTGGGCACCATGTCGCGGGTCTGGCTCGGGGTGCCCCTGCGGGTGAGCGAGCGGGTCATCGGCGCCATGGCCGTGCAGGACTATACCGACGCGGCCTATTTCCGCCGCGAGGACGTGGGGCTGCTCGAAGCCGTGTCGCGGCAGGTGGCCCTGGCCATCGAGCGCAAGATGGGCGAGGAGGCGCTGCTGGAGGCCGGGCGCGCCGCGCAGGCCGCCTCGCGCAGCAAGTCCGAGTTCCTGGCCAACATGAGCCACGAGATCCGCACGCCGCTCAACGGCATCCTGGGCATGGCCGAGCTGACCCTGGACTCGGAGCTGACCGCCGGGCAGCGTGCCAACATGGAGATGCTGCGCGACTCGGGCCGCGCGCTGCTGCGCGTGCTCAACGACATCCTGGACATCTCCAAGATCGAGGCCGGCAAGCTGGAGCTGACCGAGGAGCGCTTCCTGCTGCGCCAGTTCGTGCGTTCGGTGGCCGAGATATTCACCGTCGAGGTGCGCCGCAAGGGCATCGCCCTGGACTGGGCCGTGGACGGCGACGTGCCCGACGGGCTGCTTGGCGACGGCGGGCGCCTGCGCCAGGTGCTGGTGAACCTGGTGGGCAACGCCGTGAAGTTCACGGACCGGGGCGCGGTGACGGTGCGCGTGTCGCGCGAGGCGCTGCCCGCCGGCGGCGCGGACGCCAACGCCCCCGGCGCGCCGCTGGCCCTGCGTTTTTCCGTGCGCGACACGGGCTGCGGCATTCCGGCCGACAAGCAGGGCGAGATATTCGAAAGCTTCAGCCAGGTGGACGGCTCCCTGCGTCGCCGCTACCAGGGCACGGGCCTGGGGCTGGCCATCTCGCGCCGCCTGGCGGTAATGATGGGCGGGGGCATCGACGTGTGGTCCGAGCCGGGCCGGGGCTCGCGCTTCGAGTTCACCGCCGTGTGCCGCGTGGCCCGTCCGTGGACCGAGGACGACATCCCGCGGGAGCCGTCCGGGCCCGGGCCGCTGCGCGTCCTGCTGGCCGAGGACAACATGGTCAACATGATCTACGCCCGGCGCATCCTGGAGCGCATGGGTCACGAGGTGGTCACGGCCAATTCGGGGCGCACGGTGCTGGAAGCCCTGGGCCGCGAGCGATTCGACTGCGTGCTCATGGACATCCAGATGCCCGACATGGACGGCCTGGAGGCCACGCGGCGCATCCGCGAGTCCGGCGGCGGCCCGACCCCGGGCACGGTGCCCGTCGTGGCCATGACGGCCCACGCCATGCGCGGCGACCGGGAACGCTTCCTGGCCGCGGGCATGGACGCCTATCTGGCCAAGCCCATGGAGCCCGACCAGCTGGCCAGGGCCCTGGCCGAGGTCATGGCCGGGCGCGCCACCCCTTGACACGGGGCGCGATACCGATAAGCTGATAGAATCTGCAACCGGGCCCCCCGGGGGGAAGGAGGCGAGCATGGCTGAACTGGATGCGGGCGCGGTGCGCCAATACCTGAGCTTTGTCCTCGACGACGAGCTGTACGCGCTGGACATCGCCAAGGTCCGCGAGGTGCTGGAGTTCCAGAGCGTGACGCGCATCCCGCGCGCGCCGGAGTTCATGCGCGGGGTCATCAACCTGCGCGGCCACGCGGTGCCCGTGGTGGATCTGCGCCTGAAGTTCGGGATGCAGGCCACCCGGCAGACCGTGGACACCTGCGTCATCATCGTGGAGGCCGACATGGAGGGCGAGGGCGTGGTCCTCGGCGCCCTGGCCGATTCGGTGCGCGAGGTCTTCGAGCTGGCCGGGGAGGACATCGCCCCGCCCCCGCGCATGGGCACGGGCATCCGCGCCGAGTTCATCCACGGCATGTCCAAGGTCGGGGAGCGGTTCATCATGATCCTGGACATCGACCGGGTCTTTTCGGCGCAGGAGCTGTCCGCCGTGGCTGGCGAGGCCCTGGAGGACGGCCCGCCCCCCGCCCGCGAGGAGGCGCCGGCCGAGGCCTGAACCCGGCCCGGGCCTGCGCGGGGGCCCCGGCGCGACACCGCGCCGGGGCCCCTTCGCGTGGCCGCGGCCTGCGGCCCTCAGGGCGCCGTGCCCGCGGCGCGGGCCAGCAGGGCCTCGATCTCCAGGGGCTCGCCGCGCGCGGCGTCGCGGCGCAGGCTCAGGGCTCCCCGGGGGCAGGCGTTGACGCACACCCCGCAGCCCATGCACAGCGAGGGGTCCAGCCGGGTTGCGCCGTCCGCGTGGCTCAGGGCGCGGAACTGGCAGCGGCTGGCGCACAGCCCGCAGTGGACGCAGGCCCCGGGGTCCAGCTCGGCCACAAAGCCCGAGGAGCAGAGCATGGGAATGCCGTTGCGCTGGGCCTGCATGGCCCCGCAGCAGCAGGAGCAGCAGTTGCAGATGGCGTAGAAGCGCCCCAGCATGGCTTCCTTGAAGAAGGCGTGGTGGACGTGCCCGCGCCGGTCCTCCCGCTCCAGTATCTCCACGGCCTCCTCGGGGCTGATCGGGCGGCTCTTGTCCGGATGGTGCTCCAGCACGAAACCGGCGAAGGGCTCGCCGATGATGAGGCACACGTCAAGGGGCAGGCAGGGGTTCTCGCGCGCGCGGCGGCAGGGGCATTCCAGGGCCACGATGCGCTCGGGGTTGCGCAGCACCAGGTCGCGGGCCCGCTTGTAGGGAATGATCTTCTCCAGGTCGCGGATGTCGATGTCGCGGCGCACGGTGACGAGCCTGCGGGCCTCTTCCAGGGGCAGGGCCTTGCCGTGGTAGCTGTCGGCCCAGGAGACGCGCTGCGGGTCGGTGTCGGCGTCGGGCCGCAGGGGGTGGATGCGCGCGGCCAGGGCCGCCAGGGGCGCCAGCAGCCGGGCCAGGGGGTGCGTGCCCAGGCCCAGGCCGATGTACAGGTAGGGCCAGCGCAGGTAGACGTAGCCGTGCAGCCGCTCCAGCAGCGGATAGCGCGGGAGCTTGGCCGCCTCCTTCAGGTAGCGCAGGGTCGAGGGCTTGATCAGGGGCATGGCGGTTCGTTGCGGGGCGCCGCTGTTTCGGGGCTAGAACCAGATTTCCATCCGCAGGCCGCGCGCGTCGCGGGGCGGGCTTTGCCGGGGCAGGCGCAGGGCTCGGCCCTGGTGGCGCGCGCAGGCGGCGGCCAGGCAGGCCACGGCGTCCAGCAGGTCGTGGGGCGCGGCGGCCACGCCCGCGCAGTGTACGCCCCTGGCGGCCCAGGCGCAATCCGGGCCGCACAGCAGGGTCCGGCGGGCCTCCCGGCCCGGGGCGCCGTGCTTGGAGGGCAGGACCCGCCCGGCCAGCCGCGCCAGGGCCAGTTCGGGGTGGACCTCGAAGACGCGCTCCTGCAGGGCGGGGGTCATGGCCGCGTCCACCTCGCGCAGCCGGGGCACGATGCCCCACACGGGCAGCCCGGCCCCCGTGCCGCGTGCCGCGCGGTGCAGGGCCTGGAACTGGCGGGGCGTGGCGGCGGCCAGGGCCTCGCGCGGGGGCGCCAGGAAAACCCGCGCCCCCGCGCCGCGCGCGTCCGGCCCGGCCCCCCGGGCCAGCTCCTCGCGCGCCAGCAGGTCGCAGCGGCGCACCCCGGGGCCCGAGGGCAGGCCCACGGGCATGTCCAGCCCAACGCGGCGGCAGCCCGCCACGGCGCGGAGCACGGCGGCGAAATAGGGCAGCAGCAGGATGCGCGGCGGCGCGGCGAGGGGCCAGCCGGGGGCCAGGGCCGCCACCCAACCGCCCCGGCACGCGTCGACCCCGGCGAACAGGGGCGCACCTGGCCCCGGCTCCGAGGTGTCGGGCCGGACGCCTGCGGGCGGCGCGGGCTTTTGCTGGTCGCGGGCTTCGGTCATGTCCTTGTCCTTGGGGCCGGGTGGGCGCCCAGGGTAGGGGCGGGCCCCGGCGGCGTCAAGGCCCGGGTCCGGCCGGGAAAAATGGCCTGTTCGCCGTATTTTCCGCGCGCGGGGGGTGTTCCCGGGGCCGGAAAGCATGTATGCCTGGGGCAGGGCTCCTGCGGAGCCGCCCGAGCAGCGAGGGGGTGTGCATGCGTCTGGCCGTTCTTGCCGACATCCACGGCAATTCCTTTGCCCTGTCCGCCGTGCTGGAGCACGCCGGGCGCCAGGGCGTCGACCGTTTCGTGAACCTTGGCGACATCCACTACGGCCCGCTGGACCCGGCGGGTACCGCCCTGCTGCTGGCCGGGCGGCCCATGCCCACCGTGTCCGGCAACCAGGACCGCCTGCTGCTGGACCCGCCCGGGCGCCAGGGGCCGACCCTGGAGTTTGTGTTGGCGGCGCTGCCCGCCTGGGAGCTCGAGCGCCTGGCGGCGCTGCCCTGGGTCATGACCCTGGAGGGCGGCGTTTTGCTGTGTCACGGCACGCCCTGCGACGACGCCCGCTATCTGCTGGACGACGTGGACTCGGGCCTGCCCGAACCCCGGCGCCCCGAGGCGGTCGAGGCCGAGCTCGCGGGCTGGGACTACCCCCTGGTGCTGTGCGCCCATTCGCACGTTCCGCGCGTGCTGCACACGGGCCGTCGGCTGGTGGTCAACCCCGGCAGCGTGGGCCTGCCCGCCTACACCGACGACCAGCCGCCCCACGCCATGAGCTGCGGCTCGCCCCACGCGCGCTATGCGGTGGTGGAGCGCGCGGGGGCGGGCTGGCGGGCCGAGCTGTTCGCCGTCGACTACGATTGGGACGCGGCCGCCGCCCTGGCCGCCGCCAACGGCCGCGACGACTGGGCCGACTGCCTGGCCACGGGGCGGGCCGAGCCCCCCGCGCCCGCAAGCCCGCAAGGAGAAACGCCATGACCCCCGCCCGCCACGACCCCGTCCCCCCGCGCGACGCCCGGGCCATGCGCGAGCTGCTGGCCAGCCGCCTGGACGCGGCCACCCGCGAGGTTGTCCCCTGGTTTTTCGCCCAGATGCCGGACTACTACTTCCGCACCCACAGCGGGGAGGAGCAGGCCGCGCACCTGCGGGCCCTGGTCTCGGGGCAGGTGCTGACCCAGGGGCAGGTGGTGGTCCTGGAGAGCCCCTGCGGCACGCGGCGCACCGTTCTGTCCCCGGGCGGGGACATGGACGCCATGGTCGCCGCCGTGGAGGGCGTCGCCGCGCGCAGCATCCTGGGCGCGCGCATGGTCCAGACCGCCGACGGCCGCCTGCGCCTGGATACCTTCGTCTCCGCCCCGGCCAGGCAGGCGGAGCCGGACGGCCCGGCCCTGGCCCGGGCGCTGGAGCTGGCCCGGGCCGAGGGCGGCCTGCGCCCCCGGATGCTCGCGGAGTTCCGCGCGTTCCTGGCCTCGGCCACGGACGATTGCGTGCAGAAGTTCGAGGCCGGGCGCACCATGCGCCATTTCGCCCTCTGGCGGCACATCCGGGGCCGCGAGGGCGTCGACGTGGCCCTGGAGCCCGGGGTCTATCCCGGGCTGTCGCGGCTGGTGGTGGCCATGATGGAGGCGCCCGCCCGGGGGGTGCTGCTGGCTGCGGCGCGCATCCTGCGCCGGGCCGGGGCCCGCGCCGAGCGGGCCTATGCCGACGTGTACGCCACGCCGGGGCGGTCTTTCTGCGTGATGAGCTTTTATCTGCCGCAGGACAGCCCGGCCCTGGCCCCGGAGCGCCGGGAGGCCCTGTTCGCCGAGCTGCGCACGGTGAAGTGGCAGGCCACGGGCCGCCCCCTGGACGCCCTGCTGGAGGCCGGATTCTCTTTGGGCGAGGTGGCGCTTCTGGGCGCCGGGGCGGCCTTCGCCCACCAGTTCCTGCACGGCCTGGACCCCTACGCCTACACCACGGCCAACGTTGCCGCGGCGGTTCTGGCCCAGCCCGGGGCGGCCCGCAGGCTGCTGGACTATTTCGCGGCCCGCTTCGACCCGGCCGGGGCCCGTGGCCGCGCGCGGCGCCAGGGCGAGGCCCTGCGCGCCCTGCGCGAGGCCCGCGCGGCCATTTCGGCCGACATGCCCGCGCGGGTCTTCCAGGTCATGGAAACCTTCGTCACCCACACCCTGCGCACCAACCAGTACCTCGACGCGCGGTTCGGCCTGGGCTTTCGCCTCGACCCGGCGGTGCTCACGCGCCTGCCCGGGCGCCGGGGGCCGGGGCGGGGCGCCGTCCCGGGCGGCGGGCAGGCGCCCTACGGCATTTTTTTCTTCCACGGCGCACATTATCAGGCCTTTCATGTGCGCTACCGCGAGATGGCCCGGGGCGGGGTGCGCATCGTGCCCACGGCGGAGGCCGCGCAGTTCGAGCTGGAGGCGGGCCGGCAGTTCGCCGAGGTCACGGCCCTGGCCCTCAGCCAGCAGAGCAAGAACAAGGACATCCCCGAGGGCGGCTCCAAGGCCGTTCTGCTCCTGGAGCCCGGGGCCGACCTCGATCTGGCCGTGAAGTCCATGACCGACGCCCTGCTGGATCTGATCCTGGCCGACAGGGGCCGCCACAGCCTGCGCCGGGTGGTGGACCACCTGGGGCGCGACGAGGTGGTCTTCCTCGGCCCCGACGAGAACGTGACCCCCGCGCACATCGAATGGATGGTGGCCCGGGCCCGGGCCCGGGGCTATCCCTGGCCCTCGGCGCTCATGAGCTCCAAGCCGCGTACGGGCATCAGCCACAAGCGCTACGGCGTGACCTCCCTGGGCGTTGTGGTTTTCGCCGAGGAGATCCTGCGCCTTTTGGGTATCGATCCGCGCGCCCGTCCGTTTTCGGTCAAGTTCACCGGCGGTACCCGCGGCGACGTGGCCTCCAACGCCATGCGCATCCTCATCCGCGAATACGGCGCGGGCGTGCGCATCGTCTCGGCCAGCGACGGCCACGGCGCCCTCTACGACCCGGACGGCCTGGACCACGGCGAGCTGCTGCGCCTGGCCGACGCGAACCTGGGCGTGGCCGAGTTCGACCCCGGGCTGCTGCGCGGGGCGGGCGCGTTCTGCGTCCGCGTTTCCGAGCCGGGCGGCGCGCACCTGCGCGACACCCTGCACAACACCGCAGTGGCCGACTTGTTCATCCCCGCCGGGGGCCGGCCCGACACCATGAACGAGGACAACTGGCGCGACTTCCTGCTGCCCGACGGCCGCCCCTCGGCCTGGGCGGTGGTGGAGGGGGCCAACCTGTTCCTCTCCCCGGGCGCGCGCGAGCGGCTCCAGGAGCACGGGGTGCTCGTGGTCCACGGCGCCAGCGCCAACAAGTGCGGGGTCATCAGTTCGTCCTATGAAATCCTGGCCGGGCTGGCCCTGTCCGACGACGAGTTCCTGGAGATCAAGGACGAGTATGTGGCCCAGGTGCTGGACATCCTGCGCCGTCGCGCCCGCGACGAGGCGCGGCTGCTGGTGCGCGAATACCGCGCGGCCGGAGGGGAACGGCCCCTGACGGCCCTGACGGCGGAGCTCTCGCGCGAGATGAACGCCCTGGCCGACGCCCTGGACGCGGCCCTCAAGGCGAGCCTGGACGGCCCGCAGGCCCTGCGCGGCGACCCGGCGCTCTACGCCCTGCTCCTGGACTACTGCCCGCCGGTGCTGGTGCGGCGCTACGAGGAGCGGTTGACCTCGCGCCTGCCCCTGGCCCACCTGACGGCCCTGGTGGCGGCCCACGCGGCCTCGCGGGCGGTGTACGCCGAGGGCATCGGCTGGATGAGCACCCTGGCCGTGCGGCGCGACCCCCTGGAGGCCATGCGCGCCTATCTGGCCCAGGAACGGCGGCTGGATGCCATCCTGGAAGGGCTGGCCGCCAGCGGCGCGCCCGAGGGCGAAACCGTGGCGCGCATCCTGCGGGCCACCGGCCGCAAGTATCTCACCGAGCGGGAGCTGGGCATGGAGGACGACGGCCAGCCCTGAAGGCGGGGCCGGTTGTCCGCCAGGCCCGGGGGGCGGGGCGGACGAGCAGGCGGCGGGGGGACGGGG
>NZ_JALNWM010000077.1 GCF_023230885.1 Desulfocurvus sp. | reverse complement strand
CCCGGGCTGCGCCCTGTGCATCATCGACGCGCTGTTCGTGGACCCGGCGTGCCACCGCCGGGGCGTGGGCCGGGCCCTGGTGGCCCATGCCCTGGCCCAGGCCGGCCCCGGAGGGCGGCTGCTGGTGGACGTGAACGAGCAGAACCCCGGAGCGCGCCGGTTCTACGCGGCCCTGGGCTTCGTCGTGCGGGGCCGCTCTGCGTACGACGACAGCGGGCGGCCCTACCCGCTTTTGCACCTGGAGCACGCCCCGCCCCCCGCTCCCTGACCCGCGCGGCGCCACAACGGCAAAGCCCCCGGACCGCATGGTCCGGGGGCTTTTGCGCTTGCTGTGGGGGCAACGTTACCGGCGCGCCAGGTGTGCGATGATCTCCCGGCAGAAGGCGGGCAGGTCGTCGGGTTTGCGGCTGGAGATCATATTGCGGTCCACGACCACCTCGCGGTCCTCCCAGGTGGCGCCCGCGTTGACCAGGTCGTCGCGGATGCCGGGGGTGGAGGTGCAGCGCATGCCCGCCATGATGCCCGCCGAGATGGGGATCCAGCCGCCGTGGCAGATGTGCGCCACCAGCTTTCCGGCCTGGAAGGTCTCGCGGGTCAGGGTTTTCACTGTCTCCATGCGGCGCAGCTTGTCCGGCGCGAAGCCGCCGGGAACCACCAGGAAATCGAAATCGGCGGCGCGCAGCCCGTCCAGGGCGGCGTCGCTGACGCAGGGGTAGCCGTTCTTGCCCGCATAGCGCCTGCCGGCCTCCGGGGCCGCCACGACCATCGTCGCCCCGGCCTCCACAAGCCGCAGCCTGGGGTACCACAGTTCGAGATCCTCGTACACGTCCTCCACGAACATCAGGCCGCGCAGGCCGTCCAACTCCGCCATGATTCCCTCCTCGCGCCCGGGGCGCCTGGGGTGTTTCGGGTCGCCAGCATAGGGGAGGGCGCGCCGGGGCGCAAGGCCCGGGCGGGAGTTGCGCCCCGGGCGAAAGTCGCCTACATCCGGACGTAGGGGACAGACGGAACACAACCGCGACGCGCCGCCCCGCGGCGAAAGGAGCTGCCCATGCTGATGCGCAAGCGCGCCTGGGACATCATGCGCGACGATCTGACCATCGTGGGCGAGGACATCGGCTTCATGGAGCTGATCCGCGCCCTGTACCGGGGCCTGGAGGCCGACACCGACAACCACATCGCCGTGATCCAGGACGCCGACGGCGTCTTCAAGGGCGTGGTGACGATGTGGAACGTGATGCGCAAGCTCGAGGAGTGCGTCTTTGGCGACGACGCGCTCATGGAGCTGAAGGACCAGGACTGGGACCGCGCATTCGCCCTGGCCTGCCGCGCGTGCTCGGCCAAGGGCATCGCCGGGCTGCTGGAGACCAAGGTGCCCAGGGTCCAGCCCAACGACCCGCTGATCACCGTGGTCGCGGACTTTTTGCGCCACCGGCGCGGCTGGTCCCTGGTCTGCGACGGCGACAAGGTCCTGGGCGTGATCTTCAAGGCCGACATTTTCAAGGAGGTCGGCCGCGACGTGCTGGCCCAGATGAAGCCCCGGTGACGCAGGACCGGGCCCCGGGGGACGCGGGCATGGAGTTTTACGACGCGGACCGCACGGCGGCCCTTTTGCCCTACGACGCCCTGGCCGACGCCATCGCCGCCACCCTGGTGGACGCCGCGCGGGGCCTGGCCTCGGCCCCGGAGCGCATCCACCACCCCCTGGCCGGGGGCGGCACGCTGCTGGTCATGCCCGCGGCGGACCGGCGCGTGGCGGTGAACAAGCTGGTCACCGTCTGCCCGGGCAACCCCGGGCGCGGCCTGCCCCTGCTGCTGGGGTCCATGACCGTGCTCGACGCGGCCACGGGCCGCTGCCTGGGCGTGCTCGACGGGCCTGCGGTCACGGCGCGGCGCACGGCGGCCCTGTCCCTGCTGGCGGCGCGGACCCTGGCCCCCCGGCCCGGGGGCGCGCTGTTGCTGCTGGGCGCCGGGGTCCAGGCCAGGGCGCATCTGGAGGCCCTGCACCGGGGCCTGGGCACGCGCCGCGTCCTGGTCCACTCGCGGACCCCGGCCCGCGCCGAGGCCCTGGCGGCCCACGCCCGGGCCCTGGGCCTGGAGGCCGCCGCCGTGGCCGATCCGGGCCCGGCCCTGGAGGAATGCGCCCTGGTGGTCACGGCGACGTGCAGCCCGGTCCCCGTGCAGCACGGGCCGCTGCGCCGCGACGCCTTCGTGGCGGCCGTGGGCGCCTTCAGGGCCGATATGGCCGAGGTCGCCCCGCAGGTGGTGCGCGTCTGCCGGGTGTTTGTGGACACGGCGGCGGGCTGTGCCGCCGGGGCCGGGGATCTGCTCCAGGCCGGGCTGGATCCCGCGCGGGATTGCACGCCCCTGGCCGAGGCCCTGGGCGCGCCGCGTCCGGTGGAGGGCCCGGTGCTGTTCAAGAGCGTGGGGCACGCCCTGTTCGACCTGGCCGCCGGGCGCCTTGCCCTGGGGGCGAAGGCCAGGCGCTAGCACTCCGCCCTGGAGTCACGGCCAGCTTCCGGAACGAAAGGGCCGCGGCCTTGCGGCGTCATGCGGCGAAGCCAGGAGCCGCGTTGCGCGGGCGCGGCAGGGACGGCTGGTCCGCGCAATGCGGCGCTCTCCCTGGCGGCAGGCAGCGTTGAAACCGGGGTTTCTTGTTTCGGAGCCTCCGGGCTTCCAGGGGGACGGAGGTGGTGGGGGGGCAAGGGCGTGGCACGGGCGCGGAGCCGCCGGGGCACCCCGGCGGTTTTTTTGTCCGCCCGGAGCGGGGCTGCGCCTGGTGGCCGCCCGCCTACAGGGCCACCAGCTCCATGCGGCCCCAGGCGGCCACGCGGCCCTCGGCCTGGGCGAACACGCCGTCCAACCCGAAGCGGCGGGCCAGCTCGGCCACGTCGGGCAGGTCGCGGGCGTCGCGGATGCGGTTGCACAGGGCCGTGGCGGCGGCGTCGGCCAGGCTGGCGTCGCGGGCCCGGGCCACGGCCAGTTCGCCCCGGCCCAGGGACAGGGAATGCCCGATGCGCGCCGAGGAGGCGCACAGGGCGCAGGGGAAATCCTCGGCCGGGATGCGCACCCCCAGGCGCGCGCCCCCGGCGGGGTCGGCCAGGATGCCCACCGTGCGCGGGCGGGTGGAGAACATGGCGATGTCTCCGCCGTTTTCCACAAGGATGTCGGGGCTTTCATCCACAAAGCGCTCGGCCACCATGCGCGCGATGGTTCCGGCCACGGCGGCCATGGGCCCCACGCCGCACGCGGCCCCGGCTCTGCTCATGGCCTGGACGATCTCCGGAGCGCCCGCAGGCACCGCCACGGGCGCGAGGCTCGGGCCGAAGGCCGGGTCCAGGGCCATGTAGGCCTTGAGCTGCCCGCGCAGGTCCGTGACCCAGGCGGCCACCTCGCGGGTCAGGTCCTTGCGGGCCACCACCCAGAGGTCGGTCTGTTCCACCACCACCTGGAAGGCCGTCTCCCCGCCCGAGGGCCGCAGGGCGCCGCGATAGTCGCGCGCCGTGCCGGTGTGCACGGCCTGGGGCCGCCGGGGGCGGCTCATGGCCGTTCCAGCATGTCGCGGACCAGGGCCCGGTAGGGCTCCAGGCCCGAGGCCACGCCCTCGGGCCAGGAGAAGGCCCCGGGACGCGGGGCGGCGGCGGCGGCCTCGATGGCCCGGGCCAGGGCCTGGTGGTCGCCGGGGTCGGCCACCACGCGCTCCGGCGGCAGGAAGAAGCTCGACCCGTTGTCCCGGGACGAGACCACCCGCGTGCCGCAGGCCAGGGCCTCCACCACGGCGTTGGAGCAGGTATCGTAGAACGAGGGCAGGCAGAACACGTCGCAGGCGCGGTACAGGGCGGCCATGTCCTGCACGCGGCCCAGGAACTCCACCCGGTCGCCCAGGCCCAGGCTCCGGGCCAGGGCCCGGAAGCGCCCGGGGTTGCGGCCCCCGGCCACATGCAGCACGGCGTCGCCGGGCAGCAGGGCCAGGGCGCGGATGAGCGGCTCCAGGCCCTTGAGGGCGAAGTTGGTGCCCGCCGTGGCCACGAGCAGGCGCTGGCCGTCCAGGCCCAGGGCCCGGCGCAGGGCCGCGCGCCCGTCGTCGTCCACGGGGGAGAAGCGCGTCAGGTCCGGGCGGTTGTAGATCACGCGCAGGTCGCGTCCGGCCAGGAAGGGGTGGGCCTCCAGCAGCCAGTCGCGCACACGGTGGGACACGGCCACGCACACGCGCTGGTTCTCCAGGGCGCGGCGTTCCAGCAGGCGGATGAGCAGGTTCTCCGGGGCCGCGCGGCGGCGCAGGGCCTTCCACGCCCTGGGCGCGCCCGGGGCGTAGGCCCGGGAGGAGAGCTCCCAGAACTTGGACAGCGGCCCGCCGCTCATGCGCAGCACGTCCTGGCACAGGGTCTTGCCCATGCTGCACGTCAGGGCGTAGCCGCCGCGCCTGCGGGCGCGTTCGGCGGCGAAGGCGAACCAGGCGATCTTGGCCGCCCGGCCCAAGGGCGGGCGGCCAAGGGCCACCACGCGCACACCCGGGGGGGCGGGCGTCTCCTGGCGGGCGCACAGGAAGTCCACCTCCAGGCCATCGGCGGCCAGGGCTCCGGCCAGGCGGTGGGCGAAGCCTTCGGCCCCGCCGTAGGTGGACAGCTTGGGCAGCATCAGGGCCACGCGGCTCATGGGCGCCCTCCGGCATACACGGCCAGGGTCCGCTCCAGGAAATCCCGGCCCGAGAGGGTCGCGATGGTCCGCGCCTGCGCGGCGGCCAGGGCCCGGAGGTGCCCCGGGTCCGTCGCTGCGCGGGCCACGGCCCGGGCCAGGGCGGGCACGTCGGCGGGCGGCAGCAGCGCCTCGGGCCCCAGCAGGTCGGGCATGACGCCCACGGAGGTGCCCACCAGCGGGCGCCCGCAGGACATGATCTCCAGGGCCGCGCGGGCGATGGTCTCCGACCATTTGGAGGCCACCACGCCCAGGTCCATGGCCGAGATCACGGCGGCCACGTCGGGGCGTTGGCCAGTGATGGTCGTGGCCTCGCCCAGTCCGGCGGCGTCGATCCAGCCCCGGACCTCGGCCTGGGTGGTGGCCGTCTCGAACCCGGCGAGCATGAGCCGCAGGCGCTGGCCTCCCGGGGCGAGTCGGGCCTGGGCCACGGCCCGGATCAGTTCGCGCTGGCCCTTGACCTCGTCGAAGCGGCCCAGCAGGCCGACCACGAAATCCTGTGGCCCGTAGCCGAACTCGGCGCGCACCCGGGCGCGGCCTTCGGGTCGAAGGCGAAGCGCTCGCGGTCCACCCCGCCCAGGATCAGGTGCAGCCGGTCCGGGCCGATGCCGAAGGCGTCGCGGAAGTGGGCGTGCATCACCGAGTTGGTGGCCACCACGGCGTCGGCGCAGCGGTTGTGCAGCCAGCGGTTGGGGGCATTGTTGCGCGGCAGGCGCTGGTCGCCGCGGGTGCGCACCAGGCGGAAGGGCGCCCCGGCCGCGCGCATGGCGCCCCACAGCCAGAACGACTCGCCCCGGTGGCAGTTCACGGCGTCGGGCCGGAACTCGCGCACCAGGCGGCGCAGCTCCACGGCCAGCCGGGCCAGGGTCGCGGGGTTGGAGGAGTTGAGGGGCAGGGCGGCCGCGGGCAGGCCCCAGTGGCGGGCCTTGTCCAGGGTTTCGGTGTCCGGCGGGGCCAGCACCAGCGCCTCGTGTCCGGCCTCGCGCAGCAGGCGGGCCAGGTACAGGGCGTACCACGAGGTGGCGTTGAACCAGCGGACGTTGGCGACCTGGATGACGCGCATGGGGGCTGCCTAGTCGGATTGCACGGGAATTGCAAGGCCAAAGGGCGGCGACGGTTTTTCGCCGCCCGGCCCGTCTAGCGTTCGCAGGTTTCGGTCTTGACCACGGCTTCGGCCTTGATGCGGTCCAGGACTTCGGCCAGGGTGGCCTTGACGTTTTCGCGAAAATCCCCGGCCACGACGATGAACAGCAGGTCGTCGCCGGGAAGCAGGCGGCCCGAGGCCGCCTCGGCGAGCACGCGCCAGATGCCCGGGCGGGCCTGGTATTCGCGGCACAGGGCGGCGATCCTGTCCCTGTCGGGGTGGACCTCCACGGCGCTGACCCGGGCGCCGTCGGCCCGGGAGGTGCCGCGCACCACGCCGTTGTGGACCAGGACCATGCCCACATGTTCGCTGAATCCGGGCTCGGCCTTGAGCTTTGCGATGGTTGCTGTAATGTCCATGTGAACCCCTTTTGCGGCAGGCGACTCGTGTACAAGTTTGCGACGCTTCTCAAGGACCTTCCCACCCTGCACGAATACAGGATGTCGGCCACGGGCTACGCCGTGTGGCTGGTCTGGTCCGGGGAGCTGACCGAGGCCATCCCCTCCACCTTCCGCGACTACGGCGGCGTGGAGATCAGCGCCGACCGCAACCAGGCGGTGTGGTACTTCTGGTCGCGCGACGTGTTCCAGGCCGCCGCGCGGCTCCAGGTCTGGGCGAACCTGAACGAACTGCCGGTCTTCATCCAGATCATGCCCACGAACCTGATGATCGGGTTCCAGGGCGAAACCGCCCTGTCCATCGCCTCGGAGCTGTATTCCCAGCAGGCCATGCCCCCGGGGGACTTCGAGGTCTGGGTCCACCCCAAGGTGCGCCCCGACGTGGAGAACGTGCCGGGCATCATCCTGGAGAAGGTCGACCGCCAGATCACCGGCATGGCCTCGGCCCACTGGCACAGGCTCTCGGGCGACCCGCGCATCGGCTTCCGCTCCTCCCTGGGGTGGTACTTCATCCTGCGGCCCCTGGGCAACCCCCTGGACAAGCGCTTCATCGAAGGCTGGCCCCGGTTCTTCGCCGAGGTGGAGCAGATCGTCAAGCGCCTGAAACTGAAGTACATCCTGCACGACAACCACCTGATCTTCGAGCTGGAGAACTTCAAGGCCCTGGCGGTTTGGTGCCGCGAAATCCTGGCCCTGGTGGCCCGGACCAAGGACTGCGAGGAGTGCGCCTACTGGCCCTGCGTCATGGCCGCAGTGGAAAAGGCCGGATTCCAGTTCAACGAGGACCTGCCGCGCAAGGTGAGCCTGGACTGGGACAAGATGGTCCCGGATTTCCCGCACATGTCCTACCGCACGGCCTTCCTCCTGGGCCCGCGCTTCCGCGTCAAGGACGTGAGCTACAGCTTCGAGCGCAACAGGTTCACGGACTGGTGCTATGTGCTGCTGGCCGAGTCCGAGGACACGCGGGAGCGCGGCTCGCTGAACGTGACCCTGCCCGTGGCGCTGCTGGTGGGCAGCGGGCGGCCCTGTTTCTATTGCGGCCAGCGCTCCCACACGGAGACGCAGTGCCCCTCGCGGCGGATGGCGGACCTGGACCCCGGAGCCTGGAGGACGCTGGCCGCCATGAGCCTGGAGGAGCTGTCCTTGGCCCTTGGCGAGCTGGGCGAGGCCCTGCGGGAGGATCCGGCCGGGGCCCTGGACGTTGTGCTGGGCGGCCAGGGGCGCCCCCGGGCCATCCTCGGGGCCGTGTTCGAGATCAACGCGCCCGCGCAGTTACGCACGGCGCCGCTGGTCATGCGCTCCCTGGGCAAGGAGCTGCCCTCGGGCCTTTTCAAGCTCTCCCCGCCGCAGGACTCGCCCCACGCCCAGGCCCTGGGGGCGCTTGTGGCGGGCGACGCGGCCACGGCCGACGCCCAGGCCAAGCAGGGCGCCCTGCGCGCCCCGCGCGACTTCGGGTTCCGCACGGTGCTGGGCTTCCTGGCCCTGGAGCGCGGCGACCTGGAGCGCGCCGGGGAGTTCTGGCACGAGGCCGAGCGCCTGGGCGACACGCCGCTGCACTTCGCCTACCACAAGTACCTCCAGGGCCGGGCGCTGGAGGTCCAGGGCCGCTTCGACCAGGCCATGACCCTGTTCCGTGACGCCCACAAGCTCTGCCCGCGCTGGCACGAGCCGCTCTACCGGCAGGCCGCGAGCATGGTCAAGATGGGTTTCACCGAGCACGCCGTGGGCCTGGTGGACCAGCTGGTGGACGAGGATTCCAACATGTTCAACCGGGTGCTGGTGGACCCGGAGATGGAGCGCGGCCATGTGCAGCTGCTTGGCGCTCTCTACGGGCTGTGGGTCCAGTCCCGGGCCGCCGCGCGCGAAAGCGCGGAGAAGCTGCGCCAGCTGCGCACCGAGATCGACGACTGGTTCGGCGACAGCCACGAGTTCGGCCAGACGGCCCGGCGCCAGATCGACGAGCTGCTGCTCCTGGCGGAGGTGGAGAACTTCGTGGCCTTCCGCCGCCTGACCTCGGGGCGGGTGCAGCTCGAAAAGACCATGCGCCAGAAGATCGACGCCGAGACCCGGACCCTGACCCGCCAGGCCGAGGCCATCCGCGAGCGGCTGGTCCGCATCCACGAGGACATCGCCTGGTTCCCCTTCCCCCGCGCCCTGCGCGACTTCAACCGCGACTTCAACTTCTGCGTGACCAAGCTCAACTGGGTCCGCCAGCAGCATTTCACCGTGGCCGCGAATTTCCGCCAGAGCCACGAGTACTTCCGGCAGGTGGAGGACACCCTGACCCGCCTGGGCCGTCGGCTGGTGACCCTGCGGATCGTGCGCGACGCGACCCTGTTTCTGCTGCTGTTCAGCAAGAGCTTCATGTGGCTTGAGATCATCGGCCTGGGGCTTGCGCTGGTGGGCATGCCGGTGTCGGTGTTCATGGCCGAGAAATGGGGCATCGAATGGTTGTCCCAGGCTGTGGAGGGCCAGCGCTGGAACGTGCAGAAGGGGCTGGTGGTGGTGGTCAGCGTGGCGGCTTTCGTGTTCGCCCTGCTGCGCACGGCGCTGGTGTTCGAGAAGCGCAAGGCCCGGTTCTTCGAGGAGCGCAAGGAGCTGAACCGCAAGCTGACCCGGGAGCAGGAGGGCGCCCGGGGCGCCAGGGCGGGGAGCCGGGGCGCGGCCTCCGGGGCCGGGCGCCGGGGCCGCTGAGGCCCCCGCGGCCGGGCCCGCGGCCGGACCCCGCGGCGGGGTCCGGCGCGCCCCCGGCCTAGCTCTGGCGGGCCACGGGGAAGGGCCCGAAGCTCTGGGCCACGGGCATCACTTCCAGGCGGTTGACGTTCACATGGGGCGGCAGGCTCACGGCGTAGTGGACCAGCTCGGCGATATCGTCGGCCACCAGGGGCTGCATGCCCTGGTAGACCGACCCCGCGCGGCCCTCGTCGCCCGAGAAGCGCACCAGGGAGAACTCGGTCTCGGCCATGCCGGGTTCGATGTTGGTCACCCGTACGCCCGTGCCGTGCAGGTCGGCGCGCAGGTTCAGGGCGAACTGGCGCACGAAGGCCTTGGTGGCGCCGTACACGTTGGCCCCGGGGTAGGGGTAGGTGCCCGCGATGGAGCCCAGGGTGACCACATGCCCGCGGCCGCGCCCGACCATGCCCGGCACCAGCGCGCGGGTCATGAACAGGGTGCCCTTGATGTTGGTGTCGACCATGGTCTCCCACTGGTCCAGGTCGGCGGACTGGGCGGGGTCCAGGCCCAGGGCCAGCCCGGCGTTGTTCACCAGCACGTCCACGGCGGCGAACTCGGCGGGCAGCCCGGCCACGAAGGCCTCCACGGCCTGGCGGCTTTGCACGTCGAAGGCCGCGGCATGCACGGGGGCCGGGGCCAGCTCTCCGGCCAGGGCCTCCAGGCGCTCGCGCCGGCGGCCGGTGATGATCACGCGCCAGCCCTCGCGGGCGAAGCGGCGGGCCATGGCCTCGCCGAAGCCGGCGGTGGCTCCGGTGATGCAGATCGTCTTGGTCATCGCGTCCTTCCTGTCTTGGGGATTGCGTTCGGGGGGTGTTTGCCGGGGCCAGTGTAGCCGAACGGCCTCCGATTGCAACCCGGCCACTTCCCGGAGGCGGCCGGGGGTTGGCCCTTGTCGGCGCGCGGGGGAATCTGTAAGGTCGGCCTGCGGAAAACTCGCCGTTCCCTCGGCGCCGGGAGGCTTCCTTGCACTTTATGTCCATCAAGGCCAGGCTCGCGTTGGCCCTGTCCGTCATCCTGCTCGCGGCCTTCGTGGCCACGAGCGTGGTCAACTACCGCGTCTCGCGCGACGCCGTGCGCGAGGAGCTCCTGAGCACCGGCCTGCCGCTCACGCGCGACACCATCCATTCGGAACTGCGCGCCGAGCTGATGCGCCCGCTGTTCGTGGCCTCGCTCATGTCCACCGACACCTTCCTGCGCGACTGGGCCCTGGACGGCGAGCACGAAGAGGAGGCCGTGCGCAGGTATCTTGAGGAAATCAGGGCCCGCTACGGGTTCCTCACGGCCTTTTTCGTTTCCGACGCCACGCGCAGCTACTACTACTACGGCGGGCGGCTCAAGACCATCTCGCGCATGGATCTGCGCGATGTGTGGTACTACGAGTTCGCGGGCCGGGGGCAGGATTTCGACCTCAACGTGGATGCGAACCAGGCCGCGGGCGGCGTCCTGAGCCTGTTCATCAACCATCGCGTGGAGGACTACCGGGGCTACCTGCTCGGCGTGGCGGGCGTGGGCCTGGACCTGGAGGAGTTCTCCCGGATCATCGCCGGATTCCAGAACAAGTATCACCGGCGCATCGTCCTGGTGGACGAGTTCGGCACCGTCCAGCTCGGGCCGGACCCGACCCGCGTGGGCCGGGACAACATCCGCACCACGCCGGGCATTTCCAGCGTCGCCCGCGAGGTGCTGGCCCTGCGTGGGGAGCCGGCCAACTTCGAGTATTCCGGCCCCGGGGGCACGGTGCTGCTGGCCGCCCGCCACCTGGACGACATCGGCTGGACCCTGCTCGTGGAGCAGGACGAGGCATCGGCCCTGGCCGCCGCGCGGGGCAACCTGGTGCGCACGCTGGCCGTGGGCGTGTTCGCCTGGGCGGTGATCCTCGCGCTCAGCGTGGCCACCGTGAACCATTTCCAGCGCCGCCTGGTCCACATGGCCGCCACGGACCAGCTCACCGGCGCGGCCAACCGCTGGGAGTTCGAAAGCCGCTTCGGCCAGGCCGAGTCGCGCTTCGCCCGCCACGGCACGCCCTTTGCCCTCATCCTTTTCGACCTCGACCACTTCAAGGCCGTCAACGACTGCCTGGGCCACCTGGAGGGCGACCGCGTGCTGCGGGGCGTGGCGGAGCTCATCCGCGAGAGCATCCGCCCCTGCGACCTGCTGTCGCGCTGGGGCGGGGACGAGTTCATGGTCCTGGCCGAAGGCGGGGAGGCCGAGGCCGTGGCCGTGGCCGAACGCATCCGCGAGGCCGTGGCCGTGGCCGGGTTCGCCGGCGGCCAGGGCTGCGAGGCCGTGACCGTGAGCTGCGGCGTGGCCGGGTATCGCTGCGGGGAGAGCCTGGACGGCCTGACCCGCCGGGTGGACCAGGCCGCCTACGCCGCCAAGGCCCGGGGGCGCAACCGGGTGGCCGTCAGCCCCGGCTAGGTGCGGGGGCGCGCGGGGCGGGGATTTTCGGGGCGTCGGCCGTCAGGGCTGGCGCCCTTTTTTGCGCAGCAGGGGCAGCACGGCCAGGGCCGTGCCCGCCAGGGCCAGCAGGATGGCCGTCATGCCCACGGGGGGGCCGTGGTCGCGGGGGGCGGGCACGAGCAGCAGCAGGGTCAGGGGCTCCGAGCGCAGGGGCACGGCCACGGCCAGCAGGCGCCCGCCGCCCGGCGCGTCCAGCTCCCGCTGGGCCAGGGCGCCCGCCTCGCGGGCGTCGGCGGCCAGGGCGCGCAGGGTCCGCGCCGCCGCGCGTCCGCTAGCGTCCGCGCCGGGCGTGGCGGGGGCCAGGGCTCCGCCCCGGGCGGCGAAGAGCAGCTCCAGCCCCTGGGGCCGCTGCGCGTCCGCCGCCAGGGCCCCGGCGTCGACGAACAGCGTCAGCGTCCCCCGGCCCGCGGGCCGGGGCAGGTCCAGGGCGATGCGCGCGGCGCCGTCCGGCCCGGGGCGCACGGCGTCGCGGGGGGCGTCCGGCGGCGGCCCGGGCTCCAGGGCCAGTCCGGCCAGGGCCGGTTCGCCCCGGCCCAGGGCCTGGGCCAGGGCATCCCGCTGGCCCGGGGCGTCCGGCGCCTGGGACGCGGCGAGGGCCTCGGCGGCGGCCGCGCGCAGGGCGCCCAGGCGCGCATCGGCCTGGGCCGCGAGGACCAGGGCCAGCCGCCCCCGGGCCTCCACCAGCTGCGCCGTTTCCTGCCCCGAGCGGTGGCCCACCAGGGCGGCGGCCACGGCCAGCAGCGCGGCCAGCAGGGTCAGCGCCGCCGTGGGCCGCAGGGGCGGCGCGGGGGAACGCGGGATACGGCGACGGAAACGGGGCATGGCCTGGGCTCCGGCGGCTGGGGTGCGGGGCGGGGGAGTCCGTCCGGGCAGCCTCGCACGGATCGGCCCCGGCGGTCAATGCGCCCCGCGCCCGGGGCGCGGGCGAAAACGGGCGGCGGCCCGCTCGCGGGCCATGCCCGCGCGGGTGCGCAGAGCGGGGCCTGGGGCGGGCAGGACTGCTGCCTGCTGGTCGGCAGGCGTTCGCGCGCGGGTGCGCAGAGCGGGTGTGCAGAACGGACAGGGCGGCAGGCCCGGGGAGGGGCACCCGGTCGCCCGCACGCGGGGGTGCGCCCACCCAGGCCCGGCCCGAGGACAGCTCCCCGGCCGGGGCACCCGGGCGCCCGCGCGCGGGGGCGCGCAGCCCTGGACGCAATCCCACCCGGCGCGCAGGTCAGGAAGACATCCGGAGGCGGCCATGCCGCCCCAGCCCCCCGCGCGCGGGGGGCAGGTCAGTCGCCGCCCAGGGCGCCGATGATGTTCACGCTGATGCGTCCGATGCTCGGGCGGTAGGTCCCGGCGCGGATCTGGGCGCGCAGCTCGTCCAGCAGCGCCTTGCGGTCCTGCTCGCTGGGCTCGTAGTGCTCGTCGGCTTCGGGGGCGGCCCCGGGGGGCGCGTCGCGGTCGCCGTGGGGATCGTCGCGGTGCATGCCTTATCATCGGCAGCGGCGGCGCGAAGTTAAGGGGGCGGGGCCGACTGCGGGGGCCAGGCGCCCCGGACCCCTGGTGCGGGCCGCGAAGCAGCACCCGGGGTTTTGGGAAAGGTCATTTGATCCGGGGCGGGGTGCGCCGGGGCGCTGTGGCCGCGCTGTGCGGGCGCGGCCCTAGGACCCGGGAAGGGGCAGAACCGGGGACAGCTCCCGGGCGCGGCTTTCGTCGCGCCCGGCCGCTTCGGGGTCGCCCAGGGCGCGCAGGGCCAGGGCCCGGTCGTGAAGGGCGGCGCCGAGGCCCGGGTCCAGGCGCACGGCCTCGTCCAGGGCGTCGCGGGCCTCCCCGGGGCGCTCCTGGGCCAGCAGGGCCCGGCCCAGGGCCAGGTGCGCCAGGGCCACGCTGGGGGTCAGGGTCACGGCGCGGCGGGCGTCGTCCAGGGCCGGGCCGGTGCGGCCAAGCTCCAGCCAGGCCAGGGCCCTCCAGGCCAGGGCGCCCGAGGTGGCCGGGGCCAGCTCCACGGCGCGGCGGAAATCCGCCAGGGCTTGGTAGGGGGCCACGCCCCCCAGGCCCAGGCTCCCGCGCAGCACCAGGGCGTCGGCCAGGGAGCGCTGGTCCATGTCTGTGGAATTCACGGCCCGGGTCAGCAGCTCCCAGGCCTGGTCCCTGTCGCCGCAGCGGGCGGCCTCGCGGCCCTGGCGCACCATCTGGCGGGGGTCGTCGCGGGTCGTGCGGGGCGAGAGCAGGGGAATCAGGGGGGCGTCCTGCGCGGTGCCCGGCTCCGGGCTCCGGGCCTGGGCCCCGGGGACGCAACCCAGGAGCAGCAGGGCCAGGACCTGCGCAAAAAGCAGTGCTGACAGGGCGAATCGGGAACGCATGGATACGTTGTGCGCCGACGCGGCGATACTGTCAACACGGCGGGCCGGGGGCGCCGGTTGGCGGG
>NZ_JALNWM010000076.1 GCF_023230885.1 Desulfocurvus sp. | reverse complement strand
GACTTGTAGCAGGTGCGCCCGGCGGCCTCGATATGCGCCAGGACGCTTTCGGGATCGGGCAGGTAGCGCTCCCACACGCTGCGCGAGACGTGCAGCTCCGTGAGCAGCGCGGAGAGCTTCATGCCCTCGCGGGTCCACCAGCGGTGGCGGGGTTCGCAGTCCGCCGGGACCACAAGGATCCCGGCCTCGTCGATATACGGCCGCGCGCCGGGCACATCGTCCATCACCGCCCGGGCCGACGGGGGGGCCTCGGGCAGGCTCACGCCGCGCCCCCGGCCGCGCGGGCCGCGAAGTCCGCGATGTCGGCGGCGAACTGCTCGCGCAGGTCGTCGAAGACCACGGGGATGCGCCGGGCGAACTCGTCCAGCAGGGGCAGCATGATCTCGCGGATCTGCGGGTGGGCGGCGCCCGCGCAGCGCAGGCGCATGACGTGGCGCCACTCGCGCAGGTTGGCGGTCATGACGATTTCGGTCTTCAGGCTGTTGGGCAGCACGGACCTGGCCTCCTGGGCCTTGGCCCCGGCGGCCAAAAGCTCCAGGTAGGCCGCCTCGGCCTCGCGCATGGCCCGCTCCCAGCGCGCGTACGCCGGGCTGCCCTCGGCCCAGAACAGCGGGCGGATCACGGTGATCTCGCCGCCGAAGCGGTCCTTGGAATAATTGGCGTAGCGCGTGGACTCCTGGCTGTAGGACGCCAGCCGGTGGCGCACCAGCTCGTGGGTCACGCCCCGGTCGCAGACGAAGCGCACCGTGGCCGAAGCGTGCTCGATGACACTTTCGTGGCCCGAGCGCAGGATGCGCGCCACGAACTCGCGCCCCGAGTCCGGGGTGGTCCTGTCCTCGGACTTGTAGCAGGTGCGCCCGGCGGCCTCGATATGCGCCAGGACGCTTTCGGGATCGGGCAGGGCCATGATCTGGAAGCTCGCGTCGACTACTTTCACGAAAGGGTCCCCTGGCCGGAGGCGATGAGGTTCAGGTGGGTGTAGGCCTTGGCCGTGGCCACGCGCCCGCGCGGGGTGCGCTTCAGGAAGCCGCACTGCATGAGGTAGGGCTCGTATATCTCCTCGATGGTGCGCACCTCCTCGGAGCAGGCCACGGCCAGGGTCTTCACGCCCACGGGGCCGCCCGAGTAGTGATGGATGAGCACGGAAAGAATCTTGCGGTCCATGGTGTCCAGGCCCGAGCCGTCCACGTCGAGCCGCTCCAGGGCGGCTTCGGCGGCGGCGGCGTCCACGGTGCCGTCGCCCTCCACCAGGGCGAAGTCGCGCACGCGGCGCAGCAGGCGGTTGGCTATGCGCGGGGTGCCGCGCGAACGCCGCCCGATGACCAGGGCGCCCTCGGGCGTGAGCGGCACGCCCAGGATGCCCGCGGCGCGGGTGACGATGCGCGCCAGGTCCGCCGGGGCGTAGAACTCCAGGCGCGCGATGACCCCGAAGCGGTCGCGCAGGGGCGAGGTCAGCAGGCCGATGCGCGTTGTGGCGCCCACCAGGGTGAAGGGCTCCAGGTCGATCTTCACCGTGCGCGCCCCGGGGCCCTGGCCGATGACCAGATCGAGCTTGAAGTCCTCCATCGCCGGATAGAGGATTTCCTCCACCGACGGCGGCATGCGGTGGATCTCGTCGATGAACAGGATGTCGTGGCGCGCGAGGTTGGTCAGGATGGCCGCCAGGTCGCCGCTGCGCTCCAGCACGGGGCCGGAGGTGCTCACCAGGTTGACTCCCAGCTCGCTGGCCAGGATCTGGGCCAGGGTCGTCTTGCCCAGGCCCGGGCAGCCGTAGAGCAGCGAATGGTCCATGGCCTGGCCACGCTCCAGCGCGGCGGCCAGGAACACCCGCAGGTTCGCCCGCAGCTCGTCCTGGCCGATGAACTCGTCGAGCCTGCGCGGGCGGATGCCGTCGTCGGGCCCGGGCCCGCAGGCCGGAGGGGGAACGGGGGCCATGTTCATTCACGCGCCTTGGAGATGTGCCTGAGGGCCGCGCGCAGGGCGCCGGCCACATCCAGGTCGGGTTCCTCGCCCAGGACGGCTTCGAGCACGCCCCGGGCCTGGGTTTCATCATAGCCCAGATTGGTCAGCCCCGCCAGGGCGTCGCGGAAGACCGACGCCGCCGGGCCGGGCAGCCCCCCGGGCAGCGGCCCCGGGGCCACGCCGCCGGGGTCGAGCTTGTACTTCAGCTCGATGAAGATGCGCTGGGCGCTCTTCTTGCCGATGCCCGGCACCTGCACCAGGGGCATGAAATCCTCGCCCAGCACCAGCCGCCGCAGGTCGTCGGGGGCGAAGACCGACAGGACGGCCAGGGCCGTCTTGGGCCCGAGCTTGGTGATGGACAGCAGCACGGCGAAGGTTTCGCGCTCGTCCCAGGTGGGAAAGCCGTAAAGCTCCAGGGCGTCCTCGCGCACGATGGTCTGCACGAACAGCTCCACCTCGCCCTGGCGGGGCAGCCCGGCGGCGGACTGCGCCGTCAGGCCGACCTCGTAGCCCACCCCGCCCGGGGTCAGCACCACGCAGGAACTCTCGGAGCGCGCCACCACCGTGCCGCGCAGATAGGCGATCATGGGCGTTTCCCCGCCAGCCGGTCGAACCGGCGCTGGTTGAGGTGGCAAAGCGCCACGGCCAGGGCGTCGGAAGCGTCCTCGGCCCAGCCGGGGTTCTTCATGCCCAGGGACTGGGCGACCATCCAGGCCACCTGGGCCTTGGGCGCGTTGCCCACGCCCACGAGGTTCTTCTTGACCACCGTGGGCTCGTAGGCCGCCACGGGGATGCCCGCCACGGCCACGGCGGCGATGGCCGCGCCGCGCGCCTGGCCGAGCTTGAGGGCGCTCATGGTGTTGCGCGAGACGAACACGTTCTCCACGGCCGCCACGTCGGGCCCGTGGCGGGCCACCAGCTCGGCCACCCCGGCGTGGATGCGCCCCAGGCGGCGGCCCAGGTCCTTCTCCGCGCCGGTGGAGATGGTTCCGGCCTCCACAAGCCGGGCGCAGCCCGACACCTCGCGCACCAGCCCGAAGCCGGTGACGCGCGAGCCGGGGTCGATGCCCAGCACAAGCAGGCCGTCGTCCGCCATGACCGGGGCGGGCTAGCCCTGCTCCAGCTCGGCGAACAGCTCGTCGGGCAGCTCGGCGTTGTGGAAGACGTTCTGCACGTCGTCGTTGTCTTCGAGCTTGTCGATGAGGTTCACCAGCTTGCGCCCGGTGTCCACGTCCACGTCGATGTTGTTCTGGGCGACCATGGAAATCTCGGCCGAGGTGTATTCCAGCCCGGCGTCGTCGAAGGCCTGCTGCACGGCGGCGAAGTCCTCGGGGGCGCAGCGCACCTCCCAGGCCTCGTCGTCGTCCAGCACGTCCTCGGCCCCGGCCTCCAGGCCGGCCTCCATGATCTGCTCCTCGGCGTACCTGGACTTGTCGAAATACAGCAGGCCCTTCTTGTCGAACATCCAGGCCACGCACCCGGCCTCGCCCATGTTGCCGTTGGCCCGCGAAAGGATGTGCCGGACCTCGGCCACGGTGCGGTTCTTGTTGTCCGTGGCGGCCTCGACGAGGATGGCGATGCCCCCGGGGCCGTACCCCTCGTACTGGACCTCGAACATCTCGCCGCCCGCCAGCTCGCCCGTGCCCTTCTTGATGGCGTTCTCGATCTTGTCCTTGGGCAGGTTCACGGCCTTGGCGGCCTGGATGGCGGCGCGCAGCCGGGGGTTCATTTCCGGGTTGCCGCCGGTCTTGGCGGCGATGATGATTTCCTTTGCGGCCTTGGTGAAGGCCTTGCCGCGCTTGGCGTCCTGGCGCCCCTTGCGGTGCTGGATGTTGGCCCATTTGCTATGACCGGCCATGGTGTCCTCCGAATGCGATGAATGGGTGATATGGTCCTTGTGCCGCGCCCCCGGGGGCGCAGCGCCGGGTCATTCCCGGCCCAGGAAATCCTGGCCCACATAGAAGATTTCCTTGCTCTCCGGGCGCGAGCTCTTGGGCTTGAACGTCCTGACCTTGGCGAAGCCGGCCCGCAGGGCCTCGCGATAGGCCTGCTCGTCGGGCCCCTGGAACACCTTGACCACGAAGTGCCCGCCCTTTACCAAGGTCATGCGGGCCACGGCAAGGGCCTCCTCGCAGAGGTTCATGGAGCGGGCCTGGTCCGTGGCCTTGTGGCCGGTGGTGCTGGGCGCCATGTCGGACATGACAACGTCGAAGGGCCCGCGCGCGGCCAGTTCGGCCTCGAAGGACTCCGAGCGCTCGAACACGTCCTCGCGGAAAAAGGCCACGTTGCCGGGAAAGCCGGTCTCGGTGGACTGGATGTCCGCGGCCAGGACGAAGCCGCCCGGACCGACCTTCTTGGCGGCCCACAGGGTCCACGAACCCGGGGCGGCGCCAAGGTCGAGCACGGTCATGCCCGGCCGGAAGAGGCCGAAGCGCTTGTCCAGTTCCTGGAGCTTGTAGACCGAGCGCGCGGGATAGTTCTCGCGCTTGGCCCGCTCGAAATAGTGGTCTCGGTACTTCTTCATGTGATTGGCGATCCGCAGGGAAGCAATTCTTGTAACAGGCGAACCCCGGGGCCCGCAACACCCGCGTGCCCCCCCGGCGGCGACATGACCACACGCCCGCAGCGCGCGCGCATCACCAGAGCTGGGCATGCTCCAGACTCCCCCCGAGGGCCCGGCGCAGTTCGTCCGCCAGGGCCGGGGCGCCCATGTCCTGCTGCTGGGCGTCGGGCCGGACCCGGCCCAGGCGGCGGCCATGCTGCCGCCGGGCAGGGCGGTATACGTCATGGAGGCCCCCGGGTTCAAGACCCAGATGCCGCCCCAGTGGCACGCGGCCCTGCCCGGGCATTGGCGCTTCCTGGACCCCGCCGACCTGGACGAGTTCCTCATAACCGGAGCGCAGCTGTGGGTCTACCGCCCCGGGGTACGTCTGTTCCCGTCGTTCTGGGGGCCGGTGCTGGGGCGCTGCCTGTTCCTGGCCGGGCTGGGGGCCGGGGCCGCCCTGCCCTGCCCCGAGCGCTCGGTGCTGCTGCCGGGCTCCGAAGGCGACCTGCTGGTGCGCGAGCTGGCCTCGGCCCTGGCCGGGGCCGGGTTGGACGTGCGCGTGCTGCCCCCCCGGCGCACGGCCGAGCTGGTCCCGCCCCTGCTGCGCGAGCGGCGCCCGGCCCTGTTCCTGTGCGTCAACTTCAAGGGCCTGGACCCCTTCGGCGAGCTGTTCCACCTGCTGGACGCGGCGCGGGTGCCGGTATGCGTCTGGTGCGTGGACAATCCGTTCCACCTGGTCAGCGGCCTGCGCTCGCCCTTCTGGACCCGGACGCGGCTGGCGGTGACCGACGCGTCCTTTGCCCCGGCCCTGCGCCTGCACGGCGCGCGCGAGGTGCTGCACCTGCCCCTGGCGGCCTGTCCGGAGCTGTTCGCGCCCCGGGGGGGCGGGTGGGCCGCAGGGATCGGGGGGGGCGGCGCGGATTCGGGCCGCCCGGGCGGCGGGGGCGCGGCCCCAGGCAGCCACAGCGCCCCGGCGCCGGTCCGGAGCGGGCCCCCGGGCCCGGGCGCGACGGGCGCGACCCCGGAGCCGGACCTGGGCCTTGGCCAGCGCATGGTCTTCGTGGGCCGCTCGCAGTTCCCCGGGCGGGACAAATTCTTCGCGGGCAGCACCGTGCCGCGCTGGCAGTGGGACGCGGCCCGGGCCATGCTCGGCGCGGGCGGGCGGCCCGACTACCACTGGTGGGCCGAGCGCCTGGACATCTGGCCGCTGTGGCCCGGGGCCGAGGCCCGGCGCATCGGGGCCGGGGCCGACGCCGCCGGCCGCGAGCTGCGCGCCGCCTGCCTGGAGGCCGCCGCGCCCCTGGGCCTGACGGTCTACGGCGACCAGGGCTGGGCCGAGCGCCTGCCCGCCGGGGCCACCCTGCGCCCGCCCGTGGACTACTACGCCGCCCTGCCCGCCATCTACCGCCAGGCCGCCTGGACCCTCAACGCCACCAGCCTGCTGCTGCCCCACGGCCTGACCCAACGGCACTTCGACGTCTGGGCCGCAGGCGGCCTGCTGCTCACCGACGCCACCCCGGGCCTGGCCCTCTTCCCGGAGGAGCTGACCCGCGAAATCCGCTTCGCCACCCCCGCCGACCTGCCCGCCCTGGCCCGCCGCCTCGCCCCGGGCACCCCCCTGCGCCACGACGTACAAACCGCCTGGCGCACGGAAATCCTCACCCGCCACACCTACGCCCACCGCGTGGCCGCCCTGCTGGAGTGGCTGGGGGTGTAGGGGCATAAAGGCCAGGGGGGGCCGCAAAGCCCCCCCCCCCGCGACGGCCGGACCGCCCGTCACGCCGTGGCCGACGCCTGCCGGGCAGGGGCCCCCCTGCGAAGCAGAACCAGGATGAACGGCTGGAACAGGGCCATGACGATCGACAAAAGGCCCACCCATTTCATGTTCAGCAGCTCCCCTCCCGGGCCGGTGGACAGGATGGCCGAGGCCAGAAACGCACCGACACCGTTACTCAGGTTTTGCACGGACGCGAACAGCGACATGAACGCGGCCCGCTCGTGCGGCTCCGGGATCTTTGACGCCTCTGTCGTAGCCGACACGTTCCGCATGCAGACCATGCCCATGAACATGATGAACACAAAGAGCGGCGACGATGCCGGGTCATGCATGAATCCGTCGTACAGGAAAAACACCAGGAAGACTGTGCCCGCAACGTTTGTCGGAAGCGGGCCGATCTTGTCGGAAGCCCGGCCGCCGATCTGGATCAGCAGGAGGCTGAACACCCCGCCGACGAGGTAGAGAAAACCCAGCGAAGACCGGGGGAACCCCAGATTAAACTGAAAGTATGCGGAAATGTTCGGAATAATCGCATAGGACGAGATCATGGCCGTTGCCATCATGGCAAACGCCAGCAGGAACCTGCCGTTGGTGAACAGGCGCCGCGACGCAAGCGGCCGGTGTTCGCGCTTCAGGTGCTCCTTCATCGACGGGGTGAAGGCAAGGATGAGCCAGGACACGGCGAAACCGAGGATGGATATGGCATAAAAAGGCATGCGCCAGGTGCCCCTTTCGGCCAGTTCCAGCCCGAAGGGGATGGCCGCCACGGCCGAGACCGAGAACGTCCCCATGACAATGGCCATGGCCCGTCCCCTCCGCTCGGGGGGCACAACGTCGCAGACGATGGAAAAGGCAATGGCGGAAGCCGGCCCCCCGAAGAGCCCGGCCAGCACCCTCGCCCCGACCAGTGAGGGCAGGTCCCAGCAAAAGGTCGCCGCCAAAGTCGCCAGGGAAAGGCCGGACACGGTGACGAGGGCGACGTGCTTCCTGTCGAAACGGTCCAGGAATTTCGCGCAGACAATGCCCGAGATGCCCACCGCCAACGTGTAGCACCCGCAGATTATCCCGATATCCGAACTGGTGATGGGCAAATCCCTCGATATGTCCGGCCCCAGGGGCACGACCATCATAAAATCAACGATATTGACGAATTGCACCATCGCCGCGACCCAGACAATGAGATTTTCCTGTCTCTTGTTCATCGTCCCTTCTTTTGTATGGAGTCCATACGTTTAAAACAAAAAAAACACTAGTGGTCTTCAATCATCTCGTAGGCCAGACTGAGGAATCGCCCCAAAACCTCCCGGTTCTCGGCACTCAGGGAAGCGAGGAAGCGCTCCATCTCCTGGTGCTCCCGCAAGTGGTAGTCGGCATGGGCCTCGTAGGCGGCCATGCCCTTTGCCGTCAGCTGGACCAGCTGGCGGGTGTTGTTGTCCGCATCCACGGATTTCACCGCCAAACCCTTGGCTTCCAGCCTGTTCACGATCTGCGAGACCGTTCCCTTGGTTATGCCGATCAGCCTTGCGATTTCGGAAATGAACACCTCCTTCCGGTCCCCGATCAGCTGGATGACGTGGATCTCGCTCCGGTAGATGTCCACGTCCGTGCCAAAGGACTTGTGTGCCCTGGTCGTGTTCGAAATCCTTTCCACGAGCAGCATGTATTGTTCAACGATCGAGCCCATAAGCCGCATATTGTATCGACTCCATACGTTTGTCAACGCCCAAAACGGCGCCCCCTTGTGCGGGGCTGCGGCCTGCCCGGGCGCCAGCCGGGCGGCGGCCCTGGCCGCTTCGCAAACGTTTCCGGCGGGCGGGGCGCACCGCCGGGGGCCGAGCTGCCGCGGGCCGGACCGGGGCGCCGCGCAAACGACGACGCCCCCCGCCGGGGCGGGGGGCGTCCTTGGCCCGCGCGGCGCTTGCGACGCCGCGCCCTGTTGTCGTCCTGTCCCAGCCCGCCCTAGCTTTGCAGGAACTCGCGGTAGGCCAGGGTGGTGGCGTAGAGGTCGGCCTTGGAGCTGATCTCGAAGGGCGAATGCATGGAGAGCACGCCGGGGCCGAAGTCGATGATGTCCATGCCGTAGGCCGCGAGATACTTGGCCACCGTGCCGCCGCCGCCCAGGTCCACCCGGCCCAGCTCGGCCATCTGCCAGGGGATTCCGGCGCGGTTCAGCAGGTTGCGCAAGAAGCCCACATATTCGGCGTGGGCGTCGTTGGCGCCGACCTTGCCGCGGTGGCCGGTGAACTTGCAGAACACCGGGCCGTGGCCGAGCAGCGACGAGTTCAGCTTCTCGTGCACGTCCTGGTAGTCCGGGTCCAGGGCGCCGTGCACGTCCGCCGACACGGCGCGCGTGTTCAGGAATATCTCCGACAGCCGCGCGCCGGGCTCCCAGGCCCGGGCCAGGTCGTCCATGCAGTATTCGAAGAACAGGCTCTTGGCGCCCGTGGCGCCCTCGGAGCCGATCTCCTCCTTGTCCCAGAACAGCACAACCTGGGTATGCTCCGGGGCCTTGGCCGTCAGCAGGGCCTCCAGGGCGGCGAAGACGCAGATGCGGTCGTCCTGGCCGTAGCCGCCGATGAGCGAGCCGTCCAGCCCCACGGGCCGCGCCGGGCCCGCCGGAACGATCTGCAACTCGGCGGAGAACAGGTCCTCCTCCACCAGCCCGTACTTGGCGTTGAGCATGTCCAGCACGCGGCCCTTGACGCGGTTCTTCTCGTCGGCCGCGGCGCCGTCCTTGCCCTTGGCGGCCTTCCTGGCCCGGGGCTCGTGGCCGAAGACGATGTTCAGCTTCTCGGCCTCGAAGGCGTTGGCCACGGTCTTTTCCATCTGCCCGTAGGCCAGGTGCGGCAAAAGGTCGAGCACGGTGAACACCGGGTCGCCCGCGTCCTCGCCGATGTTGACCGCCACGGCCTGGCCGTCGGCGCGCACCACCACCCCGTGCAGGGCCAGGGGCCGGGCGAACCACTGGTGCTTGCGGATGCCGCCGTAGTAGTGCGTCTTGGCCAGGCCCACGCCGCATTCCTCGTAGAGCGGGTGCTGCTTGAGGTCCAGACGCGGGGCGTCGGCGTGGGCGCCCACCAGGCGCACGCCGGCGGACAGGGGCCGCTTGCCGCGCCGGGCCAGGAACATGGTCTTGCCGCGCATGTCGCGCCAGACCTTGTCGTGGCCCAGGTCGTCCTTGAATCCGGCCTTCTGCACCTGGGCGCGCACATATTCGATGGTCTCGCGCTCGGTCTTGCAGGCGGAGAGGAACTCCAGGTAACGGGCGGCCAGGGCGTCCATGGCCTTGCGGTCCTTGGGCGCGGCGTACACGTCCCAGCAGTTGCGGGTTTCGTATGTCAGGTCGGTCTTCTTCTCGGACATGGGGTCTCCTTGGGGGTCGTCTGCTGGCAGGCCGCCCCGAAACGGCGATCCGCCGCGTCAGCGAAAAAGCCGGAACCTCCGCGCATGCGAGGCACTCCGCGCGTTCCGGTTTTTTCCGCTTCCCTGCTTCTCGCCATCCTTGAACGGCCTGCGAAGTTCGCTTCTTTCACCAGTCAGCTAGGGAACCAGGGCCTGCCGCAGGGCGGCGGCCACCAGGGAAATCTCGTCGTCGCCCAGGGTGCGCGGGTCGAGGCAGAAGCGGTCGTCCTGGGTGCGGCCCACCAGGGGCGGGTCCGTGCCCAGCAGCCTGCGGCGCAGCTCCTCGGCGCCGGTGCCGTCGGCAGCGGCCACCGTGACCAGGGTCGTGGCCAGATCGCGCTCGGGGAAGGCGCCGCCGCCCACGCGCGACATGCCCGGCGCAAGGCCCACCTCCGCCGCCGCGCCCAGGTCGCGGCGCAGGCGGCGCGCCAGCCGCCCGGCCCGCACGCGCAGCTCCTGGGGCGTGGCGGTGATCATGCGCAGGGTCGGCACGCGGCGCAGGGCCGCCTCGGGCTCCAGGTAGAGCCGCAAGGTGGCCTCCAGGGCCGCGAGGGTCATCTTGTCGATGCGCAGGGCGCGGTTCAGGGGGTTCTTCTTGAGCCGCGTGATCCAGCCCTCGCGGCCGACGATGATCCCGGCCTGGGGCCCGCCCAGGACCTTGTCGCCCGAGAAGGTCACCACGTCCAGCCCGGCGGCCACGGCCTGCTGCACCGTGGGTTCGCCAAGGGGCCCGCCGCCCAGCTCGGCCAGGCTGCCGCTGCCCAGGTCCTCGACCACGGGCAGATTGTGGCGCGCGCCGATCTCCACCAGCTCCCGCGCGCCCACCTCGCTGGTGAAGCCGATCATGCGGTAGTTGGAGCAGTGGACCTTGAGCAGCGCGGCGGTGTTTTCGGTGATGGCGTCCTCGTAGTCGCGCGGGTGGGTGCGGTTGGTTGCGCCGACCTCCACCAGGACGGCCCCCGAGCGGGCCATGACATCGGGGATGCGAAAGGAACCGCCGATCTCCACCAACTGCCCGCGCGAGACGACCACCTCGCGGCCCTTGGCCAGGGTGTCCAGCACGAGCATCACGGCGGCGGCGTTGTTGTTGACCACCAGGGCGGCCTCGGCGCCCGTCAGGCGCGCCAGCAGGGCCTCCACATGGCTGTAGCGGCTGCCGCGCTCGCCCGTGGCCAGGGAGAACTCCAGGTTGGAGTAGCGCGCGCAGGCGTCGGCCACGGCGGTCATGGCCTCGGGGGCCAGGATGGAGCGGCCGAGGTTGGTATGCACCACCACCCCCGTGGCGTTGAGCACGCGGCGGAAATGCGGGCGGCAGGCCGCGCGGGCAAAGGCCGCCAGGGCCGGGCGCAGGACCGCCAGCTCCAGGGCGGCGGCGTCGGCCACGCGGCCCTCGCGGATGTCGCGACGCAGGGAATCCAGAAAAGCCGTGACCGCCTCGCGCAGCAGCGGGCGCGGCAGGGCCGCCAGGTCCGGGGCGGCGGTCAGCTCGGCCAGGGCGGCGTCCATGCTCGGCAGGCGGCGGAAAAGTTCGTGCATCGGCCTTGTCCTGTTGCTCGGGTGCGCGGGGCGCCGGGCCGCCACGCGGCGGGCCTCGGCGCATCGGGGATGCTACCCTGCCCGGGCCCGCCCCGCAAGCCCGGGCGCCCTCCCGGCGCGCGGGGCCGGGCCGAAAGACGCGCGCGGGGCCTCCCCAGGGCTCAGGCGCCCGGGGTGCGGGGCAGGGGCAGGGGCAGGTCCGGGCCCGGGCTGCCCAGGGCCTCGGGCCGCAGGGCGAAAAAGGCGCCCAGAAGATACAGCGATCCGCAGACGAGCACCGGCCCCGGGGCGCCCGCGCGGCCCCCAAGGCCGTCGGCCAGCTCCAGGGCCTGTTCCAGCCCCGGCAGGGGCACGGCGCGTGGCCCCAGGGCGGCGGCGCAGGCCCCGGGGGCCAGGGCGCGGGAAACCCCCGGCAGGGCGGGCAGCCACAGGGGCCCGTCGGTCAGTCCGGCCACCAGGGGCGCCATGCGCGCCAGGTCCTTGTCGGCCATGCAGGCGAAGATCACGGCTCCGGGGCGGGGCACGGCGCGCCCCACGGCCCGGGCCAGGCGCTCCAGGGCGGGCACGTTGTGCGCGCCGTCCAGCCAGAGCTCCGCACGCCCGGGGCCGCCGGGCACGCGCTGGAGCCGCCCCGGCAGGCGCGCCGCGCCCACCGCCCGGGCGCAGGCGGCGGGGTCCGACGCCCAGCCCCGGGAGCGGGCCAGCACCGTCCAGGCCGCCAGGGCCAGGGCCGCGTTCTCGCGCTGGTGCTCCCCGGCCATGGCCGGGGCCGGAGCCGCGGCGGGCAGCCCCGGGACCTCGTCGACGGTCATGAACGGCGCGCCGATCTCGCGGGCCCGGGCGCGCAGCACGGCCAGGGCCTCGGGCGGCTGCGGCCCGCTGACGGCGGGCACCCCCGGGCGCATGGCCCCGGCCTTGTCCCGGGCGATGTCCTCCAGGGTCGGGCCGAGCACGGCCATGTGATCCAGCCCCAGGGCCGTGAAGACCGTCAGGTCCGCGTCCAGGGCCGTGGTGGCGTCGTGGGCGCCGCCGAGGCCCGCTTCGAGCACCGCGGCGTCGCACCCCGCGCGGACGAACCCCAGGGCCGCGATGGCCGTGACGCACTCGAAATAAGTCAGCTCCGGCCCGCCGGAAGTGGCCAGCACGGCGTTGCCCAGCTCCGTCCAGGCCGCCTGGTCCAGCTTGCGCCCGTCCACCAGCACCCGCTCGCGCACGTCCACGAAATGCGGCGAGGAGTACAGCCCCGCGCGCAGCCCGTGGGCGCGCATGATCCCGGCCAGCATGAGCGACACCGAGCCCTTGCCGTTGGTGCCCACCACCTGCACGGCCGCAGGGCGCGGGCCCGCCCCGGCGCCCGGCGCCGCCGCCGGGCGTCCCGTCCGCTCCGCCAGCCCCAGGGCCGCCAGGGCCGCGCGCATCCGCCCCAGGCCGAAATCCATGTGGAACAGCCCCCGGGCGTCCAGATGGGCGGCAAGGTCCGCAAAACAGGCCAGGGGCACCGGGGGCGCGGAGGCGGCGGGCGCCGCCCCGGCCGGGCCGCTGCCCGAGGCGGACGCAGGGGCGCCCGGGCCATGCGCAGGGGCGACGGCGGGCGCCAGGGCCTGCGCAATGGGCGAAGCGGAAGCGGACGAGCCCAAGGCGGGTGCGGAAGTGCCCGCAGCAGGCGCCAGCGTGACGTCGGCCAGGGTCTGTGCGGAATCACCCGAAGCGGCCACCCGGGCGTCGTCGGCCGGAGCCTGCAAGGAAGGCGGGGCGGGCGCGGCCTTGGCCGGAGCGGATGCGGACTTGGCCGGGGTCTTGGACACGGGTCTGGCGGACATGATTCCTCCGATGGCCCGGGGCAATACCACGTTCCCCCGCGCCCCGCCAGCCGCCGCCAGCCCCCGGCCCGGGTCGCTCCCGGGGCCGGGTGCCCCCCGCGCCCGGGCCCGGGCCGCGTGGGTGCACGAACAGCACATGGCAAGCCTCTCCACCCGCGCCGCGCCTCGCTCGCCCCCCGCCAATTCCGCGCTCCGGGCCGCCGCCCGCGCTCGCGCCTCGGGCCGCGCTCAGCCCCTACCGGCGACCTCCGCCCCCCGTCTGCACAGCACCACTCGCCCCAGGCCCGGCCCCGGCTCCGGCCCCTTCCCTTGACCGCCCGGCGCGTCGTGGCATATAAGACGCATCCCCCAGCGCGCGCCAGTAGCTCAGTCGGATAGAGCATCGGCCTTCTAAGCCGACGGCCCCGGGTTCGAATCCTGGCTGGCGCGCCAAAATTTCAACGGGTTGCGGACCGTATCCGCAACCCGTTGCTTTCGTCTGGCTGGCCGGTGGACAGGCGCGCGGCCCGGCGGGCGGGGCACCCGGTCACGCAAGATGAGAAAATGACGCACCTGGAATGGGCCCGTCCAGGCGCGCAGCCGGGGGACGGAAGGCGAGGCTGATTCACGGACGCGGCGGCGCTGGCGGGTCCGCCCTGCGGCCCTACTGCCTTACTGGCCTGCGGCCATACTGCCCTGCCGCCCCACTGCCCTACCGGCCTGCGGCCTTGCCGCCCTACCACCCTGCGGCCCTGCCGCTTTGCCGCTTTGCCGCGTCGCTATTTTTCCCACAGCAGCAGTTCGATCTTGTAGTCTGTCCGCTCCACATAGACCCCGGG
>NZ_JALNWM010000075.1 GCF_023230885.1 Desulfocurvus sp. | reverse complement strand
CACGCTGCTGGCGCGCATGGACAAGTACGCCATCCGCGTGCAGGCCCTGGTGTCCGGCAGGCCCCCGGGCCGCCCCCCGGGCCGGGGCTGAGCCCCGGCCCCCCCAACTCCGCGCTTGCCCTGGACCCCGGGGCACACTAGACTGCCTCCATCGATCCCGCACCCGGGAAACGGAAGACGGTGCAAATCCGTCGCGGACGCGCCACTGTAACCGACGCAAACCCCGCCACGCCCACTGCGGCCCAAGCCGTGGGAAGAGCGTGGCCCCACGGGGTCGGAAGCCAGGAGACGCCCCGGGTGCATGGAGCACGACTGTCTCGCGATATGGACAGACATGCGCAGCCGCCCGGAAGTTCTTCCGGGGCGGCCCCGCCTTGTGGCGTCTTCGTTTCGAGTGTCGTTGCTCCCTTTCATCAACGTTTTGCTGAAAGGAGTGACAGATGGAAAGGCACATTCCCGGTTTCCCCCGCATCGGCGTGCGCCGCGAGCTCAAGGCGGCCCTGGAGGCCCGCTGGCGCGGCGAGCTGTCCCCGGAGGGCCTGGCGGCCGCTGGCCGCGAGCTGCGCCTGCGCCACTGGGACATCCAGCGCCGGGCCGGGCTGTCCCTGGTCGCCGTGGGCGACTTCTCGTTCTACGACCATGTGCTGGACACCGCGCTCATGCTCGGGGCCGTGCCCCGGCGCTTCGCCGACGCCGACCCCGGCGCCGGGCCGGAGCTGGCCTTCCGCATGGCCCGGGGCGACGCCGCGCGCGGCGTCGCGGCCATGGAAATGACCAAATGGTTCGACACCAACTACCACTACATCGTGCCCGAGCTGGAGCCCGGCCAGCGCCTGGGGCTGGCCTCGCGGGCCCTGGCGGACGACGTGCGCCTGGCCCTGGAGCACGGCCACCGGCCCAAGGCGGTGCTCCTGGGGCCGGTGACCTTCCTGGCCCTGGCCAAGGGCGTCGACGGCCAGGACCCCTGGGGGCGGCTGGACGAGGTGCTGGACGCCTACGCGGCCCTGCTGGGCGAGCTTGACGGCCTGTGCCCGTGGATCCAGGTGGACGAGCCCGTGCTGTGCACGGACCTGTCCGCCCAGGCCCGGGCGGCCTTCCCGCGGGCCTATGCGGCCCTGAACGGCGCCGTGGCCGACAGCGGGCTGCTGCTGGCGACCTACTTCGGCGCCCTGGGCGCCCGGGGTCTGGAACTGGCCCTGGCCTCGGGCTGCCGGGGGCTGCATGTGGACCTGGTGCGCGGCGCGCAGGGCCTGCCCGCGCTGCTCGACGGGCTGCCCGGGGGCATGACCCTCTCGGCTGGCGTGGTGGACGGGCGCGGCATCTGGCGCACGGACCTGCGCCGGGCCGTCGGTCTGCTGGAGGACATGGCCCGGCGCATCGGCCCCGACAGGCTGATGGTCGCCTCGTCGTGCTCCCTGCTGCATGTGCCCGTCGACCTGGAGGCCGAAACGGCCCTGGACCCCGAGGTCAGGGGCTGGATGGCCTTCGCCACGCAGAAATGCGCCGAGCTGGGCGCCCTGGGCGACCTGCTGGAGGGGCGCGACCGCGCCGGGGACCTGGCCGCCAGCGACCAGGCCGTGGCCTCGCGGCGCCAAAGCCCCCTGACCCGCGACCCGCAGGTGCGCAGGCGCTGCGCGGAGGTGGACGAGGCCATGCTGCGCCGCGCCCGGCCCTACGCCGAGCGCAGTGTGGCCCAGGGCTGGCTGGACCTGCCCGCGCTGCCCACCACCACCATCGGCTCCTTCCCGCAGACCGCCGAGATCCGCCGCCAGCGCAGGCTGCTGCGCGAGGGCGCCGTCACCGGGGCGGACTACGAGGCATTCCTCAAGGAGGAGATTGCCCGGGTGGTGCGCATCCAGGAGGAGCTGGGCCTGGATGTGCTCGTCCACGGCGAGGCCGAGCGCAACGACATGGTGGAGTACTTCGGCCAGCAGCTGGCGGGCTTCCGCTTCACGGGCAACGGCTGGGTGCAGAGCTACGGCAGCCGCTGCGTCAAGCCGCCGGTGATCTGCGGCGACGTGAGCCGCCCGGGGCCGATGACCGTTTCGTGGATCACCTACGCCCAGTCCCTGACCGAGCGGCCCATGAAGGGCATGCTCACCGGGCCGGTGACCATCCTGTGCTGGAGCTTTGTGCGCGACGACCTGCCGCGCGCCGAGGTCTGCCGCCAGCTGGCCCTGGCCGTGCGCGACGAGGTGCGCGACCTGGAGGCCGCCGGGGTGCGCATCATCCAGATCGACGAGGCCGCCTTCCGCGAGGGCATGCCCCTGGCCGAGGCCGAGCGCGGGGAGTACCTGCGCTGGGCCGTGGAATGCTTCCGGCTGGCCACCTCGGGCGTGGACGACGCCACCCAGATCCACAGCCACATGTGCTACAGCTCCTTCAACGACATCCTCCCGGCCATCGCCGCCATGGACGCCGATGTCATCAGCATCGAGTCCAGCCGCAGCGGCATGGAGCTGCTCCAGGCCTTCCGGGAATTCGACTACCCCAACGCCGTGGGCCCCGGGATCTACGATATCCATAGCCCGCGCGTGCCCCCGCGCGAGGAGATGGTCGGCCTGCTGCGCGCGGCCCTGGCGCTGATCCCGGCCTCGCGGCTGTGGGTCAACCCCGATTGCGGGCTCAAGACCCGGGCCTGGCCCGAGACCGTCGAGTCCCTGCGCAACATGGTCGCCGCAGCCCAGGAGGTTCGCGCCGAACTGGAGGGCCGGGGCTGATCCCGCCCCGGAGGCTTCAGGAAAAAGCAGGCCGCGCCCTTTCGGGCGCGGCCTGCGTCGCTTTGCGCGGCGCTCAGGCGTCCCAGTCCGCGGGCAGGCGGTCCCATTGGACCTTGCCCAGGGATTTCCTGTATTTGCGCAGCATGACGTAGAGGGCGCCCGGGCCGCCGTCGCGGGGCTGGGCGGTGACGAAGGCCAGCACCACGCGGCGCAGGGGCTCGCGGGTCAGCCAGAGCTGGACCTCGTCGCGCAGCACCCCCCGCCCGTCGGGCGAGTTGCGGCCCCGCCCGGTGACCAGCAGCAGCGTGCGCCGCCCCAGCAGGTAATTGCGGCGGATGAAGTCCACCGTGGCGTAGAGGGCCTGCTCGGCATTGAGCCCGTGCAGGTCCTGGTGGGCCTCCACGGAGAAGGCCCCGGCCCGCAGCTTGTTGAAAATTTTGGGGTCCAGCCCGGTGACGTGGCCGTGCTGGTATTCGTCGGTGAACTCCAGCTGGAAGTCGACCTCCCCGCGCACCAGGCGGCGCAGATGCTCGCGGGCCAGGGCCTCGGGCCGGGCGGCCGGGGCCTGGGGCGCGGGCGGCTCCACGGCCTTGGGCACGTCGCGTCCGCCGCCGCCGTCCAGGCGGTCCACGTCGCCCACGGCGCCCAGGAACAGGGCGGCGTCCTGCGGGTCGGCGGGGGCGGCGGGCGGCGCCGGGGGCCGGGCGGCCTTGCGCCCGGAGGGGCGCGGCCCGGGGGCGGAGGCGGGGGGCGTGCCGGTCCTGGCTCCGGCGGCTTCGCGTTGTTCGTGCTCTTCGAGCAGGTCGCCGAAGGGCCGCTCGTCCCGGGGCCTGGGCCGCGCGTCGGGGGGCGGGGCCTGGGCCTTGCGGCCCACGGCGCCCATGGCCCGCAGGAACAGGGCGTCCTCGGTCCGGAATGCGTCCGGCGCGCCCGGGGAACCCGGGGCGGGAGCCTGGGCCTTGGGCGGCGCGGGCGCCGGGGCGGGGCTGCCCCTGCGGGCGACCTTGCGGGCTCCGCCCGCCTTTTCGTCCTTGGCGTCGGCGTCCTTGAGCTTCAGCCCGGCGCTTTTCAGGGCCTTGAAGGGATTGTTGGCGAAGTCGTCGGTCACGGTGTTCCTCCGTCCCACAATGTGGTCGCGGCAGGGGCGGCTGTCAAGGCGATTGGGCGCTTCCGGCGCGCGGGGGATCGTGGTAGCCTTGGCCCGGGGCTAAAGATCGCGGCCCCAGCGCCGACAAGATGTGGAGAACGACCGGCGGGACTGGCTCCCGCCGTCGCCGGAGCCGACCATGAAACGTACAGCGACCGTCCTTCTGGCCCTGGCCGCCCTGGCCCTGGCGGCGCCCTGCGGGGTGCGGGCCGCCGAGAAGAAGATCTGCGCCTTCGACCGCGCGTTCATCCCCTTTTCCTTCGTGCGCAACCAGCAGCCCACGGGCTTCGAGGTGGAAATCCTGGAGGCGGCGCTCAAGGGTTCGGGCCTGGGGCTCGAATTCAAGCCCATGCGCAGCTGGGAGCAGGGCCAGGCCGAGCTGGCCAGCGGCGTGGTGCACATCGCCCCGGGCATCACGCGCACGGACCTGCGCGACAAGCTCTTCATCTATCCCTCCACGCCCACGGTGGAGCTGGGGCTCAAGTTTTTCGTCAACCGCGCCTCGCTGGTGCGCAGCGTGGACCAGCTGCGCGGACAGACCGTCGCCACCCGGCGCGATTCCGTGACCCAGGGCCTGTTGCAGGCCTTCGGGGGCGTCAAGGTCCGGCTGTACGACGACGACGAGAAGGCCATCCTGGCCGTGCAGGCCGGTGACGCCCAGGCATACCTGGGCGCCGACAAGCTCGCCTGGGACATCATCGCCCGCCGCGACCTGCGGAACCTGGTGGTCGTCGGCCCGGCCATGCACAGGGAGCAGCTCTACTTCGCCCTCTACAAGGGCGAAACGGGCCTGCGCGACCTCGTGGACCGGGGCCTGAAGCGGATCATGGCCGACGGCGAATACGACCGCATCTACCGCAAATGGTTCGTGCCCGAGCCGAGCACCCAGGATATGGCCGACCTGGCCGCCAAGGCCGCCGCCGAGCTGCCCACGGCCTACGCCCCGCGCACGGGAACGCCCCGGGCGGCGGCGGTGCTGACCCGCTCGGGCGAGGTCTACGCGGCGGCCTCGGTGGAGGGCCCGCGCGAGGGTATCGGCGTCACGGCCCTGGAGGGCGCGGTGGCCCGGGCCGTGGGCGCCGGGGATCTGGAGCTGCGCATGGCCGTGGTGGTCGACGCCCAGGGCCGCGCCCTGCCGCCCTCGGGGCCGGAGCGCGACCTGCTGGCCGGCTTCGGCCGGGGGGTGCTGGTGGTGCTGGAGCCCAACCCCGGCGAGCGCGAGGCCTGGATGGTCCAGGCCCTGCTGCCCTTCGCCCAGTCGGCCCCCGTCCGGCCGGAGGACTGAGGCCCGGCGGAAACATCGCGGCCCGGGGCTCCCCGGGCCGCGTTTTGTATGCTATCCACAAAGCCATGACGACCATCCTCGCCGCCGACATCGGCGCCACCCACGCGCGGTTCGCCGCCTTCACGCACGGCCCCGCAGGGCTGGCCCCGGGCCGTTCCCTGTGGCTGGATTCCGCCGGGGCCGGATCCCTGGCCGGGCTGCTGGACGCCCTGCGCCGGGCCGAACCGGCCCTGGACCCCGCCCGGGCCGACGCGGTGGCCCTGGCCGTGCCCGGCCCGGTGCGCGACGGCGTGTTTTGCGCCCCGCCCAACCTGCCCTGGAGCATCGACGTGTCCGACCCCGGGGCCCTGGGCCTGGGGCGCGTGGTGCTGCTCAACGATTTCCAGGCCCAGGCCTGGGCCGTGCTCACCGGGGTCATGGATACGGCCGTTCCCGTGCTGCCCGGGGCGCCGGGGTCGGCGCCGGGGCAGGGGGGCCCCGTGGCCGTGCTCGGGCCCGGCACGGGCATGGGCCAGGCGCTCCTGGCGCCCGACGGCCGGGGCGGGCATGTGGCCCTGGCCTCGGAGGGCGGCCACGCCCTGTTCCCCTTCCAGGGCGAGGAGGAGTTCGCCTTCCAGCGGTTCCTGCTGGCGCGCGGCGGGCGGAGCCGGGTGGTGGGGGACATGGTCGTCTCCGGCCCGGGGCTGGCTGCGGTGCACGCCTTCCTGAGCGGCGAGGAGCTGGCCCCGGCCCAGGTGGCCGGGCGGCTGGACCGGCACCCGCGCACCCTGCGCTGGGCCGCGCGCTTCCTGGGCCGGGCCTGCCGCGACCATGTGCTGCGGACGGCGGCCCTGGGCGGGCTTGTGGTCTGCGGCGGCGTGGCGGCGCGCAACCCCGCCCTGCTGGCCGACCCGGCCTTCGCCGCGGAGTTTCTGGCCAGCGATACCCACGCCGATTTCCTGGCGGCGGTGCCCGTGCGCCTGAACACCGCCCAGGACAGCGGCCTGTGGGGCGCCGCCTACCACGGCGCGGCGATGCTTGGCCCCTGAGGACGGCGGGGGACGGAGCGGAAAGCGGCCAGGCTCAGGGCTTTTCGCGTCGCGCTGTCCGGTGGATGCATTGGCCGCATCCGCCCGAGGGAAAGCCCGAGTTTTCCTTGTTGCATCAACAACGATCTTGGCGTTATAGAGAATGTATCCAGTGTTGCAACATGACAGATCCACGTCCGGAGGGCTCGCCGTGAGGAAAGGTATCTTGTGCGCCGCGCTGGCGGCATTGGTTTTTTCCGCGTTTCCGGTTGGGGCGCAGGCTGCCGGCCTGCCCGATCTGCTGCCCGACATGCTGGCCACCCATGAGCGCGTCCAGGCCGCGACCCAGGCCCAGGACGCCGCCGCCTTCCGCCAGCGCCAGGCCGAGTCGGGCTGGTATCCCAAGCTCGATCTCGTGGGCGACTTCAGCCAGGAATTCTACGACACCAACAAGCAGGCCCTGCGGAACAACTACCGCAACATCCAGAAGCTGCGCGGCACCCAGCTGCTCTACGACTTCGGCAAGACCGACAGCGTCATCGCCCAGATGGGCGCCACGGCGGAGCAGGCCGAGCAGCGCAAGGTGCTCATCCGCCAGGCCCTGCTCCTGGAGGGCGTCACCTCCTATGTGAACCTGCTCAAGCATGTGCGCACCCTGGGCTACGCCATGCAGTCCGTGGAGAGCTTCAAGAAGCAGTCAGGCATCGAGGAAGTGCTGGTGGAGAAGGGCGCGGGCCTGTCGTCCGACGTGCTCCAGGCCAAGTACAAGCTTTCCGGCGCCCTGGGCACCCAGGTGGCCGTCGAGGGCCAGCTGGCCAACGCCAAGAGCCGGTTCCTGGCCGTCTACGGCTTCGAGGTCTCCGACGCCGATGTCCTGGACTTCGAGCCGCCCCTGGTGCCCTACGAGCGGATTCCGGCCTCCCTGGACGAGGCCATCGAGATCGCCCGGACCGAGAACCCCGAGCTGCTCATGGCCCAGAAGTCCGTGCAAATGGCCGAGGCGGCCCTGGATTCGGCCAACGCCAAGTTCTACCCCTCCTTCAACGCCTTCTGGGAATACTGGCGCAAGGAGAACGACGCGGGCCAGAAGGACACCGTGCAGCTCGAACAGCGCTTCGGCGTGGAGTACACCTACAACCTGCTGAACGGCGGGGGCGACATGCAGGCCGTGGAGGCCGCCGTCCGCGACCGCGACTCGGGCGTGAACTCCCTGAAGGACATGGAGCGGACCATCGAGGAGCGCATCCGCACCGCCTGGCAGAATCTGCTGACCGCCCGGGCGCGGGCCGAATGGTTCCGCAGCCAGGCCTCCATCCTCGAAGGCTTCCTGGAGCTGGCGCGCAAGGAGCGCACCCTGGGCAACCGTTCGCTGCTCGACGTTCTGGCCGCCGAGACCGATTTCTACAACGCCCAGATCCAGCTCGTGGGCGCGGAGTACGACCAGATGATCGAAGCCTACAACCTGCTCTATGCCATGGGACGGCTGGAACTGGACCTGTTCCTCTAGCTCCTGCGGGAGGCATCCCTTCGCGTGACGCCTACAGTCGATCCGACCGGCGGGCCCCGTGGCGGGTCCGCCGGTCTTCTTCCTTCGGGGCCGGGTTCCATGCCTGAACTGCCGTACCGCCTGCTCCTGCGCCGCGGCCCGCTGGCGGAGCTGGCCGTCGCCACGGCCTGCCTGAACCTGCTGGCCCTGGCCGATACGGTCTACACCATGATCCTGTTGCGGCGCTACATCGCCCACGGGGTGGACGGCACCCTCGTGCTTCTGACCCTGGGCGCCCTGGCGGCGGTGGGCCTGCAATGGCTGCTGGCCTCGGTGCGCCGTGTGCTGGCCCAGGGCCTGGGCCGGGAGCGCGACCAGGCCCTGGCCGCCGGGGTTTTCGCCGCCCTGGGCGGGGCGGACGCCCTGGCCCTGGCCTCCGTGGCGCGCGAGGACGCGGCCCAGGCCGCCGCGGACCTGGGCGAGGTTCACGCCGCGTGCGACGCCCAGGCCGCCTGCGCCCTGCTGGACGCACCCTTCGCCCTGCTGTTCACGGCCAGCGTGTTCTTTCTCAGCCCGCCCCTGGCGGGCATCGTGCTCCTGGGCATCGTGGCGACGGCCCTGGCGGGCCGGGCGGGCATCCGGGCCACCAGCGGGCAGGCCCGCGCCCTGGCCCGGGCCAGGGGCGAGGCCCGGGCCACGCTGGCCCAGGGGCTGGCCGCGCCGGACACCGTGCGCGCCTTTGGCGCCCGCGAGGCTTGCCGCGAGCTGTTTTCCGCCGCCCAGGCCCGGGTCCTGGGCCTGGTGCACGCGGGCCGCGAGGCCGCAGGCCGGACCCAGGCCCTGGCCCTGGGCACCGGGGTGCTGGTGCGCGTCGCGCTCTACGGGGTGGGCGCCAAGCTGGCGGTCCAGGGCAGCCTGAGCGTGGCCGGGCTCATCGGTGCGTCGATCATGGGCTCCTACGCCCTGGCGCGGGCGGCGGGCGGCGTGCAGGCCGCACAGCTCGGGGCCCGGGGCGCCCAGGCCCTGGAGCGGCTGCGGGCCCTGGACGCCCTGCCGCGCGAGGCCCGGACCGGGGAGCGCCCCGGAGCCTTCGCGGGCGGGCTGGCCCTGCGCGGCGTGGCCTTCGGTTTCGGCGGCCAGCCGCTGTTCGCCGGGCTGGAGCTGGACCTGCCTCCGGGCGGGGTGCTGGTGGTGCGGGGGCGCAACGGTGCGGGCAAGAGCACCCTGCTGCGCCTGCTGGCCGGGCTGGCGCGGCCCACGGCGGGCGAGATCCTGGCCGACGGCCGACCCCTGGCCGGGTTGGACCCCGGCTGGTGGCGGGCCCAGGTCGCCTGGCTGCCCCAGGAACCGTTCTTTCTGCCCGGCACGGTGCGCGAGAACATCCTGCTGGCCGCTCCGGAGCTCGGCCCCGGGGCCCTGGGGGACATCGTGCGCCGCGCGGGGCTCGGGCCGTTCATGGACACCAGCGCCCAGGGCGTGGAAACCCCGGTGCGCGACGCCGGGCGCACGCTGCCCGTGGGTATCCGCAAGCGGCTGGCCCTGGCCAGGGCCCTGGCCGCCCCGGGCCGCCTGGCCCTGCTGGACGAGCCCACGGCGGGCATGGACGCCGGGGGTGCCCAGGCCGTGTACGAGGCCATGAACGTCATGGTCCGCGAGGGCCGGACCATCGTGGTGGTCAGCACCGATCCGCATATCGTCAAGGGCGCCACCCGGGTTCTGGACCTGGACGCGGCGGCCCCGGCGCAGGGCGCGCCTGCGCCAGCACGGGAGGGCGCGCCATGAGGGAGCTGTTGCGCAGGCTGCGGCTGGCCCCCCTGGCCACGGCGCGGCTGCTGGCGGCCACGGCCCTGGTGAACCTGCTGGCCTTCGCCTCGCCGCTTTTCGTCATGCTCATCCTCGGGCAATATGTGGAGTCGGGCTTCGACGGTACGCTGTACACCCTGGCGGCGGGCATGGGCATCGCCCTGCTGCTCCAGGCGGCCTTCCAGCAGCTGCGCACGCCCCTGGCCGCGCAGCTTTGCGCCGGGCCGGACCGTGCCCTGGGCGAGGCCGTGTTCGCCACGGTGGTGCGCGCCCGGGGCCAGGCCCTGGCCCGGGTGCCCGAGGCACGGCGCCGCGAGCTGGCGGGGGTGGTCCAGGTGGTGCAGGAGGCCTTCGCCCCGCCCACCCTGTGCGCCGTGCTCGACGCGCCCTTCGCCCTGCTGTTCGCCCTGGCGGTGTTCGCCTTCAGCCCGGTCCTGGGGCTGCTGGGGCTGGCCTTCGCCGTTGCGGCCGTGGCCTTGGGGCTGGCCGGGCAGGGCTCCCTGCGCGACCTGGGCCGTGAAGCCGATCGGGCCGAGGCCGACTGCCGGGCCCTGGCCGTGCAGGCCGTGGACGGTGCGGATACCGTGCGCATGCTGCGCGCGGGCGGGCACCTGGGCGGCCTGTGGGCGGACGCCTGCCAGGCCCTGGGCGCCCGGCGGATGGCCCTGACGGCCCGGCGTCTGCGCGCCCTGACGGCCCAGGGCCTGCTGGGCACCCTGGCCCGGGTGCTGATTTTCGCCGTGGGCGCCTACGAGTGCGTCCACGGGCGGCTGGGTGTGGCCCAGCTCATCGTGTGCAACATCCTGGTTTCCCATGCCTTGCGTCAGGCGGGGGCCCTTGTGGCGGCCGGGGAGCGCCTGGCCCGGGCCACCCAGGCCCTGGGCGAGATCGGGGAGTTCCTGCGCCTGCCCCTGGAGTCGGAACGCGGCACGGCCCTCAGGCGGTTTTCGGGCCGCCTGGAGCTGCGCGATCTGGCCTTTGCCCACCCGGGCAGCAGCGGGCCGCTGTTCGAGTCCCTGAGCCTGCGTCTGGAGCCGGGCGCCCTGGCGGTGGTCCACGGCGATAACGGCACGGGCAAGACGACCCTGGCCCGGCTGCTGGCCGGGCTCCTGGAGCCCATGCGCGGCGAGATACTGGCCGACGGCATCACCCTGCGCCAGCTGGCGCCGCCGTGGTGGCGCGGGCAGCTGGCCTACCTGCCCCAGGAGCCCGAGTTCCTGCGCGGCACCGTACGCGACAACGTGCTGCCCCCTGGCGGGGCGGCGGAGCCGGACTTCGAGACCCTGGCGCGCCGGGCGGACCTGGAGCGGGCCCTGCGCGGGCTGCCCGGCGGGGCCGACGCGCCCCTGGACGACGCCTTGCGCACGCTGCCCCTGGGGGTGCGCAGGCGGCTGGCCCTGGCCCGGGCCCTGGGAACCGGCGGGCGGCTGGCGATTTTCGACGAGCCCTTCGAGGGCCTGGACGACGACGGCGCCCGGGCGGTACGCTCGGCCCTGGAGGAAATGCGCGCCGCAGGGGCCACGGTGGTGGTGCTGGCCCACGATCCGGCGCCCTTCGCCCATGCGGATGTTTTCATCGACCTGAACACCAAGCCCGTGCCCGCCGTGCGGGCCGGCGCGCCCGCGCCGACCGCCGCGGCCCCGGGAGCGGAGGATACCCGCCATGCCCGCCCCTGACGGCGCCCCCCTGTGCACCGGGCCTGCCCAGCCCGCCGCCGACCCCCACGGCCCCGAGGCCGCCCGTGGCGCGCGGGTGCTGCTGTGGCTCACGGTGGCCCTCATGGCCTCGATGTTGCTGTGGGCCGCCGTGGGACGGCTGGACATCGTCAGCACCGCTGCGGGCGAGGTCATCCCCAGCACCAAGGTCAAGAGCGTGCAGCACCTGGAAGGCGGCATCATCCGGGCCATCAACGTGCGCGAGGGCGACGAGGTCCGCGCCGGGCAGGCCCTGGTGGAACTGGAGGAGACCTTCTCGGGCTCCAGCGTGGAGGAGCTTGGCGTGCGCATGACCGCCCTGCGGGCCGAGGTGGCCCGGCTGGACGCCCTGGCGGGCGGGCTGGAAACCCCGGCCTTTCCCGAGGACCTGGCCCGCGAGCATCCGGCCCTGGTGGCCCAGAACCGTGAGCTCTTCGAGGCCAACGTGGCCCGGCTGGGCAGCGAACTGGCCGTGCTGCGCGAAACGGTGGTCCAGCGCGGGCAGGACATCGTGGAGATCGAGGCCCGGCTGCGCAACAACCAGGAGGGCCTGCGCCTGGTGCGCGAGCAGATCGCCATCAGCGAGGAGCTGCTGCGCGAGCAGCTGACCACCCAGTACAAGCACCTGGCCTTCAAGCGCGAGGAATCGCAGCTCGTCTCGGCCATCGAGCAGGACCGCGCCGGGCTGCCGCGCGCGCGCTCGGCCCTGGCCGAGGCCCGGGAAAAGCTGCGCAAGACCGAGGCCGCCTTCCGCGAGGACGCCCGCGAGGAGCTGCTCAAGAAGCGCCAGGAGCTGGAGGAGTTCTCCCAGCGCATGCGCAAGTTCGAGGACAGCCTTCAGCGCACGGTGATCCGCTCGCCCGTGGACGGCGTGGTCAAGAAGCTGCATTTCGTCACCGTGGGCGGCGTGGTTCAGGCCGGGGAGACCCTGGTGGACGTGGTGCCCTCGTCGGACCGCCTGGTGGTGGAGGCCCATCTGCCCATCTCGGACATCGGCTATGTGCAGCCCGGGCAGCGGGCGATGGTCCGCCTGGCCTCGCACGACTCCGCGCGCTTCGGGCGCCTGGAGGGTCGCGTGGTCCACGTCAGCCCCGACACCTTCGTGACCCCCGACGGCGCGACCTACTACTCCGTGCGCATCGAGACCGAGGGCGACGGCTTTCGCCACGGCGATTTCGAGTACCGGCTGATCCCGGGCATGCTGGTGGTGGCGGCCATCCACACCGGGCGGCGCACGGTGCTGCAATATCTGCTCGACCCCTTCCTGGGGTCCCTGGGCGAGGCCCTTCAGGAGCGCTAGGATGAAGGTCCTGCTGACGCACCCCAATTTTCCCGGACAGTTGCGCCACGTCGCGGCGGCCCTGGGCGCGCGCCAGGAGAACGTGGTGGTCTTCGCCACCCGCATCGCGCGCAACGAATGGCGCATCCCGGGGGTCAGCAAGCTGCGCTACGAGCCCCGGCCCCCCGAGGGCCTGAAGCCCCATCGCCTGCTCGAACCCCTCCAGGACGCCGTGCTCCAGGGCGAGGCCCTGCACCGTGTGGCACACGACCTGAAGACCCGCGGCTTCACCCCCGACGTGATCTACGGCAACTCCGGCTGGGGCAGCACGCTGTACCTGAAGGACGTGTGGCCCGACGTGCCGCTGATGTGCTATTTCGAATGGTTCTACGACCCCGAGGGCGCCGACGCGCGCTTCGGGCTGGCCCCCGGCGCCGGGGAGGGCTACGAGCCGCCCAAGCTCATGCGCACGCGCAACGCGGTCATCTTCAACGACCTGTGGGCCTGCGACCAGGGCCTGTCGCCCACGGCCTGGCAGCGCGCGCAGTTCCCCGACGCCTTCCGGCCCAAGATCGAGGTGCTCCACGACGGGGTGGACACGACGTTCTTCAGCCCCGCCCCCGGGGCCGCCCCCGGCCTGGACCTGCCCGGGGCGGACCTGACGGGCGTGGAGGAGATCGTGACCTTCGTGGGCCGGGGCATGGAGCCTTACCGGGGCTTTCCGCAGTTCATGGAGGCGGCGGCCCGGGTGCTGGCGCTCCGGCCCCGGGCCCATGTGGTGGTGGCCGGGTCCGAGCGCGTGTGCTACGGCTCCCCGCGCGAGGACGGCAAGAGCTGGAAGGAGCACATGCTGGAGGTGCTGGACCTGGACCTCCAGCGCCTGCACTTCACCGGCTCGCTGCCCTACGGCCAGTATCGCGACCTGCTGCGGGCCTCCAGCGTCCACGTCTACCTCACGCGGCCCTTCGTGCTCTCGTGGTCGTTCGTCGAGGCCATGTCCTGCGGCTGCGCCCTGGTGGCCTCGGACACCGAGCCCGTGCGCGAGGCCGTGACCCACGGGCAAAGCGCCCTGCTGTGCGATTTCTTCCGGCCCGCGGCCTTCGCCGAGGCCATCTGCACCCTGCTGGACGACCGGGCCCTGGCCGCGCGCCTGGGCGCCGCCGCGCGGCAGACGGCCCTGGAGCGCTACGACCTGCGCACCCTGCTGCCCCGGCATCTGGAACTGCTGCGGCGCACGGCGCGCCAGCCCCCGCGCTCCCGGGGCTGATTCCGCCCCGGCCCGGCCCCAAACGGCCCGGGGGCCCGGGAGCCGCTTCGCCCCCGGGCCCCCGGGCCTCGTCCGTCCTCGCGCCGCGCGGGCTAGAGGATCTGCTTCATGAACAGCTGGGTGCGCTCGTGGCGCGGGTTGGTGAAGAAGTGTTCGGGGGTTCCGGTTTCGACGATGCGCCCGTAGTCCATGAACACCACGCGGTCGGCCACCTCGCGGGCGAAGCCCATCTCGTGGGTCACCACCACCATGGT
>NZ_JALNWM010000074.1 GCF_023230885.1 Desulfocurvus sp. | reverse complement strand
GGTTCGCATCTGCATTCTCCTGCCTCCTTCTTGGGCAACCCGAAAGATGAGATTGAGTCCTACAATCATTTTCAATTAAAAGCTACCGTCCGCCCGGGGAAAATTTTCGCCCGCCCCGGCGCCAGGGGGCGCGGGAAAACCGCCCCCTGCGGACCGGAGGGCGCGGGAAGCCCCTCCCCCCGGTGCCGGGAGCGGAGCCCCCGGGCGCCAGGACGCGAAAGGGCCGGACCCCGCGCCCGGGGTCCGGCCTCGACGATGTCCGGCCCGTCGCCGGGCGCGGAAGGACGGGATCAGGGCGCCGTGGCGGCCACCCGCTCCTCCTGGGTCATGGCCGCCAGCGCGCGCACCTGGGCCAGGTCCAGGCCCAGGCCCCTGGCCACGCGGGCGCCATAGTCCTCGTTGGCCTTGAGGAACAGCGCGGCCTGGCGCAGTTGCAGGCGCTTGCAGGCGCCGCCCAGGTGCCCGACGATGTTGGCCACGAGGCTGACGCGGTCCGCCTCGGTCATAACCTTGGAATAAAGCGCACCGGCCTGGACGAAATCGTCGTCCACAAGCTCGTAGGCGTGGCGCGCAGCCGGGCCCTCGATGGGCAGGGGCGGCTCGGCCACGGCCGGGTCGGGCCCCGGGGCGCCGAAGCTGTTGGGCCAGTAGTTCGGGCCTGCGCCGCCGCCGTCGTCGGTGCGCATGAAGCCGTCGCGCTGGTAGCTGGCCTCGGGCGCGGCCTTGGGCGCGTTGACCGGGATCAGGTGGTAGTTGGGGCCCAGGCGGTGCAGGTGGGTGTCGTGGTACGAGAACAGGCGGCCCTGGAGCATCTTGTCCGGCGAGGGGCCGATGCCGGGCACGAAGCTGCTGGGATTGAAGGCCGCCTGCTCCACCTCGGCGAAGTAGTTCACCGGGTTGCGGTCGAGGACCAGCTTGCCCACGGTCATGGGCGGCACCTCGCCGTGGGGCCAGACCTTGGTGATGTCGAACACGTCCCAGCGCAGGTCGCGGGCCTGCCCGGGGGTCAGGATCTGCATCTCCAGGGTCCAGGACGGATGGTCCCCGCGCTCGATGGCCTCGAAGAGGTCGCGGGTGGCGTGGTCGGGATCGACGGCGCACATCTCGCGGGCCTGGGGGCCCGTCAGGTTGCGGATGCCCTGGTCGGTCTTGAAATGGTACTGGACCCAGAACGTCTCGCCCCTGGCGTTGTACCAGCGGTAGGTGTGGCTGGAATAGCCGTTCATATGCCGGTAGGTGGCCGGGGTGCCCCGGTCGGAGAACAGGATGGTCACCTGGTGGATGGATTCCGGCGTCAGGGACAGGAAATCCCAGAACATGTCGGGATCCTTGAGGTTGGTGCGCGGATTGCGCTTTTGGGTATGGATGAAGTCCGGGAACTTGAGGGGGTCGCGGATGAAGAACACGGGGGTGTTGTTGCCCACCATGTCGTAGTTGCCCTCCTCGGTGTAGAACTTCACGGCGAAGCCGCGCGGGTCGCGCTCGGCGTCGGCGGAGCCCTTCTCGCCGCCCACGGTGGAGAAGCGCGCAAAGACCTCGGTGCGCTTGCCCACCCGGGACAGGAACGCCGCCCGGGTATAGGGCGTCACGTCGGCGGTGACCTCGAAGTGGCCGTAGGCCCCGGCGCCCTTGGCGTGAACCACGCGCTCGGGGATGCGCTCGCGGTCGAAGTGGGCGAGTTTTTCCAACAGGTGCACGTCCTGCATCAGCACCGGGCCCCTGGGCCCGGCGGTCTTGGAGTTCAGGTCGTTGGCAACCGGCCTGCCGAAGGCGCCTGTGAGCGTCTTGTGCTTCCTGGTCATGGTCGTCCTCCTGGACATTGCGGGCCGGGGCGCGGGGGCTCACAGCCTCCGCGCGCCACGGCCCGGTTGAAAACCGGGGAGAGTCCTACCATGAAGGTAGCAGCTTCGCCCCGCCAGGGGAAGGCAAAACCAAAACAGGGCATTTCCCGCTCCGCCCCGGGGTGGACAAGCCCCGCCGGGGCGGCTAGAACCACCTTCCCGCCCACCCTCAACCCCGGACAGCCGCCGTGCAAGCCCTGGAACTGCTGCTCACCGCCATCGCCCTGGCCATGGACGCCTTCGCCGTGGCCATCGCCACCGGCGTGGCCCTGCGCTGCGCCACCCTGCGCCAGACCCTGCGCCTGGCGTGGCATTTCGGGCTGTTCCAGGCGCTCATGCCCATCACCGGCTGGCTGCTGGGCGCAACCGTGCGCCACTGGGTGGAGGCCTGGGCCCACTGGGTGGCCTTCGCGCTGCTGGCCTACATCGGCGCGAGGATGATCATCGAGGCCCTGCGCGACCACGAGGACGGGCGCCCGACCTGCGACCCCACCCGGGGCATGACCCTGATCATGCTCTCGGTGGCCACGAGCATCGACGCCCTGGCCGTGGGCCTGTCCCTGTCGGTGCTGGGCATCCCGGTCTGGTGGCCCGCCCTGGTCATCGGCGCGGTGGCCCTGGGCTTCACCGCCCTGGGCATGCGCCTGGGGCGGACCATGGCCCGCGCCAGGCGCGTGGGCCGGGCGGCCGAGGTCCTGGGCGGGGTGGTCCTGCTGGGCATCGGCATCAAGATCCTGGCCGACCACGGCGCCCTGCCGTTCTAGTCCCGCGCCGTTTTTTCTCCCGGCGCCCCCTTTTCCCCGGCATTGACTGCGCCCGGACCTCAGGTATAAGGGCCTCGCGGGCGCGCCGCCCGCCAACCTCAAACCCGCCTTCGGGCGAGGCATGACCATCATGAGCGACGCACCTGACAAGATCATCTATTCCATGTACCGGGTCAGCAAGCACCACCAGCAGCGGCCCGTCCTGAAGGACATCTCCCTGTCCTACTTTTATGGCGCCAAGATCGGCGTGCTCGGCCTGAACGGCTCGGGCAAGAGCTCCCTGCTCAAGATCCTGGCCGGGGTGGACACCGACTTCGAGGGCAAGACCGACATCGCCCCCGGCTACACCATCGGCTACCTGGAGCAGGAGCCCCTGGTGAACGTGGACAAGACCGTCATCGAGGTCGTGCGCGAGGGCGTGCAGGAGATCGTGGACCTGCTGGCCGAATTCGAGGCCATCAACGCCCGCTTCGCCGAGCCCATGGACGACGACCAGATGCAGAAGCTGCTGGACAAGCAGGCCGCAGTGCAGGACAAGCTCGACGCCTGCGGCGCGTGGGACCTGGACTCGCGCCTGGAGCAGGCCATGGACGCCCTGCGCTGCCCCCCGCCCGACACGCCGGTCGGCGTCATCTCGGGCGGCGAGCGCCGCCGCGTGGCCCTGTGCCGCCTGCTTCTGCGCGCGCCGGACATCCTGCTGCTGGACGAGCCCACCAACCACCTGGACGCCGAGTCCGTGGCCTGGCTGGAGCAGCACCTGCAACGCTACCCGGGCACGGTCATCGCCGTGACCCACGACCGCTACTTCCTGGACAACGTGGCCGGCTGGATTCTCGAGCTGGACCGCGGCCGGGGCATCCCCTGGAAGGGCAACTACACCTCCTGGCTGGAGCAGAAGGAAAAGCGCCTGGCCAACGAGGAAAAAAGCGAGGACCAGCGCCGCAAGACCCTGCAAAAAGAGCTGGAGTGGATCCGCACCGCGCCCAAGGGCCGCCACGCCAAGAGCAAGGCGCGCGTCTCGCGCTACGACGAGCTCGTGTCCCAGGAGCGCCAGAAGCTGGCCAAGGACCTGGAAATATACATCCCCGCCGGGCCGCGCCTGGGCAAGAGCGTCATCGAGCTGGACGGCGTGACCAAGAGCTTCGGCGACCGCCTGCTCCTGGACGGCCTGAGCCTGGCCGTGCCCCCCGGCGCCATCGTGGGCATCATCGGCGGCAACGGCGCGGGCAAGACCACCCTGTTCCGCATGATCACCGGCCAGGAACAGCCCGACGCGGGCAGCGTGAAGCTCGGCGAGAGCGTCAAGCTGGCTTATGTGGACCAGAGCCGCGACGCCCTGGAGGCGGACAAGACCGTCTTCGAGGTCATCGCCGACGGGCGCGACCTCATCGACCTGGGCGGACGCGAGGTCAACTCCCGGGCCTACATCGGGCGCTTCAACCTCACCGGCGCCGACCAGCAGAAAAAGGTCGGCGTGCTCTCGGGCGGCGAGCGCAACCGGGTACACCTGGCGCGGATGCTCAAGGAGGGCGGCAACGTGCTGCTCCTCGACGAGCCCACCAACGACCTGGACGTGAACACCATGCGCGCCCTGGAAGAGGCCCTGCTCAACTTCGGCGGCTGCGCCCTGGTCATCAGCCACGACCGCTGGTTCCTGGACCGCATCGCCACGCACATGCTGGCCTTCGAGGGCGACAGCCAGGTGGTCTGGTTCGACGGCAACTACTCGGACTACGAGGAGGACCGCAAGCGCCGCCTGGGCAAGGAGGCCGACCAGCCCCACCGCATGAAGTACCGCCGCCTGACCCGCTAGCCGCCGGGCCGACCGCGCGCCCCCGGCGGCAGTCGCCCCGGCCCTGGCGCCGCTCCCCCGCGCGGGGCGCGCGCCGGGTGGAGGCCCCAGCCCGCACCCGGCGCACGGCCCCCCGCACCCCGCGCACGGCACCCGCCCCCCGGCGCACGGCGCGCACGCCAAGACAGGCCCCGGACATGTCCGGGGCCTGTCTTCGGCTATGAAGAGCATAATAAAAACAGGCACTTGTTACAAAAATAACAAGTGCCCGCAAAGCGCTGACAACGGCCTGCCCCCGGCATACACGGCCCCTGTGCGGCGCGCCCGCGCGCGGGGGCAGGACGGCGTGCAGCTCGTCCGCCGCACTGTCCAGGGCGCGGCGCGCTCACGGGCGAACAGGAAGCAACACACATCAGCCGGACGGCGTCGCGCCCCGTGGCCGTCCAATCACGCGAGGAGGCACCCCATGTCCCAGTCCCAGTCCCAGAACGCCCACATGCAATCCGTCCTGATGAACGAACTCCGGCTGATGCACTACCCCGTCGCCGTGAAGTTCTTTTTCGACGAGGCCGAGCTGGAGCGCTTCAAGGCCGAAACGGAATACTACCTGCCCGTGAAGCCCCTGACCTTCTGCCAGGCCGAGATCGGCGCGCGCATGGAGGGCATCCCGGTGCTCATGGAGCCCGACCGCCTGGGCTGCACCAACGCCAAGTTCGTCTTCGGCTGGAAGCCCCTGGACGAGGGCGAAATCAAGAGCCACCGCAAGTATGTGACCAGCATGGAGCAGGCCGAGAAGTTCGTGAAGACCAAGCCGCGCCTGGAGGAAGGCCGCCTGCTGGCCGTGGCCGTGACCCCGCTGGCCAAGAGCGTCCTTGAGCCCGACGTGGTCCACTTCTACTGCGACAACATGCAGGCCTACCACATCCTGGACGACTGGATGGCCGCCCACGACGTGCACCCCCTGCGCCCGAACGTGACCATGAACTCGGCGGCCTGCGGCGGCAACGTCTTCGCCTTCAACGCCAACCAGGCCAACCTGTACCTGGCGTGCAGCGGCAGCTACAACGCGGGCAAGACCGAGCGCGGCGAGATCAACGTCTCCATCCCCGGCGCCCAGCTCATGGGCGTGGTCAAGCGCCTGGAGGAACGCGTGGCCGAAAAGGGCGGCGCGTCCATCACCCGCCTGGGCGAGCCCTTCCCCGGCGGCGACATCTGCAAGAACTGCCCGCTGATCACCTTCAAGAAGGGCAAGGCCGGGGACGACGCCCAGGCCTAGCCGCTGCGGGCCGGTTCCGGCCCGCCCCCCGGAGCCGGGGTCCGGCCCCGGCGCCCAGGGAGCGGCCGTATCTGAGTTGTATGGCTTCCGGATGTTCGCCGTCCGGCTCCAGCGCCCGGGGAGCGGCCCCCCGTCCAGGTGGACGGCGCGATGGTCGTTACGTCCGGCCCCGGCGCCCAGGGAGCGGCCCCGGACCGGGCCGGATATTCCAGCCCCCGCGGCCCCGGCCGCGGGGGCTGGCCTTGTTGCGGGCCGGGCGGGCGGCGGGGCGGGGGAGGATCAGGGCCGAAGGGGCCAGGGCGGGGAAGGCCCGGGGGCAAAGGGGTCGGCAGCCTCAGCGGGTGAAGATGTGCCTGCCCGCCTGGTCCATGATGGCCTGGGCCTCGTCCAGGCCCGGGTCGGCCTCCCGGGCCTTGCGGGCGCAGTCGTAGGCGTCGTCGAACCTGCGCCACTCCATGTACATGCGCGCCATGTGCAGCAGGGTGCGCGGGTGGTTGCCGAAGGTTTGCAGGGCCTGGAGGTACAGGGCTTCGACCTTGGGGAACTCGCGGGCGGCGCCGTAAGCCTGCACGGCCCCGGCCAGGGCGCGGCTGTCGCGCGGGTCCTGGGCCACCGCCCGCTCCAGCATCTCCCCGGCGTCGAGGAACAGCCCGGCCCGCAGCAGGCGCTGGCCGCAGTCGGCCAAAAGGCCCGGCTCCTGGCCGAACTCCTCGCCCGCGCGGCGCAGCAGGGCCTTGGCCTTGGGCAACTCCCCGGCGTCCAGGGCGGCCTGGGCCCCGGCCAGCAGCTCCTCCTTGTGCCGGGCGCGGCGCTCCTCGGCGCGGTGGGCCTCCTGGCGGTCCCGGTTCTCCAGCTCGTCCAGCAGCCCGGCCAGGGCCCCGGCCAGGGCGGCCTCGGCCCCGCCCTTGTATTTCACATACGGAGTGACGTGGACGCCCTTGGCCGCATAATGGCTCTTCACGGCCGGATGGCGGTTGAACTCGCGCAGCCAGTCCTGGAGATGGGCCTGGACCTCGGCCTTCTCGCGCCCGAAAACCTGCGCCGCCCCCAGGGCGCGCACGGCGTCCAGCAGATGGCCCAGGGCACGCGGCAGCTCGTCCCGGCCCAGGGCGACCCGGGCCCGGGCGATGTCTTCGCGGATTTTCTTGGCGGGCGTCTCGAACACGGCGTCGACCTCCCGGCCCGGCAGCCCCGGGCCTTCTGGTTTTCGATCCTGGCCCGCGCCCGGGCGGTCAGCTCCAGGCGGCGCGCGCGGCGTGGCGCGCGGCGTCGAGCAGGCGCGCCACCTCGGCGGGCACCAGCCCGGCCAGGCAGCGCCCGGCCAGCCAGCGCGCGCGCACGTCCGAGGCGCTGATATCCAGCCGTTGCAGGGCCACGGGCCGCAGGCGCCCGCCCCCGGGCAGGAGCCAGCCCCCGGCGCCGTCAGGCCCGGCCCCGGGCCAGTGGGCGGCGACGAAGGCGGCCACGGCCTCGGGCCCGGCCTCGCCGCGCCCGGCCACGGCCAGGTCGCACAGGGCGGGCAGCTCCAGGCCCCGGCGCCAGGCCGGCAGGCCGGGCAGGTCCGCCGCGCCGAGGATGAACCAGTGCCGGACCCCGGGCCGCGCCGCGCGCAGGGCGGCCAGGGTGTCCACGGTGTACGACGGCCCGGGGCGCTCGGCCTCCAGGCGCGAGACCGCCAGCCCGGGAACCCCCGCCACGGCGGCCTCGGCCAGGGCCGCGCGCAGGGCGAAGGGCAGCATGCCCTCGCCGGACTTGTGCGGCGGCACATGGGCGGGCATCAGCTCCACGCGCTCCAGGCCGAGCTGCTCGCGGACCTCGATGGCCAGCCGCAGATGCCCGTTGTGCACGGGGTTGAAGCACCCGCCCAGGATGCCCACCCCGGGCCCGCCCTGCGCCACGGCGCCCATCTAGGCGCGCACCTGCCCGTCGCCGAAGACCACGAACTTGGTGCTGGTCAGCTCCGTTGCGCCCATAGGGCCGTAGGAATGCAGCTTGGAGGTGCTGATGCCGATCTCCGCGCCCAGGCCGAGCTCGCCGCCGTCGTTGAAGCGCGACGAGGCGTTGACCGCGACCATGGAGGCGTCGGCCTCGCGCAGGAAGCGCATGGCCCGGCCGTGGTCGCGGGTCAGGATGATCTCGGTGTGGTTGGAGCCGTGCTCGGCGATGTGGTCCAGGGCCTGGGTCATGGAATCCACCACGCGCACGGCCAGGACCAGATCGTGGAACTCCTGGCCGAAGTCGTCGGGCCCGGCGGGGCGGGCCGTGGCCCCCAGAAGCGGCAGGGCCCGGGGGCAGGCCCGGAACTCGACCCCCGCCCCGCCCAGGCGCCGGGCCACCCGGGGCAGGAAGGCCCCGGCCTCGTCCGCGTGGACCAGCAGGCCCTCCAGGGCGTTGCACACGCCCGGGCGCTGGACCTTGGCGTTGAAGACGACCTCAAGGGCCTGGTCCTGGTCGGCCCCGGCGTCCACATAGGCGTGGCAGACGCCCTTGTAGTGCTTGAGCACGGGCATGGTCGCCTCGGCCACCGCGGCGCGGATGAGCCCCTCGCCCCCGCGCGGGATGATCACGTCGATGTACTGGTCGAGCTTCAGCATGGCCGACACGGCGGCGCGGTCGGTGGTGGGCACGAGCTGCACGGCGTCGGCCGGCAGGCCCGCCCCGGCCAGGGCGCGGTGGACCAGCCCGGCCAGGCACTGGTTGGAGTGGAACGCCTCGCTGCCCCCGCGCAGGATCACGGCGTTGCCCGCCTTGAGGCACAGGGCCCCGGAGTCCACCGTGACGTTGGGCCGCGACTCGTAGATCATGGCGATGACGCCCAGGGGGATGCGCATCCGGCCCACCAGCAGCCCGTTGGGCCGGCGCCACATGGTGTCGACCCCGCCCACGGGGTCGTTCTGGGCGGCGATCTCGCGACAGGCCCGGGCCATTGCGGCCACGACCTTGTCCGTCAGGCGCAGGCGGTCCAGGCGCGGGGCGTCCATCCCGGCGGTCCGGGCGGCCTCCAGGTCGCGGTCGTTGGCGGCGGCGATGGCCGCGCCCTCGGCCTCCAGCAGGTCGGCCAGGGCCAGCAGGGCCGCGTCCTTGGCGCGCGAGTCGGCCCCGGCCATGATCCGGGCCGCGGCCTTGGCCCGGCGGCCCAGCTCGGTCATTTCCTTGCGGATATCCATGTGTCCTCCTGCGGCGCGGCGGGGGTTGTGCGCCGCGCATTTCTCGTGCATGAAAACACAGCTTTTACAGAAATGAAGACGCCGCCGCCAGCCTCTGGCGGGGCAAAAGTTCTTTTGACATTTCTGTAAAGCATGGGTACATCAGGAGAGCCCCTGCGGGGGGCCCGTTTTTTGTTGCGGAAACTCCGCCCGAAGTCAACTTGCATCCATAGCATGGAGGTCGCCCTGGCAATGACCGAGAAAACCGCCGCCCAAACCCCGTCTCCGCTGGACGCCCTGGAGGCCGGGGTGGAGGAGTCGCTGCACCCCGCGTTGCAGTGGATCGTCGCCCACATCAAGCTCATCGTCGGCGTGGTGGCCGCCCTGCTGCTGGTGGTCGGCTCCCTGGCGGCCTACAAGGCCGTGTCCAAGACACGCCTGGAGCAGAGCCGCGCCGAGCTGGGAGCCCTGGTCGCCGAGGCCGACCCCGCCAAGCGCGCCGAGGCCCTGGCCGCCTTCGCCGCCCAGGCCCCCGAATCCCTGCGCGCCACCGCGCTGCTCGAACAGGCCGCAAGCCTCTCCGCCGCCGGGCGCCACGATGACGCCGCCGCCGTCTGGGCGCAGATCGGCGGGGCCGACCTGGGCGCCGTGCCCGGCTTCGGCCAGGCCGCCGAGCTGTCCCGCGCGGGGCGCCACGCCGAGGCCCAGGCCGTCCTCGAGGGCATGCGCCAGAACCTGCCCAAGGCGTACACCATGCTGCTGCTCGAACGCCTGGCCTACGAGGCCGAAAAGGCTGGCGACCCCAACGCGGCCATCGCCGCCTGGGAAGCCATGCTGGCCGAGAACCAGGGCGGCAGCTCCGCCTTCATCACCGCCAAGATCAAGACCCTGCGGGCCGCGCAGCCCAGCGCGTCCTAGCCCAACAGCAACCACGGAAAGACCGGAGTAAACATCATGGCCCATCCGCTGCTGGACAACAAGGGCGGCGAAACACACCTGCTCCTGGGCAACGAGGCCATCGTGCGCGGCGCCCTGGAGGCCGGAGTGGCCTTCGTCTCCTGCTATCCCGGCACCCCCTCCTCCGAGGTGCCCGACACCTTCTTCCGCATCGCCCCCGACGGCGACTTCCACTTCGAGTACTCCACCAACGAAAAGGTGGCCCTGGAGGTGGCGGGCGGCGCGGCCCTGGCCGGCGCCCCGTCGCTGGTGACCATGAAGCATGTGGGCGTCAACGTCGCCGCCGACCCGCTGATGACCATGACCTATGTGGGCACCCCGGGCGGGCTGGTGCTGCTGTCCGCCGACGACCCCGGCTGCCACTCCAGCCAGAACGAGCAGGACAACCGCATCTACGCCCGCCTGGGCGGGCTGCCCGTGTTCGAGCCCTGCACCGCCCAGGAAGCCAAGGACATGACCCGCGACGCCTTCGCGCTGTCGCGGCGCTTCGGCCAGCCGGTCATGCTGCGCACCACCACCCGCGTGTCCCATGTGCGCGGCCCGGTGGTCTTCGCCGACCGCCCCGGCGCCCAGCACGGCCCGGAGTTCAAGAAGAACCCCATGCGCTTCGTGCCCATCCCGGCCGTGGCCCGCGCGCGCCACGTCGCCCTGCTCAAGGCCCTGGACGAGATCGCCCAGGAGGTCGAGAAATCGCCCTGGAACACCGTGCGCGGGCGCGGGGAGATCGGCATCATCGCCTCGGGCATGGCCCGGGCCTATGTGGCCGACGTGCTCCACGAGGCGCCCTTCAAGGGCCGCTTCAAGGTTCTTGACCTGGGCATGACCTATCCCCTGCCCGAGAAGAAGATCGCCCGCTTCCTCAAGGGGCTGACCAAGGTCCTGGTGGTCGAGGAGGGCGAGCCGCTGGTGGAGCAGGCCGTGCGCGCCCTGGCCCACGACAAGGGCCTGACCCTCGCCGTGCACGGCAAGGGCCCCGACCTGACCCGCCTGGGCGAGTATTCCACCGCCGAGGTCCGCGCGGCCATGTTCCGCGTGCTGGGCAAGCGCCAGCCCGCGGCCAGGGCCTGCGAGGCCCCCGGGCCGCTGCCCATGCGCCCGCCGAACCTCTGCGCGGGCTGCTCGCACCGCGCCCTGTACTATGCCGTGCGCCAGGCCTTCGGGGACGACGCGGTCTATTCCTCGGACATCGGCTGCTACACCCTGGGTATCCTGCCGCCCCTGTCGGCTGCGGACTTCCTGCTGTGCATGGGCTCGTCGGTTTCCGCCGGGTCGGGCTTCGCCAAGGCGCAGAGCAAGCCCGTGGTCGCCTTCATCGGCGACTCGACCTTCTTCCACTCGGGCATCACCGGGCTGGTCAACGCCGTGTTCAACCGCCACGACCTCCTGGTGGTCGTGCTGGACAACCGCACCACGGCCATGACCGGCCACCAGCCCCACCCCGGCGTCTCCGTGACCATCCACGGCGAGAACCCCTGCCAGGTGGACATCGAGACCATCGTGCGCGGCTGCGGCGTGTGCAACGTGAAGAAGGTCACGCCGTACAACTACAAGGCCACGGCGCAGGCCATCGAGGAGATGCGCGCCCAGTCCGGGGTGCGCGTGCTCATCGCCGAGGAGCCCTGCGTGCTCTTCGCCCGACGGACCATGAAGAAGACCATGCCCATGGTGGCCACCGTGGCCCGGCAGGGCGAGGCCGTGCGCCAGTGCCTGGCGACCCTGGCCTGCCCGGCCTTCGCCGTGAACGCCGCCGGCGAGGTGACCATCAACGAACACCAGTGCACGGGCTGCATGTTCTGCCTGCAGATCTGCAAGGACATCAAGGCCCGCAAGAGGAGCGCGTAATGCCCAAGGTCCGCATCTTCCTTACCGGCGTCGGCGGCCAGGGAACGCTCACCGCGACCATCATGCTGGCGCGGGCGGCCATGGACAAGGGCCTGGCGGTCACCGCCGGGGAAGTCCACGGCATGGCCCAGCGCGGCGGCGTGGTGGAGTCCACCCTGCTCATCGGCGGATTCAAGAGCCCGCGCATCGCCAGGGGCGAGGCCGACATCCTGCTCGGCTTCGAGCCCCTGGAGACCCTGCGCGCCCTGCCCTACCTCGCCCCGGGCGGCCTGGTGGTCAGCAACTCCGAGTCCATCCCGGCCATCGGCGTGACCATGGGCCGCGAAACCGCCCCGGGCCTCGACGAGATCCGGGCCCGGGTGGCGGCCTGCGCCGGGCGCAGCGTGTTCCTGCCCTGCCAGACCCTGGGCGCCAAGGCCGGGGCCCTGCAATGCGGCAACCTGGCCCTGCTGGGCGCCCTGTGCGCCACCGGGGCCGTGCCCATGACCCCCGCCGACCTCGCGGCCTCGGTGCGCAAGGCCCTGAAGCCCAAGCTCGTGGACATGAACCTCAAGGCAGTGGAATACGGCGTGGCGGAAGTCCGCCCGGCATAAAACGGGACACGGGAGCCCAGATCATGACGCGCACCATCCCCACCGACGCGCTGGTCGGCTATTTCTCGACCCTGAAAGAGGCGATCCGGGAAATGGCCCCCAGGGGCGCCATGCAGACGGGCCTGAAGTCCCTGCTGCGCACCCTGTGCGAAAACCACGGCTACAAGCGGGCGCTGCTGACCATCCTCGACCCCGAGACCAACTCCATGCGCCTGTCGGTGACCTACGGTTCGCAGAAGTACGCCCAGGTGACCTACACCCCGGGCCAGGGGGTCACGGGCCAGGTCATGGACTCGGGCAAGCCCGTGGTGGTGCCGGTGATGAAGGACCACGAGTCCTTCCTCAACCTGGCCTTCGGCCGAACCAAGGAGGAGATGGCCCGCCTGGGCTTCATCTGCGTGCCGGTGATGAACGAGGCCGAAGGCGGCAAGGAGGTGCTGGGCACCCTGTCGGTGGACCTGCCCGCCGGCCCCGAGGAGCAGCTGCTCCCGGACCTGAACTTCCTGGAGGTGGTGGCGGCCATGGTCGCCAGGGAGGCCGCCACCCTCCAGGAGGAGCTGGCCATGCAGCGCCACCTGCTGGCCCAGGGCATGACCCCCGGCGCCACAGGCGACGGATACGCCCACCCCAATATCGTGGCCGCGTCCAAGTCCATGCGCCTGGTGCTCCAGCAGGTTTCCCAGGTGGGGCCCAGCCGGGCCACCGTGCTGCTGCGCGGCGAGTCGGGCACGGGCAAGGAGCTGCTGGCCGAGGCCATCCACAGCGTGAGCCCGCGCACGGGCAAGCCGCTGATCAAGCTCAACTGCGCGGCCCTGCCCGCCGACCTCGTGGAATCCGAGCTGTTCGGCCACCAGAAGGGCGCCTTCACCGGCGCGGTGGCCAACAAGAAGGGCATGTTCGAGCTGGCCCACGGCGGCACGCTGTTCCTGGACGAGATCGGCGAGCTGTCCCTGGACGCCCAGGCCAAGGTGCTGCGCGCGGTGCAGGAGCGCGAGATCCAGCGCCTGGGCAGCGAGCAGGTCCTGCATGTGGACGTGCGCCTGGTCTGCGCCACCAACCGCTCCCTGGAAAAGATGCTCGCCGAGGGCACCTTCCGCGAAGACCTGTTCTACCGCATCAACGTCTTCCCCATCTTCATCCCGCCCCTGCGCGAACGCAGGCAGGACATCCTGCCCCTGGCCGAGCACTTCATGGACAACTTCGCCGGGGAATACGGCAAGAGCGTCAAGCGCATCTCCACCCCGGCCATCGACCTGCTGGCCCAGTACCACTGGCCCGGCAACGTCCGCGAGCTGGGCAACTGCATGGAACGCGCGGTGCTGGTCTGCGACGAGGAGGTCATCCGCACCTACCATCTGCCGCCCAGCCTGCAAACCGCCGAGAGCTCGGCCACGGACACCAACCTCTCCTTCGGCGAGGCCGTGGCCCGCTTCGAACAGGAGCTCCTGGTGGACGCCCTCAAGAAGTCGCGCGGCAACATGCTCCAGGCCGCGCGCGACCTCAAGGCCAGCTACCGCATCGTCAACTACAAGGTGAAGAAGTACCGCATCGATTCGCGCAAGTACGCCGTGGCCAGGGCCAAGAAACGGCCCTACGGGCAGTAGCGGGCCCGGCCCGGCGCGCCCGCGGCAAGGGGCCCCGGGGGAACGTTCCCCCGGGGCCCCTCGTGCGCCGCGCGCCTGCGCGGCCCTGGCCGCCCTGGCCGTAGTATTTTTACAGCTGGTGCGCCGCGCGCCTGCGCGACCCCGCGCCGGATGGGCCGGGGCGCGACGCCACCGGAGCCCCCCGCCGCTCGCCGCGCCTACAGCCGCAGGTCGCGCCCGGTGAGGGTCGTCTCGCCGGGGCCG
>NZ_JALNWM010000073.1 GCF_023230885.1 Desulfocurvus sp. | reverse complement strand
GAGGCCGCCCGCGCGGGCGAGCACGGCAAGGGCTTCGCCGTGGTGGCCGCCGAGGTCCGCAAGCTGGCCGAGCGCAGCGGCGCCGCTGCCGCCGAGATCGGCGAGCTGTCCTCGGGCAGCGTGCGCGTGGCCGAGGAGGCCGGGCAGATGCTCGAACGCATCGTGCCCGACATCCGGCGCACCGCCGATCTGGTGCAGGAGATAGCCGCCGCCTGCGGCGAGCAGGACGCCGGGGCCCAGCAGATCAACAAGGCCATCCAGCAGCTCGACCAGGTGGTGCAGCAGAACGCCTCGGCCTCCGAGGAAATGGCCTCCACCTCCGAGGAGCTGTCCTCCCAGGCCGAGCAGTTGCGCATGACCATGAGCTTCTTCCGCATCGGCGCCCAGGCTCCGGCCCGGCGCGCGGCCGGGAGCGCGGCGCGCAAGGCCCTGCCCGCCGCCCCTCCCCGGGAGGGCGTGCGCATCGCCCCCGGGGACGACGACGGCGACGGGTTCGAGCGGTTCTAGCCCGGGGCGGCGCGCGGCCGGGTTCTTTTCCGGGCCGCGGCGCCTGCGGGGTGTGGCCTCCGGGAGCGGGGTGGGGTAGTATCGGTTCCGGCGGGCTCCGGCCGGAACGGTTCCGGCCCCGGGCCCGCCCTGGCGGAGGGCCATGATCGCAGTCAGGCTCATGGGCGGGCTGGGCAACCAGATGTTCCAGTACGCCGCCGGGCGCGCGCTTGCAGCGCGCACCGGGGGCGAGCTGGTCTTCGACCTGTCGGCCCTGGAGGCGGACCCTGCCGGGCGGAGCTACGCCCTGGGGGCCTATCCCGTGCGCGGGCGCGTGGCCGGGCCGGGGGATCTTGCGCCTTTTCCGCCCCGGGCCCGGGGGCGGGCCGGGGCCCTGGCGGCCCGGCTGCGCACGGCCCTGGCCCCGCGCGGGGCGCGCCCCATGCGTTTTCGCGAGCCCCATTTCCACTACGCCCCGGCCTTCGCCCGCCTGGGCGGCGACGTGTACCTTGACGGCTACTGGCAGTCCGGGCGCTATTTCGAGCCCGTGGCCGGGGCCGTGCGCGCCGAGCTGACCCTGCCCGCCCTGGGGCCCCGGGCGGCGGAGCTGGCCGCGCGGGTGTCCGCCGGGCCCTCGGTGGGGGTGCATGTGCGCCGGGGCGACTATGTGAGCGACCCGCATATCGCGCGCACCCACGGCGCCCTGCCCCCGGAGTACCACCGCCGCGCCGCCGCCCTGGCCGCCGAGGGCCTGGAGCGCCCGGAATTCTTCGTCTTCACCGACGACCCCGACTGGGTGGCCGCCCGGCTGGACCTGGGGGCGCCCTTCACCCTGGTGCGCGGGCTGTCGGCCCACGAGGACCTGCGCCTGCTCTCCCTGTGCCGCGCGCGGGCCATCGCCAATTCGTCCTTCAGCTGGTGGGCGGCGTGGCTGGGGGCCCCGGGCCGGGTGGTGGCCCCGGCGCGCTGGTTCGGCCCCGAGCGGATGCGCACCCGGCGCCTGGACGACCTGTTCCCCCCGGGCTGGGTGCTGGCATGAGCGGCGCGCCCCGGGCCACGGTGCTCACCGCCGTGCACAACGGCGCGCCCTGGCTGGCGCGGTCCCTGGAGAGCGTGCTGGCCCAGGATTTCGCGGATTTCGAGCTGATCGTTGTGGACGACGCCAGCGACGACGACAGCCCGGCCATCCTGGCCGCGACGGACGACCCGCGCCTGCGCGTGCTGCGAAACCCGCGCAACCTGGGGCTGACCGTGAGCCTGAACCGGGGCCTGGAGCTGGCCCGGGGCGCGGTGATCCTGCGCCACGACGCCGACGACCTGTCCCTGCCCGGGCGCTTCGCGCGGCAGATGGCCCTGCTGGACGCCCGGCCCGAGGTGGGCGTGTGCGGCGGGTTTGCGATCATGGCGGACGGGGAGGGCCGGCCCCTGGGCACCTACCGCGTGCCCCTGGGGCACGCGGCCATCGCCTGGGCCGTGGGTTTCGGCCACGCCTTCGCCCACCCCGCGGTGGCCGTGCGCACGGGGGTGCTGCGCGCGGTGAGCGGCTACGACCCGGCCTGGCCCGTGGCCCAGGATCAGGAATTGTGGACGCGGCTGGTCTGGACCACGCGCATGGCCAACATCGCCGAGCCTCTGGTGGAGTACCGCCAGCACGCGGGCATGGCCTCTCGCGCGCGCGGCGCGGAGCAGCGCGCGGCGGACCTGCGGGCGCGCGGGCGCTTCCTGGAGCGCCTGCTGGGGCGCGAGGTGCCCCCGGAGCTTTTGCGCTGGAATGCGGTGCCGCCCCTGCCGGGGGCCCCGGGCCGCCCGCCGGGAGCCGACGCCCGGGAGCTGGCGGGCTTCGCGCGGGTGGTGCTCGCGGCCCTGGGGGCGGTGCGCCGTCGGTTCTGCTCCACGCGGGCCGAGGCCGGGGCCGTGGGGCGGCTTGCGGGGCGCAAGCTGCATGCCCTTGCGGCCGGGGCCGCCGGAGCCCGCGCGCCCCTGCTGGCGGCGCGGCTGCTGGCCCGGGCCGTGATCCTGGACCCGTCGCTCCTGGCCCCGGCCGAGCTGGCCCGGGCCGCGCGCGCGGCCCGGCGGGCCCTGCCCGGGGGGCGGGCGTGAGAATCCTGCATGTGGCGCCGCGCCTGTCCGGCGGCGGGCTCGAAGTCTATCTGCACGAGGCCATCCGCAGCCTGGCGGCCCTGGGCCATGTTTCGGCCGTGCTCCACGCCCACGGCGGGGGCGCTCCGCCCGCCGGGGCCGCGGCCCGGGTCCACCTGGCGCCGGGGGTCACGGACATCGGCTGCCCGGACCTGGCCCGGAGCCTGGACCGGGCGCGCGAGGCACTGCGCGCGGAGGCCCCCGACGTGATCCTGCTGCACGGCGCCACGCAGCACCGCCTGGTGCGCCTGCTGGCCGGGGCCGCGCCCCTGGTGCGCTTTGTCCACGACACCCACTGCCTTTGCCCCGGGGGCGGCAAGACCCTGCGCCGGGGCACGGCCTCGGGCCGCCCGCAGCCCTGCCCCCACGCCCTGGGCTGGGCCTGCCTGGGCCGGGCCTGGGTCCACCGTTGCACCTCGCGCGATCCGCGCGTGGCCCTGCCCCTGCTGGCCCACCTGCGGGCCAACCTGGCCCTGTATCGCCGGGGGGCGGCCCTGGCCTGCCCCAGCGCCTTCATCCGCGCGCTGCTCGTGGACAACGGCTTCGACCCCGGGCGGATCACGGTGCTGCCGCACAGCACCGTCCCGCCCGCCCGGCCCGGGCCCGCCCCGGGCGGGCAGGGGCCCGTGGCGCTCTATGCCGGGCGGGTCCACTGGGGCAAGGGGCCGGGCGTGCTGCTGCGGGCCCTGGCCCTGCTGCCGCCCGAGGCCACCTTGGACGTGGCCGGGGACGGCCCGGACCTGCAAGGGGTCAAGACTTTGGCGCGCGACCTGGGGCTGGCGGAGCGGGTGCGCTTCCACGGCTGGGTGGACCGCGCGGCCCTGGACGCGCTGTATTCCCGGGCGGCGGCGGTGGTGGTGCCGTCCCTGGTGCCCGAGGCGTTCTGCATGACGGGCATCGAGGCCATGGCCCACGGGCGGCCGGTGGTGGGCGCGGATTGCGGGGCGGTGGGCGAGTGGCTGGAGCACGGGGTCACGGGCTGGCTGGTGCCCCCGGGGGACGCCCGCGCCCTGGCCGACCGGTTGCGGGATGTTCTTTTCAGCACGGAACTTGCAAAAGTAATGGGCACGGCGGGGCGTGAGCGCGTGGAACGCCAATTCACCCCCGACGCGCACGCCTGCGGGCTGGTCCGGCTGCTGGAGCGGACGGCCCGGGGCGGCTGAAGTCACCCGCAACCCCATCCGGGGCGGCCGAAAAGGATTTTTGGACAGCCCGAACCATGCGCATCCTCGTGCTCACGCCCACTTTCCTGCCCGTGGTCGGCGGGGCGGAACTGCTGCTGCTGCAAGTGTTCCGCCGCCTGGCCGAGCGTCACGACGTGCTCCTGCTGACTCCGCACCTGCCCCCCGGGCTGCTGGCGGACCACGGCAACCCCGAATACGACGCCCTGGTGAATTTCGCCGTGCGGCGCTACGCCGACCGGCTGACCCTGATGCGTATCCCCGGGCACCGGGCCCTGCGCGGGGCCATCCCGCCGTTCTCCCTGTCCGCCGTGGGCGCCGTGGCCCGCGCGGCCCGCGAGTTCCGGCCCGACGTGCTCAACGTCCACTACTGCATGCCCACGGGGCTTGCGGCCTGGGTGGGCCAGCGCCTGCTGGGCCTGCCCACGGTGCTCAGCCTGACGGGGCGCGACGTACCCGGGCCGGGGGTGCCCCCCCTGTGGCGCCGCTGGCATCGGCTGGTGGGCCGGGCCTGCGCCGGGCGGACCCACGTCACCGAATTCTGCCGCCGGGCGGTCTACGGGCCCCGGCCCGGGGGCGACGCCGGGGTGATCATCGCCAACGGCGTGGACGAGGCCCCGCCCAGCCCGCCCGGGGCCGCCACGGCCCTGCGCGCGGAGCTGGGCGTGCCCGAGGGCGGGGCGCTGATCTTCGCCTTGCAGCGGCTGGACGCGGTCAAGCGCGTGGACGTTCTGCTGCGGGCCATGCCCCTGGTCCTGCGCCGCCATCCCGGCACGGTGCTCGCCGTGGGCGGCACGGGCCCGCAGGCGGGAGCCCTGCGCGCCCTGGTCCGGCAGCTGGGGCTCGAGGGGGCCGTGCGCTTCACGGGCTTTTTGCCCGCCGCCGCCGTGCCGCTGTACATGGACGCCGCCGACCTCTTCGCCTTCCATTCGACCTACGAGACGTTCGGCATCGTGCTGGCCGAGGCCATGATTCGCGGCCGGGCCGTGGTTTCCGTGGCCGACCCGGCCATCGCCGAGGTGGTGGACCACGGGCGCACCGGGCTTCTGGCGCCCATCGGCGAGCCCGAGGCCCTGGCCCGGGCCCTGTGCGACCTGCTGGCCGATCCGGGGCGGCGCGAGGACATGGGCATGGCCGGGCGGGCCAAGGCCCGGGCGCTTTACCGCTGGGACGCCCTGGCCGGGCAGTACGAGGCCGTCCTGGCCCGGGCGGCCGGGCGGCCGGGCGAGGGCGCGCGGTGAGGCCGGGCCGTGCCCCGGGGCCGCCCCTGCGTGTGGCCTACCTCTTCGGCCACGACCATTTCATGGGCGGGGGCGAGCGCAGTACCGCCGAGCTGATCCGCAGCCTGGACCCGGAGCTGGTGCGCCCGCTGGCGCTGCTCCCCGGGCCCGGGGAGCTGTACGGGCATTTCCTGGCCGCCGGGACGGACACCGGGCTGGCGGCCCTGCCCACCCTGCGTGCGCCGTGGTCCGCCGCGCCCTGGCGGGCCGTGGGCGCCCTGGCGCGGCTGCTGCGCCGCCGGGAGGTGGCCGTGGTCCACGCGGGAACGCCCCGGGCCGCCCTGTACGCCGGGCTGGCCGGACGGCTGGCCGGGGTGCCGATGGTCTGGCATGTGCGCGAGGCCCTGCGCGATCTGCCCTGGTACGACGCCCTGCTGGCCGGGCTGGCCTCGCGGCTGCTGTGCGTTTCGGCGGCGGTGCGCGACGCGCGGGTGCGGCCCCTGGGCCCCTGGGCCGAGGCCCGGGCGGCGGTGGTCCACAACGCCGTGGACACCGCGGCCCTGCGGCCCGACCCCGGAGCCCGCGCGGCCCTGCGCGCGGAGCTGGGCGTGGAGCGGGACGCGGTCCTTTTCGGGCTGGTGGGCAACGTCATCGCCCGCAAGGGCCACGACGTGTGCCTCGCGGCCCTGGCCCGGGCCCTGGAGGCCGCGCCGGGGCTGCCCGTGCGGCTGCTGCTGGCCGGGCGCCAGGAGCCCGAGCCGGAGTTCGCCGCCCGGGTGCGCGCCCTGGCCGGGGCTCCGGGGCTGGCCGGACGGGTGCATGTGCTGCCGTTCACGCCCGGGGTGCGCGCCCTGTATTCGGCCCTGGACGCCCTGGTCCTGCCCACGCGCAGCGAGGGCTTCAGCCGTGCGCTTATCGAGGCCATGAGCATGGGCCTGCCCGTGGTGGCTTCGGACCTGCCCGAGGTGCGCGAGGCCGTGCCCGGGCCGGAGCACGCCCTGCTGGCCCCGCCCGGCGACGCCCAGGCCCTGGCCGGGCAGCTGCTGGCCCTGGCCCGCGACGCGGCCCTGCGCCAGCGCATGGGCGCGGCCAACCGCGCCCGGGCCGTGGCCCGTTTCGACCTGGCGGCCCATGCCCGGGCCGTGGAGGGTGAATATTTCCGGCTGCTGGCCGCGCGCCGGGGCCGGATGCGCCGGGCGGCCAAGGCGGCCTGGCTGGCCGGGCGCGGGGTGCTGCTGCGCGCGGCGCCGCGCGCGCGCCGGGCCCCCGGGTCCGGGCCGGTGCTGCTGCTGGCTCCGCCGCGCCTGGGCGACGCGGCCCTGGCCCTGGACGTTCCGGCCCTGCTGGCAGGCGCCGGGCGGCGGGTGGAGGTGCTTGGGCGCGGCCCGGCCCTGGACGTGCTGGCCCTGTCGCCCCACGTCGCCCGGATCCACGGGCACGGCCCCGGGGCCGCCGGGCTGCTGCGCGCGGCGCGCGCGTTGCGCGGGGCGGGCCTTGGCGCCGTGCTGGACCTGAACCTCGACTGGCGCCTGGCCACGGCCCTGGCCGCGCGGGCCACGGGCGCGCCCTGCACGGGCTACGACGTGGCCGGGCGGGCGCCGCTCTACGACCAGGCCCTGCCCGGGCCGGACGACGAACCCATCGCCGCCGTGTACGCGCGCCTGGCCCGGACCCTGGCCGGTCCGGAGGCCGCCGCGCCCGCCGGACCCGCCCTGGCGGTGCCCGGGGCGGCGGCCCTGGCCGTGGCCGAGCGCCTGGGGCGCGCCGGGGTGGCGCCCGGCCAGGCACTGGTGGTGATCCACCCCGGAGCCACGCACCCCACCCAGCGCTGGGGCGCGGCGGCTTTCGCGGCCCTGGCCGCCGGGCTGGCCGCGCGGGGCGCCGCCCGGGTGGCCCTGGCGGGCGGGCCCGGCGACGCGGCCCTGGTGGCCGACGTGCTGCGGGCCCTGGCCGGAGCCGGGGCTCCGCCGCCGGTCCTGACGGCCACGGATCTTGCCCTGCCCGAGCTGGCGGCGCTGCTGGCCCGGGCCTCGGTCTTCGTGGGCAACAACTCGGGGCCGCTGCACCTGGCCGCCGCCCTGGGGCGGCCCACGGTGTCGGTCATGGGCCCCACGGTGGCCGCGCGCTGGACGCCCCGGGGCCCCGGGCACGCGGTGCTGCGCGCCCCGGTCGCGGGCTGCCTGGGCTGCGCCCGGGCCGTCTGCCCCCTGGGCCGGGCCCTGTGCATGGAGCGCGTGGCCCCCGGGGCCGTGCTGGACGCCGTTCTGGCGGCCCTGGCCGGTGCTTCCGGCGGGGAGGGCGGCCATGACGCATGAGGCGCGCGGCCCGGTGCTGGCCGTCCTGGTGGCGGGCATCGGCGACCTGGTGCTGGGACGCGACGCCCTGCGGGCCCTGCGCGCCGGGCTGCCCGGGCGCGAGATGCATCTTGTGGTCAACGCCCAGGCCCTGCCCCTGGCCCGGGTCATGGCCCTGGCCGACGGGCTGCACGGATTTCCCATCCGCGAGCTGCGCTCCGGGCCCGGGGCCCTGGGCCGGGCCCTGGGGGCCGTGGCCGGGCTGCGGCGCCTGGGGCCGGCCCTGGCCGTGAACCTCTATCCGCCCGCCTCGCGGGCCGGGGCGTTGCGGATGGGCCTTTTGCTGCGGGCCACGGGGGCGCCCGGGCGGGTGGGCGTGGCGGCCCTGGGCCTTGGCCCGTGGCTGACCCGGGGCGTGGCTCCGGCGGAGCTGGCCGGGCTGCACGCCGCCCGGGTCATGGAGCGGGTGGCCCTGGCCGCCGGGGGCGTGCCCGCTGGTCCTGCGGGGCCCGTGGACCTCGCCCTGGCCGGGGGCTGCCGCCACGACGCCCTGCTCGGGGGCGGGGGGCCGCTGGTGGGCCTGAACCCCGGCACGGACCAGCCCGGCAAGCGCTGGGCCCCCGGGGCTTTCGCCGCCGTGGCCGACGCCCTGGCCCGGGAGTTCGGGGCGCGCGCGGTGATCCTGGGCGGCCCCGGCGAGGAGGCCGCGGGCCGGGCCGTGGCCGGGGCCATGACCTCGCGCGCCGCGGTGCTCACCGGGCGGATGACCCTGGCCGAGCTGGGCCATGTGCTGACGCGCCTGGACCTGCTGGTGACCACCGACTCCGGGCCGATGCACATGGCGGCGGCGGCGGGGGTGCCCCTGGTGGCCGTGTTCCGGGGCTCGGACCCCGCGCGCTTCGGCCCCCTGGGCGTTCCCGGGCGCTGCCGGACCCTGGCCTGCGCCCCGGGGGGCGATGTATCCGCCCGGGCGGTAATCGCTGCCAGTCGGGATATTCTGCTTGCAGGGCGGGCCGAATGAGGCGAAAATTAACGCATGGGCCGTCTTTTTGGCACCTTTGTTGCTTAAGTAGCCGGGGATGCCGCCGATGAGAAGACGAGTGCTGCACGTCCACACCCTGCCCGTGGTCAGCGGGTCGGGGCTGAACACCTTCCTGTCCATGCGCGGGCTGGACCCCGCGCGCTGGGAGGCCGTGCTGGCCTGCGCCCCGGGCGGGCGCCTGGAAGACCTGGTGCGCGGGGCGGGCCTGGGGTTCGTTCCCGTGCCGGACCTGGTGCAGCCCGTGGCCCCGGGGCGCGACGTGCGCGCCGTGCTGACCCTGGCGGCCCACCTGCGCCGCGAGCGCTACGACGTGGTGCACACCCACAACTCCAAGGCCGGGTTCGTGGGGCGGCTGGCGGCGCGGCTGGCGGGGGTCCCCCGGGTGGTCCACACGGTGCACGGCTTCGCCTTCCACGACCGCGAGCCCGCGCACCGCAGGGCGCTGTTCCGGGCCCTGGAGCGCCGCGCGGCGCGCTGGTGCGCGCGGATGATCTTCATCTCGCGTCCGCTCATGGACTGGGCCGCGCGCGAGAACATCGTCTGCCCGGGCGGGTGCGCGCTGATCCCCAGCGGCATCGAGCTGGAGCGCTTCCGGCCTGTGGACCCGGCGCGGCGCGCCGCCCTGCGCGCGCGCTGGGGGGTGGCCCCCGGTGCGCCGGTGGCGGGCATAGTGGCCAAGCTCTGGGAGGGCAAGGGCCACGACGTGCTGCTGGATGCCTTCGCCGCCGTGCGCCGCGAGCTGCCCGGGGCGGTGCTCATGGTGGTGGGCGAGGGGCATCTGCGGGCCGGGCTCGAAGCCCGGGCCGAGGCCCTGGGCCTGTCCGGGGCGGTGGTGTTCACCGGGTTTTTGGACGATGTGGCCCCGGCGGTGGGGGCCATGGATGTTTCGGTGCTGCCCTCGCTGTTCGAGGGCCTGGGCCGGGTGCTGCTGGAGGCCATGGCCATGGGCCTCCCGGTGGTGGCCTCGCGGGTGGGGGGCATCCCCGACGCGGTGGCCGACGGCCTGACGGGGTTGCTCGTGCCCCCTGGCGACGCCGGGGCCCTGGCCGGGGCCCTGCTGGCCGTGCTGGGCGATCCGGCGCTTGCGGCGCGCATGGGCGCTGCCGGGCGGGCGCGGGTGGGCGAGCGCTTCGAGGCGCGCGCCATGGCCGCATCCATCGAGCGGGAGTATCTGGCCCTGCTCGGGGAGGAACGATGCTGAACCTGACCTGGAAGAAGGCAATCCTCGTGCTGGCCCTGGCGGCCCAGGCGCTGCCCCCGGTGCGCGCGTACTATTTCGACGCCGGGATGCGCTGGCAGTACATTTTGCTGTTCTCGTTCCTGGTGGCCTATCTGGCCTCGCCGCTGTGCGCGGCCCTGGCCCGGCGGCTCAATGTCATGGACCGCCCGGACCTGCGCAAGATCCACCACCGGGCCACGCCGCTTTTCGGCGGGGTGGCCGTGTTCGCGGCCCTGAACGTCGCCCTGCTCATGAACGGGGTGCTCCTGCCGGGCATGGGCGTGCTCATGGCCGCCGGGGCGGTGATCTTCGTCACCGGGCTGGTGGACGACGTGTGCGGCCTTTCGCCGCGCACGCGGCTGTTCATCCAGCTCGGGGTGTCGCTGTTTGTGGTCGGCTGGGGCGGGCTGGCCCTGACCGTGGCCGTGGGCGGCCCCTGGACCCTGTGGATCAACGTGCCGCTGACCCTGCTGTGGCTGGTGGGGCTGACCAACGCCATGAACTTCTTCGACGGCATCGACGGGCTGGCCGCCGGGCTGTCCATCATCACCTCGCTGTTTCTGGGCATCCTGGCCTTCAAGACCAACCAGCCCGCCCTGGGCTGGCTGGCCGTGGCCATCGCCGGCTCCTGCCTGGGCTTTATGCCCTACAACTTCCTGCTCGGCCGCTCGGCGGCGCTGTTCCTGGGCGACGCGGGCAGCACCTACCTGGGCTTCATGCTCGCGGGGCTGGCCGTGCTCGGCGAATGGTCGGCCACCAGCCATTTCGTGTCCCTCACCGCGCCGGTGCTCATCTTCGGGGTGCTGATCTTCGACATGGTCTACATCACCCTGTCGCGGATCAAGAACCGCCGGGTGCGCAACGTGTTCGGCCCCCTGGCGACGCCGGGGCGCGACCACCTGCACCACCGCCTGCTGTTCATGGGCTTCGCGCGCAAGGAGGCGGCCTTCGCCATCTTCACCATCGCCGTGTGCCTGGGGGTCAGCGCGCTGATCATCATCGACGGCCAGCCCGAGGACGCCGTGCTCGGGCTGCTCCAGGCGGGGCTGATCCTGGCGGTGATCGTGGCCCTGATGTGGAAGGGCCGCGACGTGCCCGGGGCGCGCCGCCCGCGCGCGGCGCCGCCGCAGTACGACCTGTGGCACACGCCCCTGCGTCCGCTGGACGTGGACGCCTCGGCCCGCGAGGCCCGGGCCGCCTGCGAGCGCACCCATTGACCGGGCAGCTTTTGCCGCCCCCGGGGGCGCCCGCCCGCCCGGCGGCCCCCGCCGCGCCCCGCCCGCGCCCGGATCGCGCGCCGCGCGCGGCGCGCTGGCCCGGACATTGCAGTTTGGGCACGGAGCCGGAAGCGGACGCCGCGCCCGGACAAAGCAGACAAGGACGACCCGCATGAACAGCCTGGAATTCTTCGGACTGCGCAGCAAGCCCTTCGAGGGCAACACCAACGTGCGCTTCTTCTACATGAGCCAGGGCCACGGCGAGGCCCTGGCGCGCCTGCGCTACCTGGTGCGCGACCGCAACATGGGCATCGGCGTGCTCACCGGCGAGATCGGCAGCGGCAAGACCATCACCCGCTGCGTGCTGGAGCGGATGCTGGCCGTGTCGTCCTTCACCACGGTCAGCCTGGAGAGTTCCAACCTGCCCTTCGGGCACCTGGTGGCCGAGTTCGTGCGCCAGCTTTCGGGCGCGCCCCTGGAGCTGGCGGGGCTGACCAAGTACGAGCTGCTGTTCCGCTTCAAGAAGCTCGTGTGGGACAAGGTCGCCAGCAAGGGCGGGCACCTGGTGGCTTTCCTGGACGAGGCCCAGCAGATGGCCCCGCGCACCCTGGACGAGCTCAAGAACCTGACCAACCTGTCCAGCGGCGGCGACAATTACCTGACCCTGATCCTGGTCGGCCAGCCCGAGTTCCGCGACATCCTGAACGACATGCCCCAGCTCGACCAGCGCGTGAGCCTGCGCTTCCACCTCAATTTCCTGGCCCGCGACGAGATGGGCAGCTACATCGCCCACCGCCTGCGTATGGCCGGATTGCCCGAGGGCGCCACGCTTTTCGACGAGGAGGCCTGCGAGCTGATCTATCGCGAGACCCAGGGCATCCCCCGGCTGGTGAACAGGATATGCAAGCTGTCCCTGGATCAGGCATATTCGTTGCAACAACGGGACATCGGCGCCGGGCTGGTGGCCGGGATCATCGAGGACGTGCACCTGCAAAAGGGCGAGGACGGTACCTCGCGCGGCAGGAAATGGTATTGCTCCGTCGGGACCGACGGCGCGCGAATGGCCTAGGCCGCGCCGCGGCACCGGCGGCACCCTCGCCACAGGACGTGCGAGCAGGGGAACATGGAAAATCATTTCAGCGTATTCGACCTTGAACGCAGGAAGCAGGAGCTGGCCCGCGAACGCGGCGCGCGCGGCGTGGCCCCCGGAGGGCCCGAGCTGCCGCCCCAGGCCCGGGCCGCCCTGGGCGACGGGCCGTCGGCTCCCCGGCTGCTGGAGGCCCTGGGCCGGGGGTTGGAGGCCGTGGTCCGCGCCCTGCGCGAGGGCCGCGACCCCGACGGAGCGCCCCTGGCCGAGGCCGTGGCCAGGGCGGTGGCGGCGGACCAGCCCGACGGGCTCTACGAATACGCGGCGCTGCACGGCTCGGGCTCCGGGTTCGTGGAGCGCGCGGTGTTCACGGCCCTGGCGGCCATGAAGATCGGCGCCGGGCTGGCCTTCGACCACGAACGGCTGGCCGCGCTGAGCCTGACGGGGCTGCTGCACGACATCGGCCTGTGCCGCCTGCCCGAACGGCTGGCCCGGGCCGGGGCCGAAACCCTGGGCCCGCAGGACAGGGCCAAGCTGCGCACCCTGCCCCTGGTCAGCTCCCAGATCGTGGAGCGCCTGGGGCCGGAGTTCGCCCCGGTGGCCCGGGCGGTGGCCCAGGTCCGCGAGCGGGTCGACGGCAGCGGGCACCCCATGGGCCTGCGCGACAAGCAGATTTCCGAGCCCGGCGCCGTCGTCGGGCTCGTGGCGCACATCGTCGCCCTGCGCCAGCCCGGGGCCGGGGGCAACCCCTACATGCAGCCCGCGGCCATCCGCCAGGTGGTCACCGCCGAGAAGCAGTGCTTCCCGCGCCGGGTGCTCAAGGAGTTCCTGGACCAGATTTCGCTGTTCCCCGTCAATACCCTGGTGCGCCTGAACAACGACTCCATCGGCCGGGTGGTGGCCACCTACCGCAGCCAGCCCATGCGCCCGACCATCGAACTGCTCTACGACGGCCTGGGCAAGCGCAAGGACGTGCCCAAGGTCATCCAGCTGTCCAGTTTTCCGCTGCTGCATGTTGTGGGCGAGGTGGACCCCGCCCAGCTCGCCGGAGCGCGTGAGGAGGAGCCGTGAGCGGCGCCGCGCGGCTCGCGCCGCTGCTCCTGTGGCTCCTGGCGGCGGCCCTGCTTGGCGGCTGCGGCGCCACCACGGCCGCCACGGGCGTTCCGGTGGCCGAGGTGGAGAGCCTGCGCGTGGAGCGCCGGGCCCGGGCCGAGCGCTCCCTGGCCGAGCGCGAGGAGCTCGAACGCATGAGCTTCGCCACCGAGAACAGCGTGTTCAAGACCGTGGACGGCCTGCCCGAATACCGCGTCGGGCCCCTGGACGTGCTGGCCATCTCCGCGCGCTTCGGCGAGGAGGTCCGCGCCAGCGAGGTGGTGGTCAACAACCGGGGGCTCATCTCCTATTCCTTCGTGGACGACCTGCCCGTGGCCGGGCTCACGGCCACCGAGATCGACGACCTGCTCACCCACCGCCTGGAGGAGTACCTGCGCAATCCGCGCATCGATGTGCTGGTAACGGAGCACCGCAGCAAGCGGGCGTCGCTGCTGGGCGAGGTGGCCTCCCTGCGCCAGACCAACTCCAACGTGGCCCTGCCAAGCGGCAAGGTCACCCTCACCGGGCGGACCACCCTGGTGGAGCTCATCTCGCGCGCCAGCGGCTACACCCAGAACGCCGACCTGCGCAACGTGCGCCTCATCCGCCGGGGCCGCTCCTACGACATCAACGTCTTCGACATCATCGAGCAGGGCAAGGACTGGATGAACGTGGTCATCGACGACGGCGACGTGGTGGACATCCCCGAGCTGCCCGAGGGCGGGCGCAAGGTGTTCGTCATGGGCGAGGTGGTCGTCCAGGGCATGTACGACGTGAAGAAGGCCGACACCCTGCTGGCGGCCCTGGCCGCGGCCGGAATGCCCACGCGCACCGGGCGCGAGGAGAGCACCCTCGTGGTCCGGGCCGACGCCGCCGGGGGCGCGCCGCTGGTCATGAGCGTGGACGTGTCGCGGCTGCTCAAGCACGGCGACCTGTCCCAGAACATCGCCCTGCGCGAGGGCGATCTGGTCTACGTCCCGCGCGAGATCGTCGGCGACATCAACGAGTGGATCGTCAACCACACCCCGCTGCTGGATTTCGTCATCGAGTACCCCCGCGACATGCAGGACGTGTACTTCTATCTC
>NZ_JALNWM010000072.1 GCF_023230885.1 Desulfocurvus sp. | reverse complement strand
CAGGCCGGATGTCATGCGGTCGGGCGGGTGCGGCGTGGGTGCGGCGAGGGGTGCGGCGTGGGGACGGCGAGGGGCGCGGCGTGGCGCCCGCCCAGCGCCTACCCGGGCCGAGCGCCCGGGCAGGGGGGCCCAAGGCAACGGGCGCCGAGCAGTTCACCCGGCCCGCGCGTCTTTGGGCAAGGGATGCATCCCCCGCTGCCCGGTTGCCAGGGCGGTCGGCCCCGGTGCAACGCCCGGCGTGGCCCCTGCCGTTCTGGCCGGGACAGGGTCCGGACAGCTGGCGCGTCTCCTCGGCGTGCAGGCGTTGTCAGCCCCTGGCGGGCGCGGGCCGGGCGGCGCCGCGCGCACCAGGGCCGGAGCCCGCCGCACCGTGGGCGGTCCGGCTTCGGCGCCGCAGAGCAGTCCGGGCTTGCGGGGCCGGGGGCGGGTGGGGATGCGCGCAGGGGAGCTCCTGAAAGGGAGCGGCGCGTGGCAGGGGCCAAGGCGCCAGGAGGCGGGCCGGGGCCAAGGCGGCCCGACCCGAGGCGGGCGGAGGCTGCCGGGGGCGGCGGGCGTGTTTGCCCCGGGGCCGTATGCGCGCCCTGGCCGGTGCGCTCGGGCCGGGGGCAGGGCGCAAAAAAAGGGCGGAAGCCTGAGCCTCCGCCCTGAATGGTCGCTTGGGGACCGGTTGGTCTTACACGCAGCCGGTGGGCTTGGGCAGACCAGCCATCTTACAGGCGCCCTTGCCGGGGCCGGAGGGGAACAGCTCGTAGATGTGCTTCAGCTTGAAGCCGGTCACCTTGGAGAGGATGCGGACCATCGGGGCGATGCCGTTCTTCTTGTAGTAGTCCTGCAGGAACTCGATGACCTTCTGGTGCTCGTCGGTCAGCTCCTTGATGCCCTCGGACTCCTTCACGTACTCCACCCACTCGGGGTTCCAGTCCTCGAACTTCTGAAGGAAACCGTCTTCGTCGATGTCGAAAGATTTGCCCTTGAATTCGACAGTGGCCATGATCGTCCTCCTTAATGGTTTGATGCCTGAGCAGCCCGGGGGCCGCTTCCGGGCGGACCCGGACTTCCTAGATGGATAAGCAGCTTCCGCTGCTCAACTCCCGCATAAATTCCCGCCAGCGTGCCAGCGAAAATGTTAGGGGATACTAAATACTGACGGGGTTTTTTGTCAAGGGGCCTCCCGGAAAAAGCCGTGGCCGGGCCCTGGCGCCGAAAGGCTGGCTTTCCGCCACGTTAGACGCCGAGCATTTCCTCCAGGTGCGTCCGGGCGAAGTCCAGCGAGGAATCCAGCTCCAGCGCGCTGCCCAGGCAGTGGATGGCCTCCTGGCGCTGGCCCAGGAATTTCAGGCACAGTCCCAGGTTGGCCAGGTCCATGGCCGAGCCGCTGTCCAGGTCCAGGGCGGCGCGGAAGTCCCGGGCGGCGCCCTCGAAGTCCTTGGCCTTGAAGCGGGCCACCCCGCGCAGGTTGAAGTACTCCTTGACCTCCGGGCACAGCGCCACGGCGCGGTCCAGGTGGGGCAGGGCGTCCACGAAATTCCCGGCGCGCGTCAGGGCGTAGGCCTGGTAGAAGGCGGCCAGGGCGCGGTCCTCGTCGTTGTCCTGGAGGGGTTCGGCCTGGGCGAAGAGGGCCGCCGCGGCGGTGGTGTCGCCCTGGCGCAGGGTCAGCAGGGCCCGGTGCAGCGGCAGGAAATGGGCCCCGGGGTATGCGCGGCCCAGGGCGTCCAGCCCGGCTTCGGCTTCGGCTGTGGGCGCCTCCTCGGCCAGCACGCGGCCCACGAACAGGCCCAGGCTGGCGCGCGGGGTGCGCTCGCGGAACTGGAACCCCGGCACGAAGTTGTAATGCGCGGGCAGGCCCAGCTCGGCGCAGGTGGTCTGCACGCTGTAGAGGCTGAGCCCCAGGCGCCCCAGGCCGCAGGTCAGGGCCCGCAGCTCGCGCAGGATGTCGCGGTCGGCCACCGTGGGCAGGCTGGACAGGGGCACCACGGGCCCCCGGGTCAGCCACTGGAACTGCTGCGGGTCGGTGTACTTGGGCAGGCCCGATGCCTCGTAGTTGGCGCCGGTCTCGAAGTCCCCGGCGAGCTGGGCGACCTCCGTCAGCGCGCGGATGGCGGCTTTTTCCGGCGAGGAGGCCGTGCCCGCGGTGTAGACGATCTCGCTCCTGTCCGGGAAGGTCGCCGGGTCGTAGGCCAGGGCCGCCACCGTGGGCACGGGCAGGCCCAGGGTCATGTCCTTGAGCCACAGGCGGATGCCGGCGGCCGCGAAACGCTCCATGAGCCCGGCCAGCACGGGGTCCGTGCAGGAGGCCGGGTCGATGGTCGGCATCTCGGGCCGGGTGCGGTCGGCCACGGCGCAGACATGGCGCTCCACCAGCTCCGCAGCGCCCTGGAAGATGGATTCCTCGTTGGTGTTGCCCGCGCTGGACCCGTTGAATTCGTTGAGCTTCTTGAACAGGTCCAGGGGCACGAACTCCTCGCGCCCGGAGCTGATGTTGGTCGCCGGGCAGAAGGTCCAGCGGTGCAGGTCGAGCACGCGCACGGCCTGGTCCGCGTCCAGGGTGTCGCCGGTGGCGCGCAGCACCTCGGCCAGGGGCATGACCCGCCCGGGCCACAGGGCCTGGGCCTCGGTCCAGGTGGCCAGGGCGAAGCCCTCGCGGCGGTCCCAGAAGGTGAAATAGCTGTAGCGCTCGGTCAGCTCCATCAGCGCCGAGGCCTCGGCCTGGATGGGCGAGGCGCCCTTGCCCATCTGCTTGCGCGTGGGCATGACCCGCCGCGCCCCGGCCCCGGCGATGGATAAAAACACCGGGATGCCCAGGCGCCCGGTGTCGATGCGCCGGGTTTCGGCCAGGATGGCGTCGCCGTGGCGGGCCAGGGCCTCGCGCACGCGGGCCACGGTGACCTCCGGGGCCACGGCCTTGTCCTGGTCCTTGTCGTAGGTCTTTGCGCAGGGCGTGAGCACGATCATGCGGCCACCACCTTGCGGGGCACGAGGCGCACGATGTCGCACAGGTGGCGCTCGATCTCGCCGTCCTCGCCCGTGGCCTTGCAGCCCACGGTCTTGTTGCTCATGACGAAGTCCTCCTCGGCCAGCTTGAAGAAGCGCATGGAGCGGCGCTCGTGGTTGCGCGCCAGCAGCGCCTGGGCGCCCTCGCGGGGCCGCAGGTGCGCCCCCAGGAACTTGACCAGCCCCCGGTGCAGCCGTTCGATGTACAGCACCTCGGCGCCGATGATGACATCGAAGCGCCGCCCCAGGCGGTCGGCGGAAAAGTCGGCCCGCAGCACCCGGACCCGGTCGCCCAGGCCGTTGTGCAGCGCGTTGATGCGCGTGAAGACCAGGGCGTCGTGGCTGATGTCGGTGATGGTGGCGTGCAGCCCGGCGGCGGCGGCGAACAGCCCGCACACGCCGACCCCCGCGCCGATTTCCAGAAGCTCGGCGCCTGGCCCCAGGGGCAGCGAGGCCGCCATGTGCGCCAGGACCATCGAGGCCGGCCAGATGCGCGCCCAGAAGGGCAGGTCCAGCCCCTGGCCCTGGGTGGCGGCCTCGGCGATGCGCTCCACATACTCGGCCATGTTGGTGATCTGCAGGACCTCCAGGGTCCTGCCCGCCGCGCTCACGGGCTCGAAGGCCACGGCGAAACGCCGTCCGGCGTAGTCCAGCAGTTCGTCCAGGGGTGCGTCCAGGGAGATGGATTCAGGGGTCGGCACCGGGGACCTCCGTTCCCGGGCCGGGCCCGGGCAAAAAAAACGCCGGCTTGCGCCGGCGTCGTGCTGGTTTGGTGGAGCGGGAGACGAGATTTGAACTCGCGACTTCAACCTTGGCAAGGTTGCACTCTACCACTGAGTTACTCCCGCATCGTGGAGGCGGCATCCGGATTTGAACCGGAGAATGGAGGTTTTGCAGACCTCTGCCTTACCACTTGGCTATGCCGCCCCGTACCGAGGAATTGAGCCTATAGTCCAGGTGAGTTGGCGCTGTCAACGGACAATTGTCCCCCCTGCGTCAAAACCCCTCGGTGCGCTGGGGAACGTATCCGTTCGCCTTGCCGGGTGCAAGCACTTCGTGCCGGGGCGGCCCAAAAAAATGGAAGGCCCGCCGCAAAAAAAGGACGCCGACCCTTGGGTCGGCGTCCGGCGTGTCGCTTTGGAGCGGGAGACGAGATTTGAACTCGCGACTTCAACCTTGGCAAGGTTGCACTCTACCACTGAGTTACTCCCGCTCGTGGCCCTCGTCGTCGAGGCGAGAGACCTTCTATCCGCGACCGCCGGTCCTGTCAACTCGAAAGGTCAAAAAAATCCCGGCGGGCCAGAAACACGGGCTCCACGCCCGCCAGCCGGCGCAAGGGCAGGCCGCGGGCCGCGCCGTCCAGGGCGGCGCCCGCGTCGCGGACCACGACCCCGGCCAGGGCGTCGACGCCAAGCTCCAGCAGGGCCGGGACAAGGGGTGCGCTGGGCCCCAGGAGCACCACCCGCGCCCCCGGGCGGCACAGGGCCAGCAGCCCGCCCAGGGTGCCGTTGTGCAGGGCCGAGCCGGTGATGGCCACCACGTCCGCCCCGGGCAGCACCCGGGCGGCCAGGGCGGCGGGCAGGTCGCCCGGGCGGGGGCGCAGCTCCAGCACGCTGAGCGCCGCGAAGGCGCCGCCAAGGCGCTCGACGAAGGGAAAATGGCCGACCACGGCCACGCGCCGACCGCGCCCGGCGGCCAGGAGCAGCTCCTGGCCCTTGCCGGGGCGCGCCTTGCCTGGCACGGGCAGCAGGGCCAGGGCGGCGGCCAGCCCCAGTGCGGCCGCGTCGGCCCCCTCCGCCGGGAGGCCCTGCGGCTGGCCGGGGCCCGCCGGGCCCGGGGCCGCGCAGGCGCCCGCCAGCCCGCCCGCCAGGGCGTGGGCCGACGCGGGCATGCCCGGGAGGCCCGGGGCACCCGGGGCGCCGACCGTGCGCGAAGCCAGCCCGGCCCGGGGTCCGCCGGGGCCGCCCAGTTCCACGCCCGCCAGGACCGCGCCCAGCACGGCGCGGCGCACGGGCCGGTCGGCCTCGGCCAGGGCCGCTGCCAGCACCGCGCGCACCAGGGCGGCCTGGAGGGCCGGTCCGGCCTGCGGGCCGGGGGGAGGGTCGCTCGTGTCCATGGGCCTGCTCCGCGGGCCCCGGGGCCGCCCGCAAACGCAGCAGGGGGGCGCCGGGGCGCGCAGCCCCGCCGCGCGGGGCATAACTCTCAAACGGGCCACGCTAATGCACGGGGGTTTACTTTTCAAGAGGAGATGCAGTAAGAAGACCCTTCCCCGACAGTCCGCGCGCCGTCACCGGCCGGCGCCCATCCGGAGGATCCGCCATGGAAGCAAAGGATATCGAATTCTTCCGTAAGTACCTGAACCAGATGCTCGACGACATCCTGCGCAAGGGCGAGGAGACCATCGAGGACATGACCGAGTCGCCCGAGGTCTACGCCGATCCCGCCGACCGCGCCACAGCCGAGTCCGACCGCTCCTTCACCCTGCGCCTGCGCGACCGCGAGCGCAAACTCATCAAGAAGATCCAGCAGACCCTGCACCGCATCGACGACGGTACCTTCGGCATCTGCGAGGAGTGCGGCGAGGACATCTCGGTGGAGCGCCTCAAGGCCCGCCCGGTGACCACGCTGTGCATCAACTGCAAGAGCCGCCAGGAGGAGGAGGAGCAGGTGCGCGGCGAGTAGGCCGTCCGTATGGAAGCCAACCTGTTCCGCTGCCTCGCCGCCGCCCTGGGCCCGCTCCTCGCGGGTCGGCGCATCGAGAAGCTGCACGGCCCCGCCCCCGGCGTCTGGACTCTGACCCTCCAGGCCGCCGGGGGCGCGCCGTATGTGCTGCTGCGCGTGGGCCGGGGCGAGGGGCTGCTGCTGGCCAGCGACCACAAGCCCGAAAACCCCGCCGACCCCTCGGCGCGCTGCATGTGGCTGCGCAAGCGCCTGACGGGCCGCCGTCTGCTGGGCTGGACGGCGGACTGGCCCGCGCGGCTGCTGGCCCTGGAGCTGTCGCCCGGGCCGGGGCGCTGGCTGGTGCTCGGCCCCGGGGGCGAGCCGGACCTCGCCGACGCCCTGCCCGCCGGATTCGGCGCCGAGCCTTCCTGGCCCGAGGCGGCCCGGGTGCGCGACGATCCCGGCGTGTGGCGCGAGCATCCGCAGATCACCCGCGAGCTGCGCCGCCTGCTGGCGGCTTTGCCCCCCGGGCGCGACCAGGCCGTGCTCGACGCCGTGCGCCGGGGCGGCTGCGCGCGCTTTTTCGCCTATCTGCCCGAGGCCGGGCCGGGCGGCGGGTCCGGCCCGGCCCGGCCCCGGCTGCTGGCCTGGCGCCTGCCGCCCGAGCTGCGCGCCGGGCTGGCGGAGCATGTGTTCGACGATGTGGTGGAGGCTGCGGGCTTTTTCGGGCGGGCGGTCCTGTTCCCCCAGTTGCGCGCCCGGGCCGAGGCCGCCTCGCAAAAGCGCCTGGACGCGGCGCGGGCACGGGCGCTGCGCGCCCTGGAGAGCCTGGAGGCCGACCGTGCGCGCCTGGAGGCCCTGGCGGCCCGGAGCCAGGACGCCCAGGATCTGCGCGGGGCGCTCTATCTGTTTGACAAGCACGGCAAGCGCCCCTATCTGGACGCCCCCCGGGGCGACGGATCCGTCCGGCGCATCGCCCTGGACCAGCGGCTGACCCTGCTGGAGAACATGGAGCGCCTGTTCCGGCTGGCGGCCAAGGGGCGGCGGGGCCTGGATTTCCTGGCGGGGCGCGAGGAACGCCTGCGCGCGGAGCTGGCCGCCGCCGAGCGCGGGGAGCTGCCCCCGGGCCGCGAGGGCGGGGCGGCCCGCCCGGCCGACCGCCACACCGTGGAACGCCCGGCCGGGGCCGTGCCCGGGGTGGCCCGTTTCCGCACCAGCGACGGCTTCGTGGTCCTGCGCGGCAAGAGCGCGCGGGCCAACCACGACCTGCGCAAGCTGGCCAGCCCCTTCGACCTGTGGTTCCACGCGGCCGACGGCCCCGGGGCCCATGTCGTCCTGCGCCGCGATTTTCCGGACCAGGCCGTGCCCGAGGCGAGCCTGGCCGAGGCCGCCGGGCTGGCGGCCCTGCGCAGCCACGCCGCCGGGGGGCGGGCCGAGGTGCTTTGCGCCCAGGTGCGCCATGTGCGCGCCATCACCGGCGGCGGGCCGGGCAAGGTCGCGGTGGACCGCCTGGAGCGGACCCTGGCCGTGGACCCCGACCCGGACCTGGAGGCGCGGCTGGCCGAGGCCGGGCCGTGAGCCCGGGCCCACGGCCCGGCGCCCGCCAGGCCCCGCCCCGCGCGGTGAAATCGACGATTCCCGCGCCGGGCGCGGGCTGCGCCCGGGTGGACGCGGCCCGGAGGAAGGCGTATGCACAAGGTGCCCGCGAGGGCCAAACCGGGGGTTGCATGTCCAAGGCGTCCTGCCACGAGAAATCCTTGGAGTTCGAGGATTGCACTTTGGCGCGCGAGCTGTTCGGCGCGCAGGAGGCGAACCTGGCCGCCGTGGCCCGGGGCTGCGGCGTGGGCGTCTCCTCGCGGGGCAATCGCGTCCACCTGCACGGCACCGAGGAGGGCGTTAACCGCGCCGCCAACCTCCTGGTGCAGCTCTACGCCCAGGTCAAGTCCGGCAGGCCGGTCTTCCCGCGCGATGTGGAGCTCGCCCTGGGCGTCCTGCGGCGCGAGCCCTCGGCCCGGCTGGGCGAGGTTTTCGACTCGGAGGTCTGCGCGGCCTCGCCCAAGCGGCGGATCAGCCCCAAGACCCTGGGCCAGCGCGACTACATGCAGGCCATCCGCGAGAACGACCTGACCTTCGGCATCGGCCCGGCGGGCACGGGCAAGACCTATCTCGCCGTGGCCCTGGCCGTGTCCTGCCTGCTGGCGCGCGAGGTCAAGCGCATCGTGCTTACACGCCCGGCCGTGGAGGCCGGCGAGAAGCTCGGGTTCCTGCCCGGCGACATGATCGAGAAGGTCAACCCCTACCTGCGCCCGCTCTACGACGCCCTGCACGACATGCTCGATTTCGCCAAGGTCCAGGAAATGCTGGAGACCGGGGTCATCGAAGTGGCTCCCCTGGCCTTCATGCGCGGGCGCACCCTGAACGATGCGTTCATCATCCTCGACGAGGCCCAGAACACCACCCCCGAGCAGATGAAGATGTTTCTTACCCGCCTGGGCTTCGGCTCGCGGGCGGTGGTCACGGGCGACGTGACCCAGATCGACCTGCCCGGCAAGGCCTCCTCGGGATTGGTGCAGGCGGCCAAGGCCCTGGCCGGTGTGGAGGGCATCGCCTTCATCGCCTTCGGCGAGAAGGATGTGATTCGTCATCCCCTGGTGGGAAGGATTGTCCAGGCTTATGAGCGTTACGAAGAATCAGGCCCGCAGGAAGGCTAAGGCCCCGCGTCCGGCCAAGGGCGATTTCGTCCTGGGCGCCCGGGGCGCCTCGGGCGCCGCCGGTCCCGGAACTTCCGGGGTGGTCCTGCTTTTGCTGGTGCTGCTGGGGCTGTCGGCTCTGGCGGGCGTGCGCGTGGAGCCGGGCCCCCCGGCCTACACGGCCGGGGACATCGCCGACACCGACGTGGTGGCCCGGCGCGATTTCCTGGTGGAGGACATCACCTCCACCCTGGCCAAGCGCCGCGCGGCCGCCGAGGCCCAGGCCCCGGTGTTCGACCTCTCGCCGGACACCCGGCGCCTGCTGGAGGCGACGGTGCGCGACGTGTTCGCCACCCTGGACGCCGCCAGCCCCGAGGCCCTGGAAGACGTGCGCTGGCAGATCGCCGAGGACCTGAACTCGGAGATAGCCAAGGCCACCCTGGCCCTGTGGCAGCGCGAGGATTTCCAGAACCTGGTGCTGGGCCGGGTTTTGCCGTGGGTGGGCGACCTGCTGGACCGGGGCGTGGTCGACGACGCCGACGACCTCGCGCGCCACGCGCACGGCATCATCCTGCGCGACATGGCCGCCGGCGAGGAGACCATGATCGCCGACACCGAAACGGTGACGGACATCGAGCACCTGCGCGCGGCCCTGGCGGCCTTCCTCAAGAACGAGCTGAAGAAGCCCCTGACGGTGCGCAAGGCCGTTTGGGCGCTCGTCGGCCCGGCGCTGGAGCCGAGCCTGGTCCTGAACCGCGAGGAGACGCGCGCCCGGGCCGAGCGGGCCATGGCCTCCCTGCGCCCGGTATACTTCCACGTCCGCCAGGGCGAGATCCTGGTGCGCCACGGCGAGGCCGTGACCCTGGAGCAGCAGGTCAAGCTCCAGGCCATGGCCGCCGAGTCGCCGCGCAGCGTGACCGTGCTGCCCGCCGGGGGCATCTTCGTGCTGGCGGCGCTCATGGCCCTGGGGCTGCCGCTGTGCCGCCGCGCGCGGCTGTGCCCGCCGCTTCAGGGGCGCGACTATGTGCTGCTGTGCATGCTGGCCGTGGTCTTCTGCTCCGGGGCGAAGTTCCTGGCGCTCATCGGCGGCCCGCTGACCCTGGGCTCCCCCGTGCTGACCAAGGAGATCATCCCCTACAGCCTGCCCCTGGCCGGGGCCTCGGGCGTGGCGGCCATGTTCTTCCCGCTGGTGACGTGCTTCTTCGTGTCCCTGATCCTGGCGTTCTTCTGCGCGCACATCATGGGCGGGGGGCTGACGCTGTTCTCCTTCCTGTTCGCCAGCGGGCTGCTCTACGCCTTCGTGATCAAGCGCGCCGAAAGCCGCAAGGAGCTGCTGGCCTCGGTGCTGCCGCTGCTGGCGGGGCTGTCCCTGGCCTGGGTCGGGGCCAACCTGCTCGAATACCAGGGCATGACCCATGCCCTGGCGGGCTGGGCCTATGTGCTGGCCGGGGGCTTCGTGTCCCTGGTGCTGCTGCTGGCCCTGTCGCCCATGGCCGAATACCTGCTGGGCTACACCTCGCGGTTCAGGCTCATGGAGCTCATGAGCCTGGAGCAGCCGCTGCTCCAGGAGCTGATGGTCAGCGCCCCGGGCTCGTACCACCACTCCCTGGTGCTCTCGAACATGGTGGAGGCCGGGGCCCGGGCCATCGGGGCCAACCCGCTGCTGGCGCGGGTGGCCGCGCTGTACCACGACGTGGGCAAGGTCACCAAGCCGCTGTATTTCATCGAGAACCAGATGGGCGGGGAGAACCGTCACGACAAGCTGGCGCCGTCCATGAGCGCCCTGATCCTGACCAGCCACATCAAGCAGGGCGTGGAGCTGGCCCGCACACACAAGCTCGGCACCGAGATCGAGGATCTCATCCGCCAGCACCACGGGACCATGCTCATCTCCTTCTTCTACCACAAGGCCTGCGAGCAGGCCGAGGCGCGCGGCGAGGCCCCGCCGCGCGAGGACGAGTTCCGCTACCCGGGGCCCAAGCCGCAGACCAAGGAGGCCGGGCTGCTGCTCTTGGCCGACGCCATCGAGGCATCCAGCCGGACCCTGGTGGACCCCACGCCCAGCCGCATCAAGGGCCACATCGAGAAGATCGTCAAAAAGATATTCTCCGACGGGCAGCTGGACGAATCGGCCCTGACCCTCAAGGACCTGCACGAGCTTTCCAGCGTCTTTTTGCGCATCCTTACCGGCATCTTCCACCAGCGTATCGAATACCCCGGCGGGGACAGCCCGCAACTGCGCGAGGACGCCCGGGCGCGCACGGAGTACCGGCCCGAGTCGGCCTTTGCCGACGGCCCGCCGCCCGAGGCCGGCCCCGAGCCGCGCAGCGGCCACAGGCCCGAGCAGGACCCCACCGGCCAAAGCTCGCCCGCCGACGCGCGCGACGGCGGCTCGGTGCTCAAGTTCACCAAGCAGCGGGGCTCGCGGTGAGCGTGACGGTGCTCACCGGGCCGGGGCTGGACCCCGCGGCCGGGCTGTCCCGGCGCGAGGCCGCGGCCCTGGCCGGGCGCATCCTCGACGCCCTGGGCCTGCCCGGGGCCGACGCGGAGCTGCTGCTGGTGGACGATCGGCGCATGGCCGGGCTGCACCGTCGGTTCATGAACCGCCCTGGGCCGACCAACGTCCTGTCCTTCCCCGAGGCCGGGGCCGCCCCGGGCGCGGCCCCCGCCGCCCTGGGGCAGGTCGCACTGTCTGTGGACACCCTGCTGCGCGAGGCCGACCTCTACGGCCAGCCCGTGGCCGAACACGCCGCGCGCCTCCTGGCCCACGGCTTCCTGCACCTTGCGGGCCACGACCACGGCCCGGAAATGGACGCCCTGACCGAGCGGGCCGTGGCGGCCGTCCGGGAGGACTGAGCCGCCGGACCGGGAGCCGCCGCCCGCGCGGGCGGCCCCGCGCTTCCGGAAGCCCGTCGCCCGTCTCTCGCCGCCCTCCGCCCTCCGCCCTTGGCGCCTGCCGCGCGCGTTGCCCCCGGGGACCGGGTGGCGTAGGCTGGCGCCATGCAGCGCCCCCGCCCGTCCCCCCCGGCTCTTCCGCGCAGGCCCGCCCCGGCCGCTTCGCCTCCCATCACCGGGTTTTTCCTGATGTTCGCGGCCCTGGTCGTGCTGGCGGCCTGCGCCCCCGCCTCCCGGCCCCCGGCCCTGCGCGCCCTCGAGGCCGACCCCGCGTGGCTGCCCCTTGGCGTGACCGCGCCGCTGCCCGCCGCCGGGTGGACGCGGGGGCGGGCAGACACGCTGCACGTCTACATCGAGGGCGACGGCGCGGCATACGCCTCGCGGACCGCGCCCTCGCTGGACCCCACCCCGCGCGAGGCCACGGCCCTGCTGCTGGCCCGGGCCGATCCGGCGCCCGCCGTGGCCTACCTGGGGCGCCCCTGCCAGTATGTGGGCGGCCCGGCCTGCTGCTCTGTCCATTGGACCACCGGGCGCTTCTCGCCCACGGTGCTGGCCGCCCAGGGCCGCCTGCTGGACGCGGCCATGCGCGCGGCCGGGGCGCGGCGCGCGGTGCTGTTCGGGTTTTCCGGCGGCGGGGCGGTGGCGGCGCTGCTGGCGGCGCGGCGGGCGGATGTGGCCGGGCTGGTCACCGTCTGCGGCAACCTGGACCACGCCGTGTGGACGCGCATGCACGCGGTGGCGCCGCTGTCGGGGTCGCTCAATCCCGCGGATGCGGCCGGGCGGCTGGCGTCGCTGCCGCAGGTGCATTTCCTGGGCGGGGCGGACGCCAACGTCACCCGCCGGGTGACGGATTCCTTCGTGGCCCGCCTGGGGCCGGGGGCACCGGTGCGGGTGCGGGCGGTGCCGGGGCTGGGCCACGGCGGCCCGGCCTGGGCCGCCGCGTGGCCGCAGCTGCTTCGCGGGCTGGCCGTGCCGCCCTGACGGGGCCCGGGCCCTACTGGCCTCCGGCGATGATGAACTTGCGCAGGGCCCGGATGCTTTCCAGCCCGAGCTTGTTCACGATTCTCGCCAGATAGGTCTCCACTGTGCGCGGGCTGATGCCGAGTTGCGCGGCGATTTCCGCATTGGCCGCGCCGCGCGCCATGGCCGAGAAGATGCTCCGTTCGCGGTCGCTGAGCAGGGACAGCGGGTCGGGGCTTGCCGCGTCGCCCTTTTCGGCCAGGGCCTGCGCGGCGCGGGGGCTGACGAATCCCCCGCCGCGCATGAGCGCCCCGACCCCCTCCAGCAGCACGTCCGGCTCCTCGCGCTTGGTGACGTAGCCGTTGGCTCCGCAGCGCAGGGCCCGCTGGATGGTCGCGGCGTCCTCGTGCATGGAATAGACCAGGACGGGAATGGCGTGCTCGGCCAGGTCGGCCAGCAGGTCGAGGCCGCTGCCGTCTTCCAGGGAGAGGTCCAGCAGGGCGAGGTCGAAGCGGGCGCCCCCGAGGGCCGCCAGGGCCTCGGTGCGCGTTCCCGCCTCGGCCCCGGGCCGGTGCCCGCGCGATTCCAGCAGCAGGCGAAGCCCCTGGCGCACGGCGGGGTGGTCGTCGATGAGCAGAACATGGGCGGCCAGGGCTTCAGGACTCATGGCGGGGTTCCTCCTCTGCGGGCCCGGCGCCCCGGGCCAGGGCGCAGGGCGCCACGCAGGTGACCACCGTTCCGCCGCCGGGGGCGTCGCCTATGCGCAGCTCGGCCTGGATGATCGCGGCGCGGTGGGCCATGATGCCCAGGCCCAGCCCGTCGCCCGGTTTTTTTGCCCTTGCGTCGTGGCCGCGTCCGGCGGCCTCCCGGCCGATGCCGTCGTCGCGCACCGTCAGGCGGACGCCGCCCGCCACGGGGCAGCGCAGCTCCATGCGGATCTCGCTGGCCCGGGAGTGCTTGGCCGCGTTGGCCAGGGCCTCCTGGGCGATGCGGTAGAGCGTGGTCACGTTGGGGTTGGCGCACTGCCCGCAGCCGAGCTGCCGTTCGAAGTGCACGGCGGTGCCCGTATCCTTGGCGATGCGCCGGGCCAGGTCGTCCAGGGAGGGCCCGGGGGCCGAGGGGTCGTGCTCCACGGGCCAGAGCCCGCGCGAGGTGCGGTAGGCGTCGTCGGCCGAGGCGTCCAGCAGCTCCCGCAGGTCGGCCATGGCCGCGCCGTCGCCCGTGTCGGCCAGGCGCCTGTTGAGGATGGCCGCGCGCAGCCGGGCCCCGGTGAGCTTCTGGCACAGGCCGTCGTGCAGCTCGTGGCTGATGCGGCGGCGCTCCTCCTCGCTGATCTGGACCACCTCCCGCTCCAGCCTGTTGCGTTCATCCATTTCGGCCCGCAGGGAGGCGTTTTTCCGCTCCAGCTCGTCCGAAAGGGTCTCCACGGCCTCGAAGGCGACGGTGAAGCGCCTGGCCAGGGTCAGGGCCTGGGTGATGACGAAAAGGAACATCCCCGGCTCGATGAGGTAGGCGACCTTGATGACGCGGGCGTGGCTCAGGGCGTCGCTCACGGCGGAGACGAGGAAGACCAGGGTTCCGGCCAGGAGCAGCCACGCGCCGTCGCGCCCGCGCCGCACACAGACGATGAGCCGCTGGAGGTAGTAGATGCCCAGGCCCATGCCCGTGACCATGGCCAGGAGGATGTACTGCGAGGAGTGGACGGGCGCCGCGAAGAGCAGCAGCAGGACGTATGCCGCCAGCCGCGCGTCCGAGATGTGGCGCGTGATCTTGTGGAACTCGTCGGGATACAGGGAGAGATAGAAGCGGTTGAGGAAGGGACCCCAGGCCACGAAGCAGAACAGGGGCAGGTATTCGCCCAGCAGGGGCGGCAGGGGCGGCAGGAACAGGCTCGCGCCCCAGAGCGACGTCTTGGATGTCATGCAGTAGCCGAAGGTGAACAGGCAGTAGATTCCGAAATGCAGGGTCGAGGGCAGCGTCCTG
>NZ_JALNWM010000071.1 GCF_023230885.1 Desulfocurvus sp. | reverse complement strand
CGCCCTGCGCGCCGGGCGCGCCGGGAACGCAGGCGCCGCGCCGCGCCGGGGGGGTCGCCGTCCGGGGCGCTCCGTGGCGGGGGGCGCTGCGTTGATGCTGCGGGTCTGCATTGTGTACGCCTATCCTCCGGGCCGGGAAAGCTCAAGACGCTTGTGCTGTTTTGTGGCGGCGGGGCAGCGTGTTCGCGCCTTGCGGCGTTGCCTTTTGTGCGCCGCCGTGGCATGCTTCGGGCATTGGGTTGCACTTCAGGAACGCGGGAGACGAAAGCCATGACCGCCATTTCCATGCAGGCCCCCAGCGTGAACTCCGAATCGGTGGTCACCAACAGCGGGCCCCAGCTGACCAAGGCGCTGCTCCAGGGCAAGGCCGAGAGCCGGATGTCCTTCACCGTGGCCGACGCGAGCGCCACGTCCTACCTGTGGTCCACCCAGGTGGGCCAGCAGTACCCGAGCATTCTGGACATGCCCCGGCGCAGCATGGTCGCCGCCGAGCATCTCCTTGGCCTGGTGCGCAGCCTCCAGGTCTAGCGGTCCCGATTCCCCCTGGCCGTCCCCTCGAACAGCAGCGGAGTCTCATGTTCTCGCCCCTCGTGCTCGACCGCTACGCCGATGTTCTTGTCTGGGCCCTGGACGCCTCGCGCCCGGCGCCCCTGAAGCGGGGCGATATCGCCCTGGTCCGTTTCGACCTCGCCGCCCTGGACCTTGCCCGCGCCGTGGCCGCGCGGCTGGTGGACCGCGGCGTGCACACCCTGCACCGCCTGAACCGCACCCCCGGCATGGAGCTGGACTTCTACCAGGGCGCCGACGAGGCCCAGCTCGGCTTCGTGGCGCCGGGCAGCGCCGAGCTGCACGAGGCCCTGGGCGCCTCGGTGCACCTGCTGGCGCCCGACGCCCTGACGCATCTGGCGGACATCGACCCCCGGCGCATCGCCTCGGTGGCCCGGGCGCGCAAGCCCCTGCGCGACATCCTGGAGCGCCGCGAGCAGGAGGGGCTGTTTTCCTGGACCCTGTGCCTGTGGCCCACGGCGGAGCTGGCGGCCAAGGCGGGCCTGAGCCTTGAGGACTACGCCGACCAGGTGGCCCGGGCCTGCCACCTGGACGACCCCGACCCCGTGGCCCGCTGGCGCGAAGCCCTGGAGCGCATGGGCGAACTGCGCGCCTGGCTCGATGGCCTGGGCGCCACGCGGCTGCGCGTGGAAGCCCCGGGCATGGACCTGGAGGTCACCCCCGGAGAGGCCCGGCGCTGGCTTGGCCTGACGGGGCACAACATCCCGAGCTTCGAGCTGTATCTCTCCCCCGACTGGCGCGGCACGCGCGGCACCTACCATGCCGACCAGCCCTCCTACCGCGGCGGGAACTATGTGCGCGGCGTGCGCCTGTGGTTCGAGGACGGCCGGGTGGTCCGCTCCCGGGCCGAGGAGGGCGAGCGCTTTTTGCACGACCAGATCGCAATGGACGGCGGCTCGGACAAGCTCGGCGAGTTCTCCCTCACCGACCGGCGCTTCTCGGCCATCGACCGCTTCATGGCCATGACCCTTTTCGACGAGAACTACGGCGGCGCCCACGGCAACTGCCACGTTGCCCTGGGGGCCTCGTATCCCTCCACCTACGCGGGGGCCCAGGACGACCTGACCCCCGAGCGCAGGCGGGAGCTGGGCTTCAACTCCTCCGCCCTGCACTGGGACCTGGTGAACACCGGGCCGAAAACGGTCACCGCCACCCTGCCCGACGGGTGCAGGCGCGTGATCTACGAAAACGGCGAGTTCACGCTCTGAGCCCGCGCCCCGCCTCTTTTTCCGGCTCCGCCTCCGGCCCCGGAGGGCGGCTTTTTTCGGCAAGGGGCTTGATTCGCCACGAGGTTCCCCGTAGACTTTGCAACGGTCCAATGATGGCGGTGGTCTGCCGACACCGCCGGGTACATCCGGGTCAGGGCGTTTTACGGACATGAACGAACATCTCGCGTCCCCTGACGAACGAGCCTTCCTCGAATCCCAGGTCGCCGACCATGTGGCCAGGATGCGCGCCCTGGGCCAGCGCCTCGACTCGCTCATCCAAAGCCGCGAGGGCGAGTTCCTGGCCCTGGGCGGGCGGCTCATGGAATACACCACCCTGTCTTCGGGCATCGCGGACAGCGCGGCCGAACTGGCCGCGCTGTGCGCAGGGGACGAAATCGCCCAGGGCACCAGCGCCCTCGAAGAGGAGCTGCGCAGTCTGGGGGCGGCCTCGGGCGCCTCGCAGGCCGAGGCCGACGGTCAGGCCCTGGGGCGCACCGGGGAGCTGGTGGCCAGCCTGGGCCAGCAGGTCGGCGAGTTCGCGCGCATCGTCCGCAGCCTGCAGATGCTCGGCATCTCCACGCGCATCGAGAGCGCCCGCCTGGGCGACCAGGGTCTGGGCTTCAGCACCCTGGCCGACGACGTGGAGGCCCTGGCGGGCAAGATAGTCCAGAACTCCGGGGCCATCGCCGAAAAATCCCTCGCACTCGGAACCCTGGTGCAGGCCGCGCGCGGCCGCACCGCCACCCTGGCCCGCGAGCAGACCCGCGAGGCCCAGATCATGGGCGCGGACATCGCCGAGGCCTTCCAGACCCTGTCGGACCTCATGGCCAAGGCCAGGCAGGTTTCCGGGGGCATAGCCGGGCGTTCCCGGGCCGTGGGCGAAAGCGTGGCCGAGGTGGTCGCCTCCCTGCAATTCCACGACATCGTGCGCCAGCAGGTGGAGCACGTCGAGGAGGCCCTGCACGACATGGTCGAGCAGGCCGAGTCCACCACCTGCCCCGGGGGCGGCGCCCAGGCCGACGGGAACGGGCAGGGCCATGCCCAGGACGACGGGAACGGGGAGGGCGACGCTCCGGAGCCGGGCGACGCGCAGGCCCTGGCCTGCTGGCGCGACCTCGTGGGCTGGATTGCCGACGTGTCCGGCCTGCAGGTGTCGCAGCTGGACAACGCCTCCCGGCGGTTTTCCTCCGCCGTGCAGGGCCTGCGCGACGGGCTGGCCGGCATCGCGGCCCAGGCCCGGGAGCTCCTGGACGACCTGGAAACCATCACCGCGGCGGGCGACCGGGGCGAGGGCACCGTGTTTGCCCGCGTGTCGCGCAGCACGGGTCGCGTGGTCCGGGCCATGGAGCGCTCCCTGGAGCAGGGCCGCGAGCTCGCGGCGCTCATCGGCGAGGTGGCCGACACCGTTTCGGCCATGACCGCTTTTGTCACCGGCATCGAGGAGGTCGGCGCGGAGATCGAGCTGATCGCCATCAATGCCAGCATCAAGGCCGCGCACACCGGCGACGAGGGCAAGGCCCTGGGCGTGCTGGCCCAGGCCATCCAGCGCCTGTCGGTGGAGGCGCGCGACCGCACCCGGGCGGTGGCCGATGTGCTGCGCTCGGTGGCCGAGGTCTCCCGCGAGCTGGAAACCCGCGCCGCGGACACCCGCCAGTCCGAGCTGCTGGCCAGCTATTCCGAGCGCCAGGCCGCCTTCAGCGCCCAGCTTTCGCACATGGACCGCGACCTGGCCGCGCGCATGGCCGACCTGGCCCGGCGCTGCCGCGACCTCGAGGCCGACGTGGAGGCCCTGGCCCGCTCGGTGGACCTGGACAAGCGCATCCTGCCCGGGCTGGAATCCGCCGGCAAGGACCTGGCCCGCATCGAGGCGGTCTGCCGCGAGGCCGTGCCCGTGGCCGACGACGCCGGGCGCCCCGAGCGGCTCAAGCAGCTTCTGTCGCGCTACACTATGGAGGTGGAGCGCGTGGTTCACGAGACGGCCTTCGGCGCGCAGGCGCCGGGCGCCCGCCCCCTGCGCCACGAGGACGAGGGCGGGGTGGAGCTTTTCGACGACGGGCCCGGCGAGCCGGGCTCCGCGGGCGAGGACTGGGACAACATCGAACTGTTCTAGCCCCCGGGCGCAGGGGGCGGACGGCGGCCCGCGCCGCCGGGAGGACGCATGGCCTCGTTTAAACTTGACGGCACCGGCACATCGGGAACCCTGGCCTTCGCGGGCCAGTGTACCATCGAGCACGCCGAGGCCATGAAGAAGGCGTTGACGGAGGCCCTGGAGCGCTTCGAGGAGCTGGATCTGGACATGTCCGCCGTGGAAGGCGCGGACCTGAGCTTCCTCCAGCTCGTCGTGGCCGCGCAGGTGGAAATGGGGAAACGCGGCAGGAGCCTGTCCGCCAGCCGGGGCACACCGCCGGTGGTGGCCGACCTCGCGGACCAGGCAGGCATGTCGCTAGGCAGTTACGAGCAGTGTTTCTGGAAAAAGGGGTAGCCCATGTCGCAATTGATCATGACGGTGGACGATTCCGCAAGCGTCCGGCAGATGGTGAACTTCACGCTGAAGAACGCCGGGTACGACGTCGTCGAGGCCTCCGACGGCAAGGACGCGCTCTCCAAACTCTCGGGGCCCATCAAGATGGTCATCACCGACCTGAACATGCCCAACATGGACGGCATCACGCTGATCAAGAACATCCGGGCCAACCCGGCCTACAAGTTCATTCCCATCATCATGCTGACCACCGAGTCGCAGGCCACCAAGAAGCAGGACGGCAAGGCCGCCGGGGCCACGGGGTGGATCGTCAAGCCCTTCAAGCCCGATCAGCTGCTGGCCGTGGTCAAGAAGGTGCTGCGATAGCATTCTGGCGCGCGCCCCGCCCGGGCGCGCCGAGCAGGCAGGGAGGTCCGCCGCATGCCCCAGGACGACATCAACCGCCAGGCGTTCAAGGAGGAGGCCTACGACCTCCTCGGCGAACTGGAGTCCGCGCTTCTCGAACTGGAGGAAAACCCCCGGGACCAGGAGCTCATCGACCGCGTGTTCCGCGCCATGCATACCGTCAAGGGCTCGGGCGCCATGTTCGGCTTCGACGACATCGCGGCCTTCACCCACGACGTGGAGACGGCCTTCGACAAGGTCCGCTGCGGGGAGCTGCCCGTCACGCGCGAGCTTCTGGACCTGACCCTGCGCGCCCGCGACCATATCCTCGAACTGCTCGGGGACACCACGGGTACCAGGGCGGGCTCCGCGCAGGCCAAGGCGATCATCGCCGGGTTGCGCGGGCTGGCGGGCGCGGCCGGCGGGCAGGACGCCGCCCCGGCGGACCCCGCGTCCGCAGCCCCCGGCCAGGACGAGGCCCTCGCAGCCGCGTCCGGCGGGGAGGCCGTGACCTACCGCGTCCGCATCCGCCCGGGGCGCGATATCATGCTCTGCGGGACCAATCCCCTGGCCCTGCTGGCCGAGCTGCGCGACCTGGGCGCGGGCCAGGTCGCCGCGCACATCGGCGAGGTGCCGCCCCTCTCGGAGCTGGAGCCCGAGGGCTGCTATGTGTGGTGGGACGTGATCCTGGCCACCGACAAGGGCGAGGACGCCATCCGCGACGTGTTCATCTTCGTGGAGGACGACTGCGAGGTGACCATCCAGGTCATCGACACCCTGGGCGCCCTGGAGGGGGACTCGACCTACAAGCGCCTGGGCGAGATCCTCGTGGAGCGTGGCGACATCTCCGCCGATGACCTGCGCCGCGTGCTGGGCGAGCAGCCGCGCCTGGGCGACATGCTGGCCGAGGCCGGGGTCGTCTCGCGCGAGCAGGTGGAGTCGGCCCTGGCGGAACAGGCCGCCGTGCGGCGCATCCGCAAGGACCGCGACGAGCAGGCCACCGCGTCGAGCATCCGCGTCGCCGCCGACAAGCTCGACGACCTGGTGGACCTCGTGGGCGAGCTGGTCATCGTCCAGGCCCAGATATCCCAGATGGTCAGCACCCGGGGCGACCAGGAGCTGACGACCCTGGCGGAGGAGCTGGAGCGCCTGTCCGACGAGCTGCGCGACTCCACCTTGTCGGTGCGCATGCTGCCCATCGGCACCACCTTCTCCAAGTTCCGCCGCCTGGTGCGCGACCTGTCGGCCGAGCTGGGCAAGCAGATCGAACTGAAGACCAAGGGCGCCGAGACCGAACTGGACAAGACCGTCATCGAGCGGCTGAACGATCCCCTGGTGCATCTTCTGCGCAACAGCATCGACCACGGGGTCGAGCCGCCCGATGTGCGCCGCGCCGCAGGCAAGGACCCCTGCGGGGAGATACTGCTGTGCGCCGAGCACTCCGGCGGCGAGGTGCTCATCACCATCCGCGACGACGGCAAGGGCATGGACCCCGCCTCCCTGCGCGCCAAGGGCGTGGAGCGCGGGCTCATCGCCCGGGACGCCGACCTGACGGACAAGGAACTGTTCAGCCTGATCTTCGCCCCGGGCTTCTCCACGGCCCAGAAGGTCACCAGCGTCTCGGGGCGCGGCGTGGGCATGGATGTGGTCAAGCGCGGCATCGACGCCCTGCGCGGCTCCATCGACGTGGACAGCAGGCCCGGGGAGGGTACGACCATCACCATCCGCCTGCCCCTGACCCTGGCCATCATCGACGGCCTCCAGGTCCAGGTGCAGGACGAGTTCTACGTCGTGCCCCTGTCGCTGGTGGAGGAATGCGTGGAGCTGATCCAAAGCCCCGAGGAGCGCCGCCGCGAGCAGCAGGTGCTGAACCTGCGCGGGGCCATCGTGCCCTACCTGCGTCTGCGCGACTGGTTCGACATCCCCGGCGCTCCGCCGGAGATCGAGCAGATTGTGGTCACCGGGGTGGAGGGCCAGCGGGTGGGCATCGTGGTCGACCATGTCATCGGCGAGCACCAGACGGTCATCAAGACCCTGGGCCGGGTGTACCGCGACGTGGAGGGCCTGTCGGGGGCGACCATCAAGGGCGACGGCTCCATGGCCCTGATCCTGGACGTGCCCCGGCTGGTGCGCATCGCCGCCGAGGCCCGGGGCTGAGGCGGCCATGACGGGCGAGGCGGCCAGGAGCCGCGACTCCCTCCAGGCCCAGGGCAAGCCCAGGGCCATGTCGGACAAGGACTTTCGGCGCTTTGCGGAGTTCATCGGCCGGGAATACGGCATCAAGCTGCCGCCGAGCAAGAAGACCCTGCTCGAAGCCCGGTTGCAGAAGCGCCTGCGGGCCCTGGGTTTTTCCGATTACGCCCAGTACAGCGAGTTCCTGTTCAGCCCCCAGGGGCTGGACTCGGAGCTGTGCCACCTCATCGACCAGGTGACGACCAACACCACGGACTTCTTCCGCGAGCCCAAGCATTTCGAGTTCCTGGAGGCGCGGGTGCTGCCCGAGTGGCACGCCCGCAACCGGGGGCGGACCCTGCGCGTGTGGAGCGCGGGCTGCTCCATCGGCGCCGAACCCTACACCCTGGCCATGGTGCTCAGCGACTTCCAGCAGGCCAACCCCGACTTCCGCTTCGCCGTCGTGGCCACGGACATCTCGCGCCAGGTGCTCCAGAAGGCGCACAACGCCGTCTACACCGAGGAGCAGGCCCGGGGCGTGCCCGAGGCCACCATGCGCAAGTACTTCATGCGCAGCAAGGACCGCTCGCGCAGGCTGGTGCGCCTGGTGCCCGAGGTGCGCCGCCGGGTGGAGTTCCGCTGGCTCAACTTCATGGAGGATTTCAATTTCCGCGAGCCGCACGACATCATCTTCTGCCGCAACGTGATCATCTATTTCGACAAGCCCACCCAGCACGACCTGTTGTCGCGCTTCTGCCGGACCCTGAACCCGGGCGGCTACCTGTTCATCGGCCATTCCGAGAGCCTGGCGGGCATGTCCCTGCCCCTGGCCCAGGCGGCGCCCACCATCTATCGCAAGCCCTGACGGACGGAGGCAGCCATGACCAAGAAGATCAAGGTGCTCGTGGTGGATGATTCGGCCGTGGTGCGCAGCACCCTGGCCGAAATCCTGGACGCCGACCCGGACATCGAGGTCGCGGGCACCGCGGGCGACCCGTTTGCCGCGGCCAAGCGTATGGAACAGGTGGTCCCCGACGTGATCACCCTGGACGTGGAGATGCCGCGCATGGACGGGCTGACCTTCCTGCGCAAGATCATGACCCAGCATCCCGTGCCGGTGGTCATGTGTTCCACGCTGACGGAGAAGGGCTCCGAGACCCTCATGCGCGCCCTGGAATACGGCGCAGTGGACATCATCCAGAAGCCGCGCCTGGGCACGCGCCAGTTCCTCGAGGAATCGCGCATCCGCATCACCGACGCCGTGAAGGCCGCGGCGCGGGCCAACCTGCGCAAGCTCACGGCCCCGCGCATGGTGGTCCAGCCCAAGCTTTCGGCGGACGCGGTCATCTCCGGCCCGGCGCCCCGGCCCGCGACCCTGCAAACCACCGAGAAGGTCGTGGTCGTCGGTGCCTCCACCGGCGGAACCGAGGCCCTGCGCGAGTTCCTGGAGGCCATGCCCATGGACTGCCCGGGCATCGTCATCGTCCAGCACATGCCCGAGATGTTCACCGCCGCCTTTGCCAAGCGCCTGGACGGCATCTGCCGCATCACGGTCAAGGAGGCGGCGGACAACGACACCGTGCTGCGCGGGCAGGCGCTCATCGCGCCGGGCAACCGCCACATGCTGCTCAAGCGTAGCGGCGCGCGCTACCATGTGGAGGTCAAGGACGGGCCGCTGGTGCGCCGCCATCGGCCCAGCGTGGACGTGCTTTTCCGTTCGGCGGCGCGCTACGCCGGGCCCAACGTCATCGGCGTGATCATGACCGGCATGGGCGACGACGGCGCGGTGGGCATGAAGGAGATGAAGGACGCCGGGGCCTGGAACATAGCCCAGGACGAAGCCACCTGCGTGGTCTACGGCATGCCCGGCGAGGCCGTGAAGGCCGGGGGGGTGGACAAGATCCTGCCCCTGGAGCGCATCGCCCACGAGGTGGTGCACCGCGCGGCGGGGTAGGGCGGGGCTACTTCCTGCCGTCGTTGTGGCGGTAGACCAGCACCCGCACCGGCTCGCGGACCACAAGCCCCTCGCGGATCAGCCCGTCCAGCAGGGGCAGGAAGGCGTCGATCTTCTCCGGGGCGTCCACGATCTCGGTGACCATGGGCAGGTCTTCGGACAGGCGCAGTATCTTGGCCGTACGCACGCGGCTGTTGGCCCCGAAGCCCGCCACCCCGCGCAGCACCGTGGCCCCGGCCAGCCCGCGCCGCCGGGCCTCCTCGATGATGATTTCGTGCAGCGGGCGTCCGCCCGCCGTGTCGCTCTCGCCGGTGTAGATGCGCAGGCGCTCGGCCTGTGTGGGCAGCTTCATGGCGTCCCTCCCCGCGCGGCTACGGCACCAGCCGGGCCAGGGCCAGCCCCGCCAGCAGGCAGGCCAGCCCCAGCAGGTTCTGCCCGCCGATGTTCAGCGCGGCGTAGGCCCACTGGCTGGAGCGCAGCAGGGCCGCGCTTTCGAACATGAAGGTTGAAAAGGTGGTGAAGGCACCCAGGAACCCCGTGAGCACCACGGCCCGGGCCTGGGGGCCCAGGCCCGCACGGTCCTCCAGCAGGCCCCAGGCCAGCCCGAAGAGCAGGCAGCCCGCCATGTTGACCACGAAGGTGCCGGCCGGAAACGAGCCCCCGGCCAGCCGCTGCACGAGCCCGGCCAGCCCGTAGCGCGCCAGGGCGCCCAGGCCCCCGGCCAGGCCGAGCAGGACGAGTTTTTCCACGGTGGCCCTCCGGGGCGTTTGCGGTTTGGGCGCGGGCGGTATACCCTCGGGCCGCAGGCGGACGCCGCGTCGCGGCCGCCCGGAGACGACCATGCCGCTGGAAACCGAGATCAAATACCTGGGCGCGGACCTGGCCGCCGTGGCCGCCGCGCTGGGCGCGGCCGGGGCCCGGCGCCTGGCCCGGCGCCGGGAGCGCAACGAGGTCTACGACGACCCCGGGCGCGGCCTGCGCGCCCGAGGCATCCTCATACGCCTGCGCGAGGACGGGCGCAACCTGCTGACCGTGAAGCTGCCTGCGCAGGCCCCGGCCCCGCCCGGGGTCAAGGCCCGTCGCGAGCACGAGACCGAGGTCGCCGACCTGGCGCCCCTGCGTGTGGCCCTGGCGGCCCTGGGGCTGGAGGTGGCCTGCGTGTACGAGAAACTGCGCGAGGAATGGGCCCTGGGCGGCTGCCATGTCTGCCTGGACCGTCTGCCCTTCGGCGATTTCGTGGAGATCGAGGGCCCGCCGGACGCCCTGGCCGGGGTGGCGGCCGCCGCGGGGCTCGCGGGCCTGCCCACCTCCCAGGCCAGCTACCACGAGCTCAACCGCGCCCACCGCGCCGCCTGCGGCCTGCCCGCCGACGACAGCTTCGTCTTCCCCCCGCAGGGCCCCGAGGCCCCCGGTTTCCCGGCCCCCTGAGCCCGCCCGCTGGACAAGCCCGCCGGGAGCCTTAGATTGTGCTTCGAGGCGGCCCCTTTACCCCGGGGCCGATTTCCCGTAATTCTATTCAACGAAGAGATGTTTTCATCGCCCGGGGCCTCAGGCCCGGGGCGCGGACCAAGAGGGAGCCGCAGACGTGCCGCAGCCTTTTTCCCGCCCCGGCGAGCCCGGGGTGTACCTGGACGACGAGGTCCGCGAGCCGAGGAAGTACAAGGTGCTTCTGCACAACGACGACTACACGACGATGGAGTTCGTCGTGCAGGTTCTGTGCGAGGTGTTTCGCAAGACTGCGGCCGAGGCCACGGAGATCATGCTGCGCGTGCACCACGACGGAATCGGCGTGTGCGGCGTCTACACGGTGGAGGTGGCCGAGACCAAGGTGGCCGTTGTGCGCCAGCGCGCGGCCCGAGAGGGCTTCCCCCTGAAATGCACCATGGAAGAGGTGTGAATGCTTTCCAAGCAGCTTGAAACAGTGCTCAGTTCCGCCGTGAAGGAAGTGAAGCGCCGCAGCCACGAGTACCTGACCCTGGAGCACCTGCTCTATGGCGTGCTCCTGGAGGAAAGCGGGCGCGACATCCTCGTCAACTGCGGCGTCAACGTCATCCGCCTGAAGCATCAGCTGGAGCGCTTCTTCATCGACCACATGGAGGTTCTGCCCGACGATGCAGCGGCGGACGTGGTCCAGACCCTGGGCGTGCAGCGTGTGCTCCAGCGGGCGATCCTGCAAATCCAGTCCGCCGGGCGCGACGAGGTCCGCGTGGGCGACGTGCTGGCCGCGCTGTTCGAGGAGGACGACTCCTATGCCGTGTATTTCCTGAAGTCCCACGGCGTGTCGCGCCTGGACATCCTGGAATACATCGCCCACGGGTCGGGCGGGGTTTCCGGGCCCGGGGCGGGCTGGGACCGGCCCCAGGGCGCGCCCCTGCCGGGGCGCGAAGCCGGGCCGGGCAAGGGCGCCGAGGGCCCCGAGGGCGGCTCCATGCTGGAGCAGTTCACCGTGGACCTTTCGGCCCGCGCGCAGCGGGGCGAGATCGACCCGCTCATCGGCCGGGAGGCCGAGATCCGGCGCACGGTGCAGGTCCTTTCGCGCAGGCGCAAGAACAACCCCCTTTTCGTGGGTGACCCCGGCGTGGGCAAGACCGCCCTGGCCGAGGGGCTGGCCCTGCGCATCCACGAGGGCGACGTGCCCCAGAGCTTCAAGGACACCCGGGTCTTCTCCCTGGACATGGGCGCCCTGCTGGCGGGCACCAAGTACCGCGGCGACTTCGAGGCCCGGCTCAAGGGCGTCATCAAGGAGCTGCTCGCCATCCCGGGCTCCATCCTGTTCGCCGACGAGATCCACACCATGGTCGGCGCCGGGGCCACCACCGGCGGCACCATGGACGCCTCGAACATCCTGAAGCCCGTGCTGGCCTCGGGCAAGCTGCGCTGCATCGGCTCCACCACCTACGAGGAGTACAAGAACCACTTCGAGAAGGACCGCGCCCTGTCGCGGCGCTTCCAGAAGATCGATGTCACCGAGCCCAGCGTGGCCGACACGGTGGAGATTCTCAAGGGCCTGCGGCCGCACTACGAGGAGCACCACGGGGTCCACTACACCCAGGGCGCCCTCAAGGCCGCCGCCGAGCTGTCGGCCCGCCACCTGCCCGACCGCTTCCTGCCCGACAAGGCCATCGATGTCATCGACGAGGCCGGGGCGGCCTACACCCTGCGGACCCGCCGCCGCAAGGACGACGCCATCCGCCCCGAGGACATCGAGGAGATCATCGCGCGCATGGCCCGCATCCCCTCCGAGCGCATCTCCACCTCGGACCGCGAGCGCCTGCGCAACCTGGAGGCCGACCTCAAGGCCGTGGTCTTCGGCCAGGACGAGGCCGTGACGACCCTGGCGCGCTCCATCAAGCGCTCGCGCGCGGGCATGCGCCCCACGGGGCGCCCCGTGGGCAGCTTCCTGCTCGTGGGGCCCACGGGCGTGGGCAAGACCGAGCTGGCCCGCCAGCTCGCCGCCTGCCTGGGCATCGGCTTCCTGCGCTTCGACATGAGCGAGTACATGGAAAAGCACGCCGTGTCGCGGCTCATCGGCGCGCCCCCCGGCTATGTGGGCTTCGACCAGGGCGGCCTGCTCACCGACGCCGTGCGCAAGAACCCGCACACCGTCCTGCTGCTGGACGAGATCGAGAAGGCCCACCCCGACGTGTTCAACATCCTGCTCCAGGTGATGGACTACGCCACGCTCACCGACAACAACGGGCGCAAGGCCGATTTCTCGCACGTCGTCGTGCTCATGACCTCCAACGCTGGGGCCTGGGAGATGAGCGGCAAGACCCTGGGCTTCGGCGCCCAGGCCGTGGAGGACCGCAGCGACCTGAGCCTCAAGGCCGTGGAGAAGACCTTCTCCCCCGAGTTCCGCAACCGCCTGGACGCCGTGGTGCCCTTCCGCAACCTGACGCCCGGGGTCATGGAGCGCGTGGTGGACAAGTTCATGGCCGACCTGAACCGGCGCATGGCCGAGCGGCGGGTGGCCATCCGCCTCACGGCGGGCGCCAGAGCCTGGCTGGCGCGCCGGGGCTACGACAACCAGTTCGGCGCGCGGCCCCTGGGGCGGCTGATCCAGAAGGAAGTGGAAGACCCGTTGGCCGACGAAATCCTCTTCGGCGTCCTGCGTTCGGGCGGCGAGGTTGTGGTGGAGGCCCCGCGCAAGGGCGCGGCGGGCGGCGGGACCCTGCGCTTCCGTCTGCCGGGCTAGGGGGCGGCGGATGCTCGCGCTGTCCGCGTTGCGGGGGTGGGGGCCGCTGCGCTCCCGCTGGCGCGCCAGCGCGGGCGGCCCGACCCGGGCGCGGCGCGCCGGGAGGCGGCCCCGGAGCCAGGCGACGCCCGAAGCCCGCGCGACGGGGTTTGGAATCCGCGCGGCGAAGCCTGGGCCCCGTGTCGCCCCGTGGCCGTGCGCCGGGGGGCGGCTGGCGCGGGGCGGCGCCCAGGGGCCCTGGCCCACCGGGCGGGCCCCGGCCCCCTGCGGGCCCGGGGCGCCGGGGGCGGACCGGAGCGCCACGCCGTGACCATCGAATTCATCCCGCCGGGGGCGGACCGGTTCCCCGACCCCGCCCGCGCGGGGGCCGACGGCCTGCTGGCCTTCGGCGGCGACCTGGCCCCCGGACGCCTGCTGCGGGCCTACTCCCAAGGCATCTTCCCCTGGTATGGCCCTGGCGACCCCATCCTGTGGTGGTCGCCGGATCCGCGCTGCGTGCTGCCGCCCGAGGCGCTGCATGTGCCGCGCTCCCTGGGCCGGACCCTGCGGCGGCGAACCTACGCCGTGACCGTCGACCGGGCCTTCGCCCGGGTCATCCGCGCCTGCGCCGAAACCCCGCGCCGGGGGTCCCAGGGCACCTGGCTTGTGCCCGAGATGATCGAGGCCTACCAACGCCTGCACGCCCTGGGCGCGGCCCACAGCGTCGAGGCCTGGGCCGCCGACGGCACCCTGGCCGGCGGGGTCTACGGCGTGGCCCTGGGCCGGGTGTTCTTTGGCGAATCCATGTTCCACACGGCGCCCGACGCCTCCAAGGCCGCCTTCGTGGTCCTTGCGCGCCTGCTGGCCCGCTGGGGCTACGGGCTCATCGACTGCCAGCAGACCACCCGCCACATGCTGCGCTTCGGCGCCTTCGAAATGCCCCGCGCCCGCTTCCTGACGCGGTTGGCCATCCTGCGCACCCATCCCCCGGCCCCCGACGCCTGGACCCTGCCCGAGGGGTTCGCCCCATCCGGCTAAAGGCGGCGAGGGGCAGCGGGCGAGGAGCAGCCGGGGCGCCAGTGGGCTTGGCCCCTCGGGGTGCCCGAGGGGCGGCCGCTGAAGGCGGCCGCCCGACCGGGTGCGGTCTCCCGGGGGTCAGGGGTGCGTGTCGCGCGCGTACCGCATCCCATCTGCGCTGGTTGGTGTCTTGGTTCTCCGGGGGCGATCTGTTGCGGAGACCTGCGCGCCTGGCGGCGTCCGCTGCGGATGGATTCCTGGAAATGTCACGGTGCGGCAGGAACTGTGGGGGATGCCGTGGGTGATCCGGAAGGGCCTGCCGGAATGCGGGCCTGTGCAACTTCTTGGGCCGTGGCCAGCCGGCGGCCTGCAT
>NZ_JALNWM010000070.1 GCF_023230885.1 Desulfocurvus sp. | reverse complement strand
GCCCGAGGGCCCGGGGCGGCCCCAGATGGTGATGCACAGGCCGAGGATGGGCGCGCGGGAGAGGTCGCCGCCGGTGAGGGCGAGGCCGTGCTCGCGGGCCAGGGCGGCCATGCCGCCGAGGAGCTCGTCCCAGAATCCGGGGGCGGGCTGCGGCCCGGGAGGGATCATCAGCCCCAGGCTGAAGCCCAGGGGCTGCGCGCCCATGCCTGCGATATCGCTGATGTTGACGGCCAGTGCCTTCCAGCCGATGTCGGCGGGGCCGAAGTAGGAGCGGCGGAAGTGTATGTCCTCCAGGAACAGGTCGGTGGACAGGGCCAGGGTCGGCGGGCAGGCGAGCACGGCGCAGTCGTCGCCGCGCGGCAGGAGGACGTGGGCGTGGGCTTCGGGGAAGTGGCGGTCGACAAGGGCGAGGAAATCCTGTTCGGACGCGGGTCCGTGCTGGTCCATGTGCGGCCCCGGGGGGTTGCGGGTTGAGGCGGGCGTGGCGTGGGCCCAGCCTAACCGAAAACCGTGGCGAAAGGAACCGCGCGGGGGGGCGCCGCGGCGCGCAGGCGGCCGGGGAGCCTCGCGCAGGCGGTTTTTCCATTGTCGGCATCCTCCTCGTGGGGTAGCATCGGACAGATTTGGCCGGGGGCGGGCGCAGCGCCCGCCCGGGGGCCAGCAGACGATCAACGCGGACAGGCAAGGAGCGCGAGGGCAGTGGCAGAGCAGAACAGGGCGCGTTTTCGGCAGTACGAGAAGACCATCGTGGACTTTGCGGCCAAGGACAACGGCTGCTTTTTCGCCATCAGCCACGATCCGTTGTTTCTCAAGATGTACCGCCAGACCTTGAACAAGGAACTGGTCATCGGCACGGACCGCATCCGCAGCCTGGGGGAGGAGCACAAGTTCCTCTCCGAGATCAAGACGCCGTACTTCAAGGACAAGAAGATCCTGCTGCTTATCGAGCGGGTGCTGGACAACCGCAACACCCTGCCTTTCGTGCGCACGCTGAAGGCACTGCACGAGGACATGCACATCGTTGTGCTGACCTCGGAAGTGGAGCGCCAGGTGCTCATCCTGCTGCATGAGATCGGGGTGGGCAACTTCATCACCAAGCCGGTGTCCATGGATACGCTCATCGAGAAGCTGGCCTTCACCCTGCGGCCCCAGGGCAAGATCGGGCAGTTCATCGACACGGCCAAGGGTTACCTCGCCAAGGGCATGTACGACGAGGCCATCGCGCTGTCGGACAAGATACTGAAGCTCAAGCCCGGCAGCGCCGCGGCGCTCATGGTGCGCGGCGACGCGTACAAGGGCAAGGGCGAGGTGGCGCAGGCCGAGGGCGCCTACGCCGAGGCGCACAAGGGCGCCGCGCTGTACCTGGAGCCGCTCAAGAAGCTGGCCGAGCTGTACCGGGACGAGGGCGACCTGGAGCGGCAGCTCACCTATTTGCAGAAGCTCGACCGCCTCTCGCCGCTCAACGTGGAGCGCAAGATCAGCATGGGCGAGATCCACCTGGAGTTCGGCAACGCGGAGGCCGCCGAGGAGCTTTTCGAGCAGGCCGTGGCCAACGCCAAGCGCGAGGCCCAGGCCATGATCGAGGAGGTCAAGCGCAGCATCGCCGAGAAGTGCCTGGACAAGGCCCCGGCCACGGCCGAGCGGTTCTTCCGCTCCATCATCGACGCCAAGGGCGGGCAGCTGCGCAAGTCGGACATCGAGACCTTCAACCGCCTGGGCATCGCCCTGCGCCGCCAGGGCCGCTGGCAGGACGCCGTGTCCGAATACGGCCAGGCGCTGAAGATATCCCCCGAGGACGAGAACCTGCACTTCAACACCGCCGTGGCCTACACCGAGGGCGGCCGCCACGGCGAGGCCATGCGCGCGCTGGAGCAGGTGATCCGCCTGGCGCCGGAGTTCGGGGCGGACTCGCCGACCCTTTCGTTCAACATGGGCGTGATGTGCGCCAACGGCCGCAGGCCCCGGGAGGCCGCGCAGTTCCTGCGCCGGACCCTGGAGCTGGACCCGAACCACGAGGGCGCGCGCAAGCTGCTGGCCACGCTGTAGCCCCGGCGCGGCTGGACTTCGCGCCCGGGGCGGGGTAGTTTTGCACCCTGGCGCCGTCCGGCGCCGAGGAGGCCTCCACCGTGAGCGCGCACCGGGTGGTCCACGGGGTCAGCACCCTGACGGACCACGACATCTACCTGTTCCGCCAGGGGCGGCATTCCCGGCTCTACGAGAAGTTCGGCGCGCATCCACGCACGGTGGACGGGCGGGACGGCACGCATTTCGCGGTCTGGGCGCCCAGCGCGCGGGCCGTGGGCGTGGCGGGCGATTTCAACGCCTGGGGCGAGACCCTGCCCCTGGCCCCGCGCCTGGACGGCTCGGGCGTCTGGGAGGGCTTTCTGCCCGGCGTGGGCCGGGGCGCGCAGTACAAATACCGCATCGAGACGGCGGACGGCGGGGCCTGCCTGGAAAAGGGCGACCCCTTCGCCCTGCTCTGGGAGTCGCCCCCGGCCACGGCCTCGGTGGTCTGGGACCTGGACTACGGCTGGAGCGACGGCGAGTGGATGGCGGCCCGGGGCCGGGCCAACGCGCTGGACGCGCCCATGAGCGTCTACGAGGTCCACCTGGGCTCCTGGCGGCGCGACCACGGCGACGGCTGGCGCTCGCTGCACTACGACGAGCTGGCCGGGCAGCTGCCCGGCTACGTCAAGGCCCTGGGCTTCACCCACGTCGAGTTCCTGCCCGTGATGGAGCATCCCTTCTTCGGCTCCTGGGGCTACCAGACCACCGGCTATTTCGCGCCCTCCAGCCGCCACGGCTCGCCCCAGCAGTTCATGAACCTGGTCAACGCCCTGCACCGCGAGGGCATCGGCGTGATCCTGGACTGGGTGCCCTCGCATTTCCCCAGCGACGCCCACGGCCTGTGGCGCTTCGACGGCACGCACCTCTACGAGCACGCCGACCCGCGCCAGGGCTGGCACCCCGACTGGGATTCGTCCATATTCAACTATGGGCGGCACGAGGTGCGTTCGTTCCTGATCTCCAGCGCCCTGTTCTGGCTGGACCGCTACCACGCCGACGGCCTGCGCGTGGACGCCGTGGCCTCCATGCTCTACCTGGACTACTCGCGCGAGCCCGGGCAGTGGGTGCCCAACGAGTTCGGCGGGCGCGAGAACCTGGCGGCCATCGGCTTTCTGCGCGACCTGAACGAGGCCGTGTACCGCGAGTATCCCGACGTGCAGACCGTGGCCGAGGAGTCCACGGCCTGGCCGATGGTCTCGCGGCCGACCTGGGTGGGCGGGCTGGGCTTCGGGCTCAAGTGGAACATGGGCTGGATGCACGACACCCTGGCCTACTTCGGCCAGGACCCGGTTTTCCGCAAGTACCACCACGACAAGCTGACCTTCGGCATCTGGTACGCCTTCCAGGAGAATTTCACCCTGCCCCTGTCCCACGACGAGGTGGTCCACGGCAAGGGCTCGCTCTACGGGCGCATGCCCGGGGATCGCTGGGCCAAATGCGCCGGGCTGCGCCTCCTGCTGGCCTTCATGTACGCCCATCCCGGCAAGAAGCTCCTGTTCATGGGCGCGGAAATGGCCCAGGTGCCGGAATGGAACCACGACGGCGAGCTGGAATGGCATCTTCTGGGCGAGCCCGCCCACAAGGGCGTGTGGGACTTCGTGTGCGACCTGAACCGCGTGTACCGCGTCGAACGCGCCCTGCACGCCGTGGACTTCGAGCCCCAGGGCTTCGAGTGGATGGACTGCCGCGACGCCGAAAGCGGGGTGGTGGGCTTCGTGCGCCGCGCGGCGCACGGCGAGGAGGGCGCGCCGCAGGTGCTTTGCGTGTTCAACTGCACCCCTGTGCCGCGCCCGGGCTACCGCATGGGCGTGCCCGCCCCGGGCTTCTGGCGCGAGGTGCTCAATTCCGACGCCGGGACCTACGGCGGCTCGGGGCAGGGCAACCTGGGCGGGCTCGCCACCGAGGCCGTCCCGGCCCACGGCCGGGACCACAGCCTGGCCATCCACCTGCCCCCCCTGGCCGCGCTGTTCTTCCGGCACGAGGGCTGAGCCGTGGCCGCCGCGCCGCGTCCCCGCGCCTCGGGCGTGCTGCTGCACGTCACCAGCCTGCCCGCGGCCTACGGCGTGGGCGATATGGGCTCCGCCGCCCGGGAGTTCGTGGATTTCCTGCACGCCGCCGGGCAGCGCTGGTGGCAGATCCTGCCCCTGAACCCCACGGCCACGGTCATGGGCAACTCGCCCTACAGCAGCCCCTCGCTGTTCGCGGGCAACCCGCTGCTGATCAGCCCCGAGGCCCTGGCCGCCGAAGGCTGGCTGCGCCTGGCCGACCTGGGCGGGCTGCCCGGCCCGGCCCCGGCGGCCGGGGGGCGCGCGGATTTCGCGGCGGCCCAGGCCCATCGCGAGGCCCTGCTGGGCCTGGCCTTCGAGCGGGCCCGGCCCCGGCTGGCGGCCCACGAGGGCTTTGCGCGTTTCGTCGCCGCCCACGGTCCGGCCTGGCTGGACGACTACGCCTGCTTCACCGTGCTCAAGGCCCGGCAGGGCGGCGCGCCCTGGAACGCCTGGCCCGAGCCCCTGCGCCGCCGCGACCCCGCCGCCCTGGCCGCCCTGCGCCGCGACGCCGCCCCGGAGCTGGACGCCGTGCGCTTCTCCCAGTACCTGTTCTTCAGCCAATGGGCGGCCCTGCGCCGCCACTGCGCCGCGCGCGGGGTGGGCATCATCGGCGACCTGCCCTTCTATCCCTGCCTGGACAGCGCCGACGTCTGGGCCCACCCGGGCTGCTTCCGCCTGGACGCGGACCTGCAACCCACCGTGGTGGCGGGGGTTCCGCCGGACTACTTCAGCGCCGACGGCCAACTTTGGGGCAACCCGGTCTACGACTGGCAGGCCCAGGCCGCCGACGGCTATTCCTGGTGGCTGTCGCGCCTGGGGCACAACCTGGCCTGGGCCGACCTTGTGCGTCTGGATCATTTCCGGGCCCTGGCCGCCTATTGGGCGGTGCCGCCCGGCGCGGCCACGGCCCGCGAGGGGCGCTGGGAGCCCGGCCCCGGCGAGGGCTTCCTGCGCGCAGCCCGGGCCCGCTTCCCCGGGCTGCCCCTGCTGGCCGAGGACCTGGGGCTCATCACCGACGACGTGCTGGCCCTGCGCGACGCCTTCGGCCTGCCGGGCATGCGTGTGCTCCAGTTCGGCCTGGGGCCCGACGCGCCCGACAGCGCCAACGCCCTGCACAACCACAGCCGCGCCAGCGTGGTCTACACCGGCACCCACGACAACAACACCACCCGGGGCTGGTTCGACGACGAGCTGGGCCCGGGCGGGCGCGCGGCCCTGGCCGACTACCTGGGCCGCCTGCCGGAGGCGGACGAAGCGGCCTGGACCCTGATCCGGCTGGCCCTGCTGTCCCCGGCGCACCTGGCCGTGATCCCCGCGCAGGACCTGCTGGGCCTGGGCTCCGGGGCGCGGATGAACACGCCCTCGGTGCCCGCAGGAAACTGGGCCTGGCGTCTTGGTGCCCGCGACCTGACTCCGGCCCTGGCCCAAAAGCTGCGGCATCTTTGCCGACTTTACGGCCGGACATGAGGAAACCGGTTGCGGCGGCGGGCGGGTGTTGACACGTCGGCCCGGGCAATGCATTGTAGTCCGACACTTCAGCAGTGTGATCAAACACTTACGTTTGAAACGCGTGTATACGGAAACAAACAAGGAAGACAAACGGATGCATACCAGAAAGACCGCCCGCGCGGCCCTGGCCGCTGTGCTGTTCTGCGCCGCCCTGGCCCTGACGGCCTGGGCCCCCGGCGTCGCCTCGGCCCAGGACGTGCTGACCATGAAACAGGCCGTGGAGCGGGCCCTGTCCGACAACCCCTCCATGCGTGCCGCGCGCCACGATCTGCTGGGCGCCGAGCAGGGCCGCAAGTCCGCCCGGGGCAGCTTCCTGCCCTCGGCCACGGTGACCTACGGTTACACCGTCAAGGACCACACCAAGCCCACCCGCGACGTGGACACCACCGACGCCAAGTATTTCTCCACCTCCCTGAACCTGCACCAGGATCTGTTCACCGGCTTCGCCGTGCTCTCGACCTACCAGCGCGCCGAGCTGGCCCGCCAGAGCGCCGAGCTGGCCCTGACCCGGAACGAGCTGGTCGTCATCGGCACCGTGCAGCAGAATTTCCTGGCCCTGCTCAAGGCCCGCGAGGACGTGCGCAGCGCCGAGGACTCCGTGGCGCGGCTGGAGGAGCAGCTCAAGGTGACCACCGCCTTCTATGAGGTCGGGCTCAAGCCGCGCCTGGACGTGCTCCAGGCCGAGGTGGACCTGGCCACTGCCCAGGAGGCCCTGCTCCAGGCCAAGAACAGCGTGGACACCCAGGTCGCCCGGCTGAACACCCTGCTCGACCTGGACCTGCACGCCGACGTGGACTACCGGGGCGCCCTGGAATACGCGCCCTGCACCCTCAGCCTCGACGAGGCCGTGAACTCGGCCCTGGCCGCGCGCCCCGACCTGCAGATCGCCCGCAAGGGCGTGGAAATCGCCGCCAAGGACAAGAACATCGTGGACAGCGCCTTCTATCCCAAGCTCGGCGCCGATTTCGACTGGTCCTCCATGGGCACCGGCCCCGACGCGGCGGGCTCCGACCGCACGCGCACCGAATATAGCGCCTGGTCCGCCTCCGTGGGCGTGTCCTGGACCTTCTTCGAGTGGGGCAAGACCTACTACGCCAGCCAGCAGGCCGACCAGCAGATCAAGAGCCTCCTGGAAACCGAGATGAACACCCGCCAGGAGGCCCTGTACGAGGTCAAGGCCAACCACCTCGCCGTGGGCAAGGCCGCCGAGAGCATCAAGGTCAGCCGCAAGGCCCTGGAGGCCGCCCGCGAGAGCTACCGCATGGCCGTGGCGCGCTACCAGGCCCAGGTGGGCACCAACACCGACGTGCTCGACGCCCAGGAGCGCCTGACCAAGGCCGAGGCCGGGCTGACCTCCGCCCTGGCGGACTACCAGATCGCCCTGTCCAAGCTCTACGTCTCCATCGGGCGCAAGAACGAGGCCCTGGTCATCAACTAGGCTGTCGGAGCGGGGCGCGCCGCGCCCCCGTCGTCCCCGCCCCCGCGTCCCCGCGGGGGCGGGGACGGGCCGGGCGGCCCCCGCCCGGAGCACGAACGCCGCCGGGCCGGACTCCCCCCTTGGGGAATCCGGCCCGGCGGCGTTTTGCCCGGCCGGGTCCGCCGCCCGCCCCGCGGCCCGGGGCGGGCGGCGGGCGGCGGCTACAGGCGCTTGATCTCGGCGTACCAGCCGCTGGCCTGTTCCAGGAGCCTGTTCACGCGGGCCACCAGGGCGTGGGGGTCGGCGAGATAGCCGTCCAGCAGCAGGGCGGACTCGTAGAGCTGCTCCACGCTGGCGCGGAAGAAGGCGTCGTCGCCGTCGTGGCTGTGGATGCGCAGCAGGTTGCGTACCAGGGGATGGTCGCGGTTGAGCTCCATGACCTTGACGGGCGGGGTCGTGTCCTTGGTCATGATGCGCATGTATTTTTCCATCTGGGAGGACATGGCGCCGTCGGGGCTGACCAGGCAGGCCGGGCTGTCCTTGAGGCGGCGCGAGGCGCGCACGTCCTGGACGCGCTCGCCCAGGGCCTGCTTCGCGGCGCGCAGCATGGCCTCGAAGGCCTCGGGGTCGGCGGGCTCGGCCTCGGGGCCGTCCCCGGCGGCGGCGTCCTGGGCGGGGAAGCGTTCGAGGTCCGCGGGGTCGGCCTTTTCGGCCGGGGTCAGGGTCATGCCGTCGAAGGTGCCCAGGGAGTCGAGGATGAACTCGTCGGCGGGCTCGAAGCAGTAGAGCACCTCGATGCCGCGCTGGGCGAAGATCTCCAGGTGCGGGTTGAGGCGCACGGCCTCGCGGCTGGGGCCGGAGATGTAGTAGATGGCGGTCTGGCCGTCCTTGGCGCGGGCCTTGTAGTCGGCCAGGGAGGTCAGGCCCGCGGCGTCGTCGTGGGTGGAGGAGTTGAAGCGCAGCAGGGCGGCGTACTGGTCGCGGTTGGCGTAGTCGGAGTAGCCGAGCTTGAGAACCTTGCCGTGATGGCGCCAGAAGGTGGCGTAGCGCTCCTGGTCCTCGGCGAGGCGGGCGAGCATGGCCAGGGCCTGCTTGGTCAGGGTCTGGCGGATTTTGCCCACCAGCAGGTTCTCCTGGAGGGTTTCGCGCGAGATGTTCAGGGGCAGGTCCTCGGTGTCCACCAGGCCGCGCAGGAAGCCGAGGTACTGGGGGATGAGCTCCTTGTGGCGGCGGTCGATGAGCACGCGGCGGACGTAGAGGTCCAGGCCGTAGTTGTCGGGGTCCTCGAAGAAGGAGCCCGAGGGCGCGTCGGGAATGAAGAGCAGCCCGGTGAACTGCACGGGGGCGTCCACGGCGACGTGCAGGTGCTCCAGGGGCGGCTTGGAGTCGTAGGTCAGGAAGGTGTAAAACTCGTCGTAGCGCTCTTTCCCGATCTGGAACTTGGGCTCGCGCCACAGGGCGGGGGTGGTGTTCACGCGCTCGCCGGCCAGCAGGATGGGGAAACCGATGAAATTGGAGTGGGCGCGGATGATCCGGCGCAGGGTCTCGGGGTCGGCGAAGTCGGCGGCGTCCTGCTTGAGCTGGATCTCGATGCTCGTGCCGCGCGGGGCGTCGGCGTCCAGGTCCTCTATGGTGTAGCTGCCGGTGCCGGAGCTGATCCAGCGTACGGGGCTGGCGCCGGGGTCGGCGCCGCGGGTGGTGATGCGCACCTCGTCGGCGACCATGAACACGGAGTAGAAGCCCACGCCGAAGCGGCCGATGATGGAATCCGCGCTGCCCGCGCCCTGCTCGGCGGCGCGGCGCATGAACTCGGCGGACCCGGAGTGGGCGATGGTGCCGATGTTGTCCACCAGCTCCTCGCGGGTCATGCCGATGCCGGTGTCGGCGATGGTCAGGGTCCGGGCGTCCTTGTCGGGGGTGATGCGGATCTCCAGGGGCGCGTCGGGATCGGCCAGGGCGGCGCCGCTGGACTGCATGAAGCGCAGCTTGTCCAGGGCGTCGGAGGCGTTGGACACCAGTTCGCGCAGGAAGATTTCGCGGTTGGTGTAGATGGAGTGGGTGATGATCTCCAGCAGTTGCGAGATTTCCGCCTTGAACTGGCGGGTGCTCTTTTTCGCGGCCATTGCATGGTCCTCCCTGTTGAGATAGTGCCGGAAAAATAGGTCGTTGGCGCGGGCAGTCAAGGGGCGTGCGGGCCGCTGCGCCGCGCGGGCGCCCCTTGCCCTCGGCCTGGGGCTCGGATAGTGTGCGGGCCGGGTGAACCATGCTGGAATTTCTGCGCATACATAACCTCGCGCTCATCGAGGACCTGGAGCTGGAATTCGCCGCCGGGCTGAATGTGCTCACGGGCGAGACGGGCGCGGGCAAGAGCTTCGTCATGCGGGCGCTGGGCTTCCTGCTGGGCGACCGGCTGGAGGCGGACATGGTCCGCCCCGGCAGGGATCGCGCGGTGGTCGAGGCCCTGTTCCACGAGGAGGGGCCCGATGGCGGGGAGCTGGTCATCCGCCGCGAGCTGGTGGCGGCCACGGGCCGCAGCCGGCTGTTCGTCAACGATTCCCTGAGCTCGCAGGAGGCCGTGCGCGATCTGCGCTCGCGGCTGGTGTGGCACACCAGCCAGCACGGGCAGCAGCGCCTGCTGTCCCCGGCGTACCAGGGGCGGATGCTCGACGCGTTCCTGCCCGACCGGGGGCTGCTGGAGCGGCGCGACGCGCTGCTGGCGGAGTTGCGCGAGGTCGCGGCGCGGCGCGGGGAGCTGGACGCGCGGGTGCGTTCGCTCCAGGAGCGGCGCGAGTTCCTGGAATACCAGGGCCGGGAGATCGAAAAGGTCGACCCGCAGCCCGGGGAGGAGGCCGAACTCCTGGAGCGCAAGCGGGCCTTCAGGGACGAGGAGCATGTGCGCCGGTGTATCGACGGGGCGCTGGACGCCCTGCACGGCGAGGGCGGGCTGCTGGAGCGGGCCGGGGCGCTGGCGCGCGAGGTGCTGGCCCTGGCGGCGGTGGACCCGGGCTACGCCGAGGAGGCCGAGACCCTGGAGGATTTCCGCCAGCGGCTTCTGGAGCTGGACGGGCGGCTGCGGCGCGAGGAGCGCGAGGCGGGCGGCGGCTTCGACGCCGAGGCCGTCGAGGCGCGCCTGTTCGAGCTGTCGCGGCTGCGGCGCAAGCTGGGGCGCAGCCTGGAGGAGATCATCGACTTCCGGGCCGAGATCGCGGAGAACCTGTCGTTCCTGGATTCCTGCGCCCTGGATATGAAGGGCCTGGACCGGCGCGAGACCGAGCTGGCCCGGGCCCTGGGCGAGGTGCTCGCGGCCCTGGGCGCGGCGCGGCGCGAGGCCGGGCGCGAGCTGGCCGGGGCCCTGGCGGCGGAGCTGCGCGGGCTGGGCTTCGCCCAGGAGGTGGGCGTGGCCTTCGAATTCGCCCCCGTGGAGGTCCACCCCGGGCTCGCCGAGGACCGGGCGCGCATGATGTGGACGCCCAACCCCGGGCAGGCGCCCCAGCCCCTGGACCGCATCGCCTCGGGCGGCGAGCTGTCGCGCTTCCTGCTGGCCCTGGTGGGGCTGCTCACCCGCGAGGCCATGCCCACGCTGCTTTTCGACGAGGTGGACGCGGGCATCGGCGGGCTGACGCTGACCAGCGTGGGGCGGCGCGTGGCGGCCCTGGCCGCGCGCCAGCAGGTCATTCTGATCACCCACTGGCCGCAGCTGGCGGCCCTGGCCGGGCGGCATTTCATGGTCCGCAAGGAAGTGGCGGACGGCGCCACGTCGGTGCGCTGCGTACCCCTGGCGGGGCAGGAGGTGTTCGACGAACTGGCGCGCATGGCGGGCGGCGGCGCCCAGGGCCAGGCCCTGGCCCGCGAGCTGCTGGCGGGCTGAGCCCCGCCCTCGGCGGGGCCCGGGGCCCCTTCTTCGCCGCCCGGCCGCGTCCCGCGTCCGGGCTTTTTTTCATGGCCGGGTTTTCTTTACGATTGGATGAACTTTCTTTTTCCAAAAAGTCCGGTATATTGGCGGCACAAGTGAGAAATGTCACGCATTTGTCACAGCCCGACAATACGTTCGTCACCGCAGGGGGGTTTAACGGCCCAGGCCACGGAACGGGCGACAGCCTAGGAGTGCCTGACATGACCAAGGAAACGGTTCTGATCGTCGAGGACGAGGAGGACATCCTGAACCTCCTGCAATTCAACTTCGAGTCCGCCGGGTTCGACGTGCATACCTCGGGCGACGGGCGCGACGGGCTGGCGCTGGCCCGGCGCCTGCGGCCCGACATCGTGCTGCTGGACCTGATGCTGCCGGGCATGGACGGGTTCGACGTGTGCAAGGCCCTCAAGCGCGACGCCGAGACGGCCCAGATCCCGGTGGTCATGCTCACGGCGCGCGGCGAGGAGGTGGATCGCATCGTCGGCCTGGAGCTTGGCGCCGACGACTATGTGGTCAAGCCGTTCAGCTTCCGCGAGCTGCTGCTGCGCGTGCGCGCGGTGCTGCGCCGCAGCACGGGCCAGCCCGCCGAGCGGGCGACCATGGAGCGCGACGGCCTGTCCATCGATCTGGAGGCCCACAAGGTCTTCATCCAGGGCCAGGAGGTCGGCCTGACGGCCACGGAGTTCAAGCTGCTGTCCGAGCTGCTGCGCACAAGCCCGCGCGTGCGCACCCGCGACCAGCTCCTGACCTCGGTCTGGGGCTACGAGTTCGAGGGCTACGCCCGCACGGTGGACACCCATGTGCGCCGCCTGCGCCAGAAGCTCGGCGACCACGCCGCGCTCATCGAGACCGTGCGCGGCGTGGGCTACCGCTTCAAGGAATAGGGAACGGGAACCGGGGCCGCCCATGCACAGAACCACGCCATTTCGGACCCGCCTGCTGCTGTCCTTCGCCGTCGTCATCATGCTGGCGCTGCTTTTGCCCGCGTATTACGCGCGCCAGCTCTTCCGCGGCGAGATCCTGGACGACGCCCAGGCCGGGGCCATCCGCGAGCTGCGCCTGGCTGCGCTGCTCATGCAGCAGCACGGCGGGTTCTCCGGCGAGCAGGACCTGCACGACTGGCTGACGAACCTGGGCCTGCGCCTGGAGGCCCGGGTGACGTACATCACCGAGGGCGGGCGCGTGGTGGCCGACTCGCACATGGCCTACTCCCAGGTGCCGGACCTGGACAACCACGCCATGCGCCCCGAGGTGCTGGACGCCGAGCGCGGCGACTACGGCCTGAGCCAGCGCTTCAGCGCCACCCTGGACAAGGACATGCTCTACGCGGCCAAGCGGGTGCGGGGCGTGCTGGGTGTGCCCGACGGCGTCCTGCGCCTGGCGGTGCCCTATGCGGGCATCCGGTCGCGCCTTGAGCGCCTGCAACAGAATTTCCTGGTGGTCTTCGGGCTGGCACTGGGCATGGCCTTCGTGCTCTCGGTGATCCTCGCGCGGACCATGGGCCGCTCCATCAAGGAGATGATCGACGTGGCCGAGGCCATCGGCCAGGGCGACTACAACAAGCGGATGCGCTTTTTCCCGGGCGGCGAGTTCGAGCCCCTGGCCCGGGCCGTGAACACCATGGCCGGGAACATCAATTCCCAGATTTCGACCATCACCGAGCAGGCCCTGGAGCTGGAGGCCATCCTCGACGGCATGCGCGAGGGCCTGATGGTTCTGTCCGGAAGCGGGCGTATCCTCAAGGTGAACCGGGCCCTGGTGCGCATCTTCCCCGACGCCACGCTGTTCGTGGGCCGCAGGCCGCTGGAGATCGTGCTTTCCCCCGAGTTGCAGGCCGCCTGCGACCGCGCCGTGGCCGGGGATGTGGACGTTCCCGGGCCGCAGACCATCCAGATCGAGCCCGAAAAGGACCGCATCTACGACGTGACCATCGTGCCCCTGAACCCCGGGGAACGCGGGCTGGGGGCGATCATCGTCTTCCACGACATCTCCGAGCTCAAGCGCCTGGAGCGCGTGCGCCGCGATTTTGTGGCCAACGTGTCCCACGAGCTGCGCACGCCCCTGACGACCATCAAGGGCTACTCCGAAACCCTTTTGACCAACCCCAAGGCCGACGGCCAGACGGCCCAGAAATTTCTGGAGATAATCCTCAAGAACGCCGACCACATGGCCAAGATGGTCGAGGATCTCCTGCACCTGTCGCGCCTGGAGAGCGGGCGGCAGCGGTTCAGCCCCGAGCGCGTGAGCGCCGCCGACGCCCTGGCCGAGGCCCTGCGCACCTGCGAGCCCCTGGCCCAGGCCAAGGGCATCCGCCTGGCCAGCGCCCTGCCCGAGGGCGGGGCCCATGTGCGCGCGGACTACGACCGGCTGGTGCAGGTGTTCCGCAACCTGGTGGAGAACGCCATCAAGTACGGCCCCGAGAACTCCGAGGTGGCCGTGGACTGGGCTCCGGGGCCCCCGCAGGGGCCGGGGTCGGGCGAGGTGGTCTTCGGGGTCAGCGATTTCGGCCCCGGCATCCCCAAGGAGGAGGCCGCGCGCATCTTCGAGCGCTTCTACCGGGTGGAGAAACACCGCGGCAAGCACTGCGGGGGCTCCAGCGGCCTGGGGCTGGCCATCTGCAAGCATATCGTCGAGCGGCTGGGCGGACGCATCTGGGTGGAGCCCCGCCAGGACGCCGACACCGGCTCGGTTTTCCGTTTCACCATGCCCGTCGACGCCTCCGGCGGCAACGACCCCGCATAGCGCATCCAACACCGGGGCCCCGGCTCCGCATCAAGGCAGGAAAGAACGAACATGGCAGAAAACGTGAAGATGATCGCGGAGAAGCTCGACTTCTTCTACGGCGACTTCAAGGCCCTCAAGGGCATCGACCTGGCCTTCGGCGAGAACCGCGTCACGGCGCTCATCGGCCCCTCGGGCTGCGGCAAGAGCACGTTCCTGCGCTGCCTGAACCGCATGAACGACCTCATAGCCGGAACGCGGGTGGAGGGCCTCGTGGCCCTGGACGGCAAGGACATCTACGACCCCAAGCTCGACGTGGTGGACCTGCGCCGCCAGGTGGGCATGGTCTTCCAGAAGCCGAACCCCTTTCCCAAGACCATTTTCGAGAACGTGGCCTACGGGCTGCGGGTCAACGGCTGGAGGGGCAAGGGCGAGATAGCCGAGCGCGTGGAACAGAGCCTGCACCAGGCCGCCCTGTGGGAGGAGGTCAAGGACCGGCTGCACGAATCGGCCCTGGGCCTGTCCGGCGGGCAGCAGCAGCGCCTGTGCATCGCCCGGGCTCTGGCCGTGCGGCCCGAGGTGCTGCTCATGGACGAGCCCGCCAGCGCCCTGGACCCCATCGCCACCCAGAAGATCGAGGAGCTGATCCACGAACTCAAGAACGCCCTGACCATCATCATCGTGACCCACAACATGCAGCAGGCGGCGCGCGTTTCCGACGTGACGGCGTTCTTCTACATAGGCAG
>NZ_JALNWM010000069.1 GCF_023230885.1 Desulfocurvus sp. | reverse complement strand
GGCCGGGGGCGGGGGGGGGCGGGGAGGGGGGGGCCGGGGGGCGGTGGCCCCGGGGGGGGGGGGCGGGGGGCGCCCCCCCCTGCCCGGGGGTCCGGGGGGCGGCGCCCCCCGGCACGGCCTGTTGACAGCCCGGCGCGCCTTGTATATCAAGTTATCTCAATATACGGAAATACACATGACGACACCACCGCTACTGGAACAGGCCAAGGCTTTGGCCGACGAGACTCGCCTTAGGCTGCTGCGCGTGTTATGGGAGCATGAGCTGGCCGTGGGCGAGATCGTGCATGTTCTGGGGCTGGGCCAGTCGCGCATTTCGCGGCATTTGCGGATATTGTCCGGGGCGGGGCTGCTGGTGTCGCGGCGCGACGGCCAGCGGGTGCATTACGCCGTGCCGGAGGCGGGCCCGGGCCGCGAGTTGCTGGACGCCCTGGCGCCGTTTCTGGCGCATCCGGCCCTGGAGGCGGACGTTCGCGCGGCGGGCCGGGCAGTCGCGCGGCGGGCCGAGCGCACCGCCGCCTTTTTCGCCGCCCATGCCGGGGCCTGGGACGAATTGCGCGAGCGCTCGCTGGGCGGGCTGGACCTGGCCGGGGAGATCCTGGCGCGGATGCCTGGGGGTGTGGCCGTGGCGGCGGACCTGGGTTGCGGCACGGGCGCGCTGCTGCGGGCCATGCGTCCGGGTGCCGGGCGGGTCATCGGGGTGGACAGTTCGCCCGAGATGCTGGCCCGCGCGCGGCGCGTTTTCGGCGCCGAGGCCGACGGCGCGGCCCCCGGGGTCAGCCTGCGCATAGGCGACCTGGAGCATCTGCCTCTTGGCGACGGGGAGGCGGACTTCGCGGTGATGAGCCTGGCGCTGCATCATCTGCCGGTGCCGCGCCTGGGGCTGGAGGAGGCGCACCGGGTGCTGGCCCCGGGCGGCCGGTTCGTCCTTGTGGATTTCGAGCCCCACGACGACGAGTCCATGCGCGAGCGTTACGGAGACAACTGGCTCGGATTCGACCCCGCGCGCGTGCAGGGCTGGCTTGCCGCCGCGGGACTGCATACCGACGAAACCGCCCGCTACCCCCTGCCTTCGGGCCTGGTCCTCAGGCTGTACGGGGCGCGGAAACCTTCCCTGGAGGAACAGCGATGACCGCCCAAGTCCAACCCGTGGATCCGACCCTGGAATACAAGGTCAAGGACATGTCCCTGGCCGATTTCGGCCTGAAGGAGATGCAGCTTTCCGAGCGCGAGATGCCCGGGCTCATGCAGCTGATCGCCAAGTATAGCGACGAGAAGCCCTTGCGGGGGCTGAAGGTCATGGGTTCGCTGCACATGACCATCCAGACGGCCATGCTCATCAAGACCCTGCACGCCCTGGGCGCGGACCTGCGCTGGGCGTCGTGCAACATCTTTTCGACCCAGGACCATGCGGCGGCCGCCGTGGTCGAGGCCGGGCTGGCCAAGGTGTTCGCCTGGAAGGGCGAGACGCTGGAGGACTACTGGTGGTGCACCGAGCAGGCCCTGACCTGGCCCGACGGTTCCGGCCCGGACCTCATCGTGGACGACGGCGGCGACGCGACGCTGCTCGTGCACAAGGGCGTTGAGGCCGAGCGCAACCCCGCGATCGTGACCCAGGCCACGGACAACAAGGAGTTCCGCATCATCCTGGCCCGCATCGCCGCCGGGCTGAAGGCCAACCCCGGCAAGTGGACGGCCATCGCCGCGAAGATTCGCGGCGTTTCCGAGGAGACGACCACGGGCGTGCACCGGCTCTACCAGATGCAGCAGCGCGGGGAGCTGCTCTTCCCGGCCATCAACGTCAACGACTCGGTGACCAAGTCCAAGTTCGACAACCTCTACGGCTGCCGCGAGTCCCTGGCCGACGGCATCAAGCGCGCCACGGACATCATGATCGCGGGCAAGGTTGTCGTGGTGGCGGGCTATGGCGACGTGGGCAAGGGGTGCGCCCAGTGCATGCGCGGCTTCGGCGCCCGGGTGCTGGTCACGGAGATCGACCCCATCTGCGCGCTCCAGGCGGCCATGGAGGGCTACGAGGTCACGACCATGGACCGCGCCGTGGAGCAGGGCGACATTTTCGTCACGGCCACGGGCAACTATCATGTGATCACCGGCGAGCACATGATGCGCATGAAGGATGAGGCCATCCTGTGCAACATCGGGCATTTCGACTCCGAGATCGAGATGTCGGCCCTGGAGAACAACCCGGCCTGCACGCGCATCGAGATCAAGCCCCAGGTGGACAAGTGGCTTCTGCCCTCGGGGCGTTCGATCATCGTCCTGGCCGAGGGCCGGCTGGTGAACCTGGGCTGCGCCACGGGGCACCCCTCCTTCGTCATGTCCAACAGCTTCACCAACCAGGTCCTGGCCCAGCTCGACCTGGCCCGGAACAGCTACGAGCCCTGCGTCATGACCCTGCCCAAGCATCTGGACGAGGAAGTCGCCCGGCTGCACCTGGAGCGCCTGGGCGTGACCCTGGAGACCCTGACCCCCGAGCAGGCCGAGTACATCGGCGTGCCCCTGGCCGGGCCCTTCAAGCCGGACCACTACCGCTACTAGCCCCGGGCCGTGCCCGGACGACGAGAAAGCCCCGGCGCGAGCCGGGGCTTTCGTTTTGGGCTGGGTGGGCGGGGCGGGGTCAGAGCACCTTGAACACCCGTTCCCGGCCGCCGGGCTGAAGCACATGCACGGAGCAGGCGATGCACGGGTCGAAGGAGTGGACCGTGCGCAGGATCTCCACCGGGCGTTCGGGGTCCTCCACCGGGTTGCCCGTCAGGGCCTCCTCCACGGGCGAGGGCTTGCCCGCCGAGCAGCGCGGCCCGAGGTTCCATGTGCTGGGCACGACCATCTGGTAGTTGGCCGTGGTGCCGCCCTCGATATTGATCCAGTGCGACAGGGCGCCCCGGGTCACGGCGCACAGGCCGACGCCCCGCGCCTTGTCCGTCATGGTCCATTCCTTGTATATCTCGACCTTGCCGGCCCTGGTCCGGGCTTGCAGGTCGTCCAGCCAGCCCTGCATGCGGTTCACCAGTTCCACGCTCTCCACCATCCGGCAGGCCGTGCGGCCCAGGGTGGAGAAGATGTTTTCGGGCTTGAGCTTGGAGGCCGCGAGCCATTCGTCAAGCCGCCGCACGGTTTCCTCCTCGCCGCGGGCGTAGGCGATGGCCCGGCGGGCCAGGGGGCCGCACTCCATCGGCTCGCCCTTGTAGCGCGGCGCCTTGGACCAGGAGTATCGCCCGTCCTCGTCGTAGCCTGTGTATTGCGGCGCGGTGACGCCCTCGTAGGGGTGGCGCTCCGGGCCGGGCTCGTACCAGCTGCGGGCCACATGCTCCTTGATGTGCCCGGTGTCCAGGCTCTCCAGGCGTTTGAAGTCCCGGTTCCAGAGCACGCCCGAGGGGAAGAAGAAATCCCGGCCCGTTTCGGGATCCGGAAAGTCGTCGAAGGCGAAGTGGTTGGACACGGCGCCGTAGCGCGCGACCTCGGGATAGCGCCGCCCGAGCAGGAAGAGGTCGCCCTTGAAGTTGGCGTTGATGAACTCCCGGCATTCGCCGTAGAGGGCCCGGAACTCCTCCAGCCGCTCGGGGCGCAGGCTGTCGTAGCAGGTCACGCCGCCCACCTGCATGGTCTGGGAGTGGGGGTTCTTGCCGCAGAACACGGCCATCGCCCGGGCCAGCTTGAGCTGAACGCGCAGCGCGGCCAGGTAGTTGGCGGCCATGACCAGGTTCTCCTCGGGCGAGAGGCGGTAGGCCGGGTGGCCGCCCAGGAAGTAGGCGTTGGTCAGCCAGCCGAGTTGCCCGCCCTCCACGAACTTGCGCAGCCGGGACTGGACGATGAAGTACTCGCCGGGATCGGTGTCCCTGCCTGCCAGTTCCCCTTGCAGCCGGGCGGCCGCCACGGGGTCGGCGTTCAGGGCGTCGGCCATGTCGAAGAAATCCAGGGCGTGCAGATGGTAGAAATGGACCAGGTGGTCGTGGACGATGAGCGAGGACAGGATCAGGTGGCGGATGAGCTGGGCGGCGGGCGGCGGGGTCAGCCCGATGGCGTCCTCCACGGCGCGGATGCTGGTCAGCGAATGGGTGGTGGTGCACACGCCGCAGGCGCGCTGCACATAGTTGTGCACCTCGTGCGGCGGGCGGCCCTGGACGATCTGCTCCAGCCCCCGGAAGAGCTGGGTGCTGGAAAAAGCCTTGACGATGACTCCGTCGCGCACGTCCACGCGGATCTTCAGGTGGCCCTCGATGCGCGTCACGGGGTCGACGGTGATGGGGCCGGTGTATTTCTTGGTCGGCGTTGCCATGGCGGGGCCTCCTTATGCGCGCTTCTTTTCGCGGATATCGGTGGAGAACGGGGCGAGCTGGTCCCAGAAGCCGGGCTCGCTGCACCCGATGCACGGGCCGCCGGCGCGCACCGGCCAGTTGGTCTGGTTGAAGAGCGCCGTGGGGCAGTTGTTGTAGGTCCAGGGCCCCCGGCAGCCGAGCTTGTGCAGGCACCACCCCGCACGGGCCTCTTCCGACGAGAAGCTCGGGGCGAACTCGCCCTTGTCGAAGTGCTTGCGCCGCTCGCACAGGTCGTGGACCGTGCGCCCGAAAAACATCCGGGGCCGGCGCGCGCTGTCCAGCTCGGGCATGCCCTTGGTCAGCAGGTGGACCACGGTCCCGATGTAGTTGACGGGGTTGGGCGGGCAGCCGGCGATGTTGATGGGCGCGACGCCCACGGCCGCCAGGGCCTCGCCCACGCCCTTGGCCCCCGAGGGGTTGGGCGCGGCGGCCTGGATGCCGCCGAAGCTTGCGCAGGAGCCCATGGCGATGACGGCCTTGGCCCCGGCGGCCACGCGCGAGAACAGCGAGAGCATGGTTTCACCGCCCACCTGGCCGTAGAGCCCGCCGTCGCGGGTGGGGATGGCGCCCTCGATGGTGCAGATGTATCCGTCCGGGTTGCGCATGGCCGTTTCCAGGGCCTTGTGCGAGGCATCCCCGGCGGCGGCCATGATCGTTTCGCAGTAGTCCAGGGAGATGATCTCCATGATCAGCACGTCGACGTAGGGATCGACGGCGCGCAGCAGGGCTTCGGTGCAGCCGGTGCATTCCGCGCCATGCATGTAGATCACCGAGGGCCGCCGCTTGCCCTCCAGGGCGCGGGCGACCACGGGCCCCATGGACGCCTCCATGCCCAGGGCCACGGCGACGAGCCCGCAGAATTTCATGAACTCCCGCCGCGAGAAGCCTGCGGCCTCCCGCTGGCGGTCCATCAACAAGGCGGCGATGCGTGCGCTCGAACTCATGGGAGCCTCCTCACTGCTTCTTGTGGCAGCCGTTGGTGCAGGACAGGGGCGGCATCTTGCCCGCGTCCTCCAGGCGGACCTTGCGGTGGCAGCCCAGGCAGCTGTGGACGCTGTCGTTGTGCCAGGCGAGGTAGAAACCGGTGCTGTCGTTGGGGTCGTCCTTGCTGTGGCATTGGGTGCAGCTCAGGAACTTGCCCAGGTCCTTGTCCGATTCCTTGTGGTGGCATTTGTTGCAGGCGTTGCGCACGGCGTGGAAGCCGTGGGGGAACTCCACGCGCGGCCCGACCCATTGCGCCAGGGCCGCGTTCTTCTCGGGCCGCTGGATCTGGATGGTCTCGGGCACCTCGTAGGCCAGAACCGCTCCCGCTGGCAGCGCCAGGCCCAATGCCAGCAGCACCGGAATCACGCCGAACCTCTTCATGGTCCTCCCTCCGGATTGAAAGTTGTCGATCATTGCACGATATACGACAACCGAACGAGCACAAGACGGGGCATGAAAAATGTTTGGGTAGCACGGGGCGAAAACGCGGACTGCGGGAAACGCTGCCCGGCGGCGCGCGGGGGCTTGCCTTCCGCGCGCGGATGTGCTCCGCTGCGCCGGGTGCCGCCATGAAACGACTCGCATCGTTGTACAACCGCTTCCTGTCCCGCAGCGACCCCGACGGGACGCACTACCATCTGTCGCGCCTGTGGCGGCACTGGCCGGAAATCGTCGGCCCGCAGATCGCGGCGCTGGCGCGCCCCGTGGGGCACCGGGGGACCACGCTGATCGTGGGCACCGAGGACCACATGGTCGCCCAGGAGCTGACCATGTACGCCCCGGCGCTGCTGGAGCAGGCCAACGGCTTTCTGGGCATGAATTTCTTTGACAAGGTTCGGGTCGACCTGTTAGGAGACCACGTTTCGCTGGATACGATCGAGCAGCCCGCGCCCTGCGCGCCGCTGCGCCCGGGGCGTCCCGGGCGGCTGGGCGGCCTGGCCGGACGGCTCGACCCGGCCTCGCCGGTGGCGAGGTGCTACGAGGCGTATCTGCGATCTTTCGAGCCGGAGGCCCCCGGCGGCGCCCCGGCGCCAGACAAGACGACATCCCCCAAGGAGGACGAGACCATATGAGCGACGAACTCACCCTGGAAAGCCTTGATCTCAAGAAGCCCCTGGACAAGATGACCCAGAAGGAGCTTCGCGAGCTGTGCATGGAAAAGATCCCCATGATCACCGGCGCCTCCGGCATGAGCAAGGAGGAGCTGCTGCCCGCCATCAAGGAGATCCTGGGCATCGAGGACGAGGAGATCGAGGGCACCCCCTACAAGGACCAGATCCACGCCATCAAGCAGGATATCCGCAGCCTGCGCGCCAAGAAGGGCGAAAGCTCCAACCGCAAGGAGCGTGAGATCCTGCGCAAGAAGATCAACAAGCTCAAGAAGCGCACCCGCCGCCTGGCCCACGCCAACGCCTAGGCAGCGGAAAAAATGATTTCCCCCGGGGTTGACAGGCCCGTTGCGAGTCTGTAAATCCCATCTTCCCAACGCTGGCGGATCGTCTAATTGGCAGGACGCTGGATTCTGGCTCCAGTAGTCTAGGTTCGAGTCCTAGTCCGCCAGCCAGCCTTGTCCCCATCGTCTAGCCTGGTCCAGGACACCGGCCTTTCACGCCGGCAACAGGGGTTCAAATCCCCTTGGGGACGCCAGGAAAAACAAAGGGTTACGGTGAAAAACCGTAACCCTTTTTTCCGTTCCGGGCCCCGGGAGCAACCTGCGGGCTGTGCCCGGACTGTTTGCGAGCTGTTCCCGGACCGGCAGCGGGGGGCCGGGCCGTGTCCGCAGCCCTCCGGGCGGCCGCACGCCCGCGCGCCCGTATGCCCGTGCGGGGCCGGTTGCGGCCCCCGGCGCCCTCCCCCGTCCCGCGTCGCTGCCGCCGCCCGCGCGGAGCCGGGGGTGCGGCAGCGACGCGGAGCAAGGCCCGCGCTCCTCCGGCAGCCTGCGCGCCCGCCCGGGGCCGGGGCGGGCAGGCCCAGGCAACCCGGCGGTTGCGCCCCCCACACACACGCTCGCGCGGGGCCGGTCGAGGATGACGGCCCCATTGTCGCTGCCGGCCTGTTGCGCGGCCTTCGCACCCGTGCGCCCGCCCGGGGCCGGGGTTCCGGAGGATTCGACGGCACCCGGGACGCCCGTTGCCCCGCCCCGCGCGCCGGACAGACGAAAGCCCCCGCCGGGCGAGGCAGCCCGGCGGGGGAGGAGGTAACCTCCGGCCCGCCCCGCCGACGCACAGCCCGGGCTGGCGCGGCGTGGCGGGCCGGAGTGAGGGGGGGCGTCAGGCCGCCGCCTGGACCCTGCGCATCAGGAAGAGATGGCACAGGGCCGCCACGGGGAAGGCGGCGAAGAAGGCCCAGTCGTGGAACACGGCCCCGGCGACGAGCCCGGCGCCCAGGGACAGCAGCCCCGGGGCCTTCCAGTCGGCCAGGTCCGCATCGTACAGCTCGTCCACGTCCAGCTCGCCCTTGCGCACCACATAGTAGTGCACGAGCATGATGCCCAGGAGCGGCGCCAGCAGGGCCGAGAAGACCATCTGCACATAGTCCAGGTAGCTGGCCAGCAGCCAGGGCATCATGGCGCAGCTGATCAGGCCCACAAGCCAGGTGGCCCGGGCGAAGCTGAGCTTCGGGAAGGCGTTCAGCAGGATCAGGGTGGCAGGGAAGATGTTGGCCGCGGTGTTGGTGCTCCACTGGGCCATGACGATGACCAGGCAGCTGAAGATGAGCGCCGCGGGGTTGGCTGCGAAGGCGGTCTTGACCACGGCCACCGGGTCGGCGTTGTTGGTCAGGTAGGCGCAGATCAGGCCCGCCAGGCTGAGCATGACGCCCGTGCCGATGAAGCCGATGGCGAAGCCCACCATGAGCTTCATGTTGCGCCGCAGGAAGGGCAGCCGCTCGGGGTGCTCCGGCAGCCGGATCTTGCGGCTCAGGTCGCTCCCGTTCAGGGCTTCGGAGAGCCAGCCGCCGCTGAAGATGGCCACCACGGTGATGAAGGAGAAACCCTCGCCCGGAAGCGGGCTGGAGGCCAGGACGGCGGGCAGGGTCACCTCGTACTTGGCCAGCAGCCAGAACACCAGGACCACCAGGGCCACCGCGAGGATGGGGATGGCCACCCAGCCGAAGCGGCTCATGCTCTTGACGTTGCGGCTGGCGTTGAAGAGCTGCAAGGCGGCGAAGATCACGAAGACCGGCCAGAAGGCCGAGGCGCCGGTCAGGGTGTGCAGCACGGTGTTGATGGCCTCGGTGCCGAAGAAGAGCAGCACGCCGGTCCAGGTCATGCAGACCAGGGCGCGGCAGAACGAACCCACCAGGGCGCCCTTCTTGCCGAAGCAGTCGCGGATGATCACCGTGAAGGGCAGGCCGTACTTGGTGCCGATATCGCCGGTCAGCACGATGAGCACGGTCACCAGGGAGAAGCCCCAGAAGCAGGCCACAAGTATTTCATAGGGGGAGTAGCCTCCCCGCAGGAGAACCTGGCCCGGGATGACCAGGCCGACGACGTTGACCACCATGCCCGCGCAAAGCACGATGATGTCCCACATGCTCAGGGTCCGGTCCGCAGCAAGGGAGGGCAGAAGCTCGGGGTTCTCCACCCGGGCGCTCGCGGCGGCGTTGTCTGCGGTGCAGCTTGAAGGCAGGCTCATATGTTTCTCCTTGCAGTGTGTGGGTTCGCGTTGACGGCGCCGCACGGCGCCGCGCGTTACAGCTTCCTCCGGATGTACTCCCCCTGGCCTCTGGAGCCGGTTATCTCGTTGTTTTCCATGATTGTTCTGCCGCGCAGGATCGTGGTCTTGACCCGGCCCCGGACGCGGTAGCCCTCGTGCAGGCAATAGCCGATGCCGTTGTGCTGGTTGGCGGCGGAAACGGTCCACTCCTCGTCCGGGTCGAACAGGACGATGTCCGCGTCGGCCCCGGGCAGGAGCGACCCCTTGCGCGGCCAGCAGCCCGAGGCCCTGGCCACGTTGGTGCTGCAAAGCCCCACCAGCTGGTTCAGGCTGATGCGCCCCGTGGCGACGCCCTCGGTGTGGAGCAGGACGAAGCGCAGCTCCAGCCCGGCCACCCCGTTGACGACCTTGGTGAAGTCCGGCACCAGCGCCCCGGAGGCGTCGCGCAGCAGCCCGGCCTCCTTTTCGCGGCGGGTGAAGGAGCAGTCGTCCGAACCCACCAGGGTGATCACGCCGTCCTGGATGCCCTGCCAGATCTCGTCGCGCTCCCTGGGGGTGCGCAGCGGCGGGGAACAGACGGCCAGGTGGCCGTTTTCCGGGTCGTCGTAGAGGGTGTCGAACAGGGTCAGGTAGCTGGGGCAGGTCTCCACCAGCAGCCGCTGGCCCCTGGCCTGGGCCTTGCGGGCGATGTCCAGGCAGCGGCCGTTGGTGGTATGGACCACCAGCAGCGGCGCGGCCGCGTATTCGGCCAGGGCCACGGCCCGGGCAAAGGCCTCGGCCTCGCACAGGACCGGCTTGCTGGCGGCGAAGTCCCGCCAGGTGAGCCTGTTCTGCGCGATGCAGCGGTCCACGTTGGTCTCGGCGATGGCGTTGCCCTCGGCGTGGACCATGGGCATGCACCCGTTTTGCGCCGCCGCCCGAAATATCTTGATCAGGGTCATGTCGTCGGCCATGACCCCTTCCTTGCGGTAGGTCATGAAGAGCTTGAAGGTCGGGCAGCCCTTGTCGGCCAGTTCGCGCACCTGGCGCTCGTATTCCCTGCCCGCCTCCACGAACTTGCCGTGTACGCCGTAGTCCACCATGGACTCGGCCATTTCCTGCACGCGCTCGTCCAGGGCGTCGGGAACCCAGGTGCCGCGCCAGGTGTTGGTGAAGTCCATGAAGGTGGTCACGCCCGCGAAGGCGGCGCAGACGCTCTGCTGATGGAAGGTGAGCTGGGGCGTGACGCCCTGGAAGGGCGCCTGGACATGCATGTGCGCGTCGATGAGCCCGGGCAGGACCCTGAGGCCCCCGGCGTCGATGACCTCGCGGCTTGGGGCCTCCTCGCCCGGCTTGAGCAGCGCGGCTATCCTGCCGTCGGACACGGCCAGGTCGGCGCGGACGTCGCCCTCGGGAAAGACCAGGATGCCGTTGCGGATCACGGTGTCGAGCATTGCGCGAACCTCCCTCGGTTTGCCCCGTCCGCCGCGCGCCGCCCGTCGCGGGGGCGGGGCACGAAAGAAAATCCCAGGTCCGGCGGGACGGGAGGCCGGACCTGGGACGCTGTCGTGGTTATCGCACCCTGGGGCGACCCTCCTCCAACAGCCGGACGAGGGTGTCGGCCGGGTCCGCCTTGCGGGCGAGCAGGATCATGGCCGCGATGATGTAGGGCTTGTAGCTGGCCTGGCGGTACAGCGGCACGCGGTAGCGGTCGAAGACGGAGGCCGCCACCTCGCCCTGGCCGCAGGAGACGCCGGTGATGTCCGCGGGCAGGCAGTGCATGTACAGCGCCTGGCCCTTCCGGGTCCCGCGCATGAGCTCCTCGGTGCACTCCCAGTCCTTGAATCGGGCGTTCTGGGCCAGCAGGTCCTTTTCCAGCGCGTCCACGCCGCTGCGGTCGTTGTTCTCGTAGAGCCGGGAGCGCTCCTGCATGGCCGCGAAGGGCGCCCAGCTCTTGGGGTAGACGATGTCGGCGTCCTCGAATGCCTCGCGCATGGAGTTGGTCCGCTTGTAGGCGCACCCGGCGGCCTGGGCGTTCTCGGTGGCGATGGCCTCCACCTCGGGCATCACATCGTAGCCCTCGGGATGGGCGAGGGTCACGTCCATGCCGAAGCGGGTCATCAGGCCGATGACGCCCTGGGGCACGGACAGGGGCTTGCCGTAGGAGGGCGAGTAGGCCCAGGTCATGGCCACCTTCTTGCCCTTGAGCTTGTCCACGCCGCCGTAGTGGTTGATGATGTGCAGCATGTCGGCCATGCACTGGGTGGGGTGGTCGATGTCGCATTGCAGGTCGACGATGGTCGGGCGCCGGGGCAGGATGCCGTCGCGGTGGCTCTCCTCCAGGGCGGCGGCCACCTCGCGCATGTAGGAGTTGCCCTTGCCGATGAACATGTCGTCGCGGATGCCCACGGTCTCGGCCATGAAGGAGACCATGGTCGCGGTTTCACGCACGGTCTCGCCGTGGGCGATCTGGGACTTGCCCTCGTCCAGGTCCTGGACGGCGAGGCCGAGCATGTTGCAGGCCGAGGCGAAGGAGAAGCGGGTGCGGGTGGAGTTGTCGCGGAACAGGGAAATGCCCAGGCCGGAATCGAAGATGCGCGGGGAGAGCCCGGATTCGCGCATGGCGCGCAGGATATCGGCGACCTTGAAGGTCGCGGCGACCTCGTCGTCGGTCTTGTGCCAGGTCTCCAGGAAGTCGTTCATGTACATGCCGGCGTAGTCGTGCCGGGTCAGGGCGGTGATCATTTCGCGGATGCGCGTGCGGTCCATGTTGTACTCCTGAAAGCGGTTTGAGGTTCCCGTCCGGGCGGCCGGTCAGTTCACGACCTGCGTGCCGCCGCCGTCGGCCATGGCGTTCTTCAGGTTTTCCGGGGTGGTGATGATGACCCTCTCGCCCCCGTTGGCCAGGAAATCGAGGGCGGCCTTGACCTTCGGGCCCATGCTCCCCTCCGGGAACTGGCCCGCCGCCAGGTGGGCGCGCATCTCGGCGGCCGTGACGCGGGAGAGTTCGCGCTGGCTCGGCGTGCCGAAGTCGATGCAGACCTTCTCCACGGCGGTGGAGATGACCAGGGTGTCGGCCCCCAGGCGGTTGGCCAGCAGGCTGGAGGCCAGGTCCTTGTCGATGACGGCGTCCACGCCGCGCAGGCCGCCCGCCTCGTCGGCGACGACGGGGATGCCCCCGCCGCCTGCGGCCACCAGGTTGAACCCGGCGGCCAGCAGGGCGCGGATGGCGTCGATCTCCACGATCCTCCTGGGCAGGGGGCTCGGCACCACGCGGCGCCAGCCCCGGTTGGCGTCGGCCTTGAGCACCCATTGCGGGTTCTGGGCCCGCAGGGCGGGGACCTCGCTCTCGGCGTAGAACTCGCCGACGAACTTGGTCGGGTTCCCGAAGCCGGGGTCGTCGGCGTCGACCACGACCTGGGTCACCAGGCTGACCACCTGGCCGCGGCTCCCGCCGCCAAGGCCGCGCGCGCGCAGCTCGTTGGCCAGGGCCTGCTGGATCTGCCAGCCGATGGCCCCCTGCGAGTCGGCCACGCAGGAGACCAGGGGCACGGGGTGCAGCCCGGCCTGCCTGCGGGCCAGCTCCGAGCGCAGCAGGATGAAACCCACCTGCGGCCCGTTGCCGTGGGTCACGCAGACCTGGCGGCCCGATTCGACGACGTCGGCGATATGGCACACGGTGCGGCAGATGGCCTCGTACTGGTCCGTGACGCTCTGCTTGTCCTTCGCGCGGATCAGCGAGTTGCCGCCGATGGCGATGACCGCCAGTCTGTTTCGCGTGTCGTTCATGGGTTGTTTCCTCGGCGATGCCTTTTGGCGCGGGCCGCCGGCTACTTCCCGGCCCTGGCCGCGTAGACGGCGGGCAGGGCCGCGTACAGGGCCGCGCAACGCACCAGGTCGGCCTTCCAGGTCTTCTCGTTGGGGGCGTGGGCCTCCTTCTCCTTGCCGGGGCCAAAACCCACCACCGGGATGCCGAACATGCCCATGATGGACACGCCGTTGGTGGAGAAGGTCCACTTGTCGGTGCGCGGCTGCGCGCCGAAGAGCTGACGGTAGGCTTCCTGCGCGGACTGGCAGACCACGGAGTCCTCGGGCAGCACCCAGGTGGGGAAGTAGCAGTCCGTGGGGTAGACCAGCCCGGTCCAGGACGGCGCCTCGTAGGTGTACATGGACACCCGGGCGCGGTTCCCGGCGGCCTTGACCGAGGGCAGCTCGCGGATCTGGCCCAGGGCCAGGTCCTTGTCCTCGCCGGCGGTCAGGCGGCGGTCGATGGAGATGGAGCAGCCGTCGGCCACGGCGCAACGCGAGGGCGAGGAGTAGAAGATCTGGGAGACGGTGAGGGTGCCCTTGCCCAGGAAGGGGTCATCCTTGAGGTTGTGGTTCAGCTGCTCCAGCTCGGTGAGGATGTGGCCCATGCGGAAGATGGCGTTGTCGCCGCGCTCGGGGGCCGAGCCGTGGCAGGAGACGCCGCGCACGTCGAGGCGGATTTCCATGCGCCCGCGCTGGCCGCGGTAGAGGCCGCCGTCGGTGGGTTCCGTGGAGACCACGAACTCCGGGCGCAGGCCGTGCTCCCGGATGAGGTACTGCCAGCACAGGCCGTCGCAGTCCTCCTCCTGCACGGTGCCGACCATGGCCACGGTGACATCGGGCGGGATGAGCCCCAGCTCCTTCATGATCAGGCCGCCGTAGACCATGGCGGCCATGCCGCCCTCCTGGTCCGAGGCGCCGCGCCCGCCGATGATCTCGTCGTCCTCGCAGCCCTGGTAGGGGTCGAAGTCCCAGTTGGCGCGCTCGCCCACGCCCACGGTGTCGACGTGGGCGTCGAAGGCGATGAGGCGGGGGCCGTCGCCCAGATAGCCGATGACGTTGCCCATCCTGTCGATTTCCACCCGGTCGTAGCCCACGGCCTCCATTTCCTGCTTGATGCGCCTGACCACGCCCTCCTCCTGGCAACTCTCCGAGGGGATGGCGATCATGTCGCGCAGGAACCGGGTCATGCGCGGTCCGTATTTTTCGCTCAGGGCATTGATCTTCGCGGTATCCATCACTTGTCCTCCTTACGTCCTTGGAATGCTTCGCGTCCTTGCGGGACGCCGTTTTCCGTTGTTTCCCGTGTCCGGCGCGGCCTAGAAGACGCCGTCCACGTCGGGGTGCGCGCCGCCCCAGACCACGCCCTTGTAAATCTCCGGGGCGGTGTCGCCCTCGGTGCTGACCACCAGCACCCGGGAATCGGCGCCAAGGCCCAGGGCGTCGCGCTGGGCGCGGGCGGCGGGGTGGCGCATGAGCCAGTGCACGAGCCCGGTGGTCACCGCGCCGGACTCGCCGGACACGATGGGCGCGTCGCCGCCGGTGGGGGCGGCCAGGATGCGCATGCCGTTGGCGGCCAGGTAGTCCGGGCAGGAGAAGTAGGCGCTGGCGTAATCGCGCAGGATGCCCCAGCTCACGGTGTTGGGCTCGCCGCAGGCCAGCCCGGCCATGAGGGTTTGCAGGTCGCCGGTGACGTTGCGGGGCTTGC
>NZ_JALNWM010000068.1 GCF_023230885.1 Desulfocurvus sp. | reverse complement strand
GCCCGGAATTCTCCCATGCTCCGGCGCCGTTTGCCCAGCTTCTCGTGGGGCGAGCGGGCGGCGATGCACTGCCACTGCCCGCGCACGGCCAGCTCGGGCAGGACCTCGGGGCGGCCGATGCGCTCCAGGAAGTCCGCAAGGCCCGCCTGGAGCCAGCCCCAGGCCGCGTCGTCTATCTCCACCAGCTTTGCGTCGGCTTCGGAGAAGCCTTGGTGCGGGCCGCAGAAGTAGATGCGCCCGCCGACCATGCCCACGCAGGGCCGGTAGCCGAGGACGTTGGCGGGGTCGCACGGGGCCAGCCCGCAGACCACGGCCACGCCCCCGGCCATGAACTCGGCGAAATAGTCGCCCACGCTGTCCAGCACCCACAGCTCCGGCGGGGCCATGCGCGGGTTCTGCTTGGTCATGGTCATGCCGCGCGAGCCGATGTGCCCGCCGACGAAGATCCTGCCCTGGGCCATGGCGTTGCCGGTGCCGTTGGAGGCGTTGCCCCGGACCACGATCTGCGCCCCGGCGCACAGCCAGCCCGTATCGTCCGAGGCCGGGCCGTCGGTGACGATGGTGGTGCCGGGAAAGCCCATGGACCCCAGGCGCTGGCCCGGGGAGCCCGTGACGCGCACGGTGATGGGCGTCTGCCCGCCCTGCCACAGCCTGCCGCCGATGCCGTGCTGGCCGAACGCCTCGACCAGCAGCTCCGTCGCGCCCTGGGCCACGGCGCGCTGCACGCGCTCCTCCAGGATGCGCGATTCGATGCGCTGGCCGTCTTCCTGTCCGCTTATGGTCCGCATGGTGCCTTGCTTCATTTCATCTCTCTCCGGTCGTCGCCGCGTGCGCTAGACGCAGTAGCGGATGCTCAGGCGGTCGGCCGCGTTCTTGTCGCCGATGCCCAGGGCGTCGGACATGCCGATGGGCAGGGAGGTGGACCGGCCCAGGGGCGCGAGGATTTTCTTCATTTCGCTGTCGAAGGCCAGGAAGACCTCCACGACGCGCCCGGCGACCTTTTCGGGGTCCAGGCGGCGGTAGAGGCGCGGGTCCTGCGAGGTGATGCCCTTGGGGCAGACGCCGATGTTGCAGACGTTGCAGCGGTCGCCCTCGCTGCCCACGCAGCCCGCCGCGGCCTGCATGATGTACTTGCCGACCTGCACGGCGGAGGCGCCGAGCATGATCAGCGCGGCGGCGTTGGCCGCGAGGTTGCCGTTCTTGCCCACGCCGCCGCCGGCGATGAGCGGCAGCTCGTTCTGGGCCCCGATGCGGCACAGGTTCAGGTAGCAGTCGCGGATGTTCGAGGCGATGGGGTGGCCCATGTGGTCCATGGACACGTTGTACGCCGCGCCCGTGCCGCCGTCCTCGCCGTCGATGGCCAGCCCGGCGGCGTATTTGTTGCGTGCCAGGTTGTTCAGCACCGCCAGCGAGGTGGTTGTGGCGCTGATCTTGGGGTAGACCGGCACCCGGAAGCCCCAGGCCATGGACATGGACTGGATCATCTTGGCCACGGCCTCCTCGATGGAGTACTTGGTCTGGTGGGTGGTCGGCGAGGGCAGGCTGACGCCCACGGGCACGCCGCGGATGGCGGCGATGAGCTTGTTGACCTTGTGCCACATGAGCAGGCCGCCGTCGCCGGGCTTGGCCCCCTGGCCGTATTTGATCTCTACGGCGCAGGGGTCTTCCTTCATCTCGGGCAGGGCGTGGATGATCTCGTCCCAGCCGAAATAGCCCGAGGCGATCTGCAAAATGACATATTTGAGAAAACGGGAGCGCAGCAGGCGCGGCGGGCAGCCGCCCTCGCCGGTGCACATGCGCACCGGCATGTGCAGCTCCTCGTTCAGGTAGGCCACGCCCATCTGGAGCCCTTCCCACATGTTGGGCGAGAGGGCGCCGAAGCTCATGCCGCCGATGAGCAGCGGGTATATCTTGCGCACCGGGGGCATCCAGCCCTGGTTGCGCAGGGTCTCCAGGGCCGTTTCCGGCGGCAGGATGCGCCCGATCATGGTCGTCAGGTCGAACTCGTGGCGCCCGGCGTCCAGGGCGGGGTCGGTGAGCATGGAGATGCGCACGAACTTGATCTGGTCGAGGAGGGAGCCCCGGTCGTTGCGCCGCCCGCCGCGCGTGCGCGGGGCGCCGCCCTTGTTGGCGTGCATCCGGAGCTTGGGCTGCTCGTCGTTGCGCCGGGGGGTGATGGCGTCGCCCGGGCAGACCATGTCGCACATGCCGCAGCCGATGCAGGCGAAGCCCGGGTCGGTCTTCTGGCGGATGCCGTACCGGACGCTGTACTGGTTCTCGCTGGTGGTGGAAAGGCCGAAGGACGCCTTGATCTCGCGCTTGCGGAACACGCCGAGCTCGATGGCCCGCACGGGACACACGGCCACGCACTGGCCGCACAGGGTGCACTTGTCCCCGGTCCAGTCGATCCGCCAGGGCAGGTCGACGTGGCTCAGCGTGCTTGGGGCAATGGCTGCGTTTGACGGCATATCTCGATCTCCTCGCATCCGGGCCCGACGATGGCGGTGTCCAGGTGCATGGGCTGGAAGTCGCGGGTCTTGTCACGTTCGGGGATGGCGGCGTCCAGGCCGCATATCTCCGAGGAAAAGGCGTACAGGCCGGGGCGCCCGCCCACCACGCCGGGGCGCAGCTTCTTGCTGTCCTGGACCATGAACATGGTCCTGTCGGGCAGGCAGCCGATGACGCAGTTGGGCCCGTCGATGATCAGCTTGCGGCAGGCGGCCTTGAGCTGCTCCAGGAAGGCCGCGTCGGGGTGGCTCCGCATGTCGGCGTCGGGCAGGGGGGTGATGACGTGCTTGTAGGCCGCGAGGGGCAGCCCCAGGCGGCGCACGGCGTAGTGCAGGATGTGCGTGAAGACTTCGGAGTCGGAGTGATAACCCTCGTAGCCGGGCACTCCGCAGGCCGTGAGCCAGTCCTTGATGGGCACGAAGGCGGTGTTCTCGCCGTTGGTCATGGTGCAGATGCCCTGGATGAAGAAGGGATGGCAGGCGTAGAGGTTGATGGCGTAGTTGGTGTTCTGCCTGCCCTGGGCCAGGATCTGGCGGGCGTGCAGGTCCTCGCGGTCCACGTCCAGGTACCGGCCCACGGCCAGGGGATCGCCGATCTCCTTGAGCATGACCACGTCGGGCCAGAAGCTGAATACGGTGATGTCCTCGCGCTCCAGGCCCATGTGCTTCAGCTCCAGGCGGGTGCGCAGGATGTTCAGTTCGCGTTCGGCGGGAGGCAGGGCGCGCCAGCGGTCGGGCGGCTCGTAGGCCGCCACGAGGTACAGGCCGCGCCGGGGGGTGCCCGGGGGCGGCGTGGCGGGCAGGTTCCAGCTCAGGCGGTGGCGGAGGGTGAAGCCCTTGTCGTCCATGAACTGGTTCAGGCGCCTTTCGCCTTCGCTGGTCAGGATGCCCGACAGGATGGGGCAGTCTGCGAGCGCACCCAGCGGCCCGCCCAGGCCGGTGAGGAAGAGCCCGACGCCCGAGCCGTCGTGGCCCTCGCGCATCACGTCCAGGGCGCGGACGGCGCGCATGGGCGAGACGGGCTCGGTGCTGGTCAAAGCGAACAATCGGCACATGGTGAGACTCCCTGACGCGCAGGCGGCTCGCGGCAGGTCCGGCGGGCGGATGGAGCTGTGCGTGGATGCGGCTCCCGGCGAACGCGGGGCCGCCCGAAAGCCGCCGGGCGAAGCCAAAGTCTGCGCGTGTTGTGTTTTCCGGGTGGCAGCCCGGGCGTCACCGCCTGGCGGGTCGGGAAGGTGCGGCGCGTCCGTGCTCGCGCCGTCGTCGCTGCTCACGCAGCTGCCCGACAAACGGGAATTACTTTTATAGTACACTTTGCGCCAAGTAAAGTGAGAAATCCTTATCAATTATGACAATTATGTCTAAAAAATACCAAAGGGCTTTAAACATATAATATATTCAACAATCTGGACCCTGTCCGCAAAATGTTGGGGCATGTGCTGAGGGCCGGGGGGGGCGGGAAATGGCTGGGAGCAGGCATCTGGGCTTGGCGGCGCAGGCGGCCCGGGGGACGCGGGTGCCGTCTGTGGAGCAGAGGACGGGGGCGGGCGCTTTGCGGGGCATATCCTTAAGTAGGGGTCGAGCCCGGGCCCGGCTGCGGGGGGCGCCGCCCGGGCGGCTTGGGCCGGGCAACGGGGGGGTGCGGGCACAGGCCGTTGGGCCGGGGGCATCTGTCCGGCGCCAGGAGACGCGGCGCGAGGGCCGGCGGGGGCGGGGTGGATGCGGCGCCGCAGGCAGGGGCGCGGGCCGGATGGGCAGATGGGCCGGGGTGCGGGCCGGAGGCAGGCGGGCCGGGGTGCGGCGCTGTGGGCCGGGTGGCGGGGCCGGCGTCTTTGCCCGGGGTGCGGGGGGCGAACGCCGGAGCCGGGAGAGGCGCGGCCCGGGGCGTGGCCCGGGTCGAGGGCAGGGCCGGAGGGCTGGCGCCGTGGGCCACGCCGGGGCGGGCCGCTGGCGGAGCGCGCCCCGCGGGGGCCGTTTTCCATTGACGAAAACAGGCGGACGATTTAAGTGCCTGACTGCGGCCCGGCCCCAGGCGGGGCCGTGTTCGTCATTATCCGAAAGCCAGTCATGCCGCCCCCGGCGGCCACGTCCCATCAACAATCCTGGAGGAACGATGTTCTTTCCCGAAGTCGCGTATGCCATGGCCCCGCCCGCCGGTGGCGACGGCGGCGCCGGTGGTGCCCTGGGCGCCCTGATGCCGCTGATCCTCATGTTCGTCATCTTCTACTTCCTGCTCATCCGCCCGCAGCAGAAGAAGCAGAAGCAGCACCGCGAGATGCTCTCCGCCCTGAAGAAGGGCGACAAGGTGCTCACCGGCGGCGGCATGTACGGCCGGATCGTCGAGGTGGAAGGCGACGTGCTGCGCGTGGACCTGGGCAACGACATGATCGTCGAGGTCAACCGCAACTTCGTGTCCGCCATGGCGGACAGGAGCCCCAAGGACACCGCAAAGGGCAAGAAGTAGTCCGGGCGGCGCGCAGCGCGGCGCCCTGCAAGGCAAGCGATCCCCACCGGGCCCCGCGCGGCCCCGAGGGCTCCGCTTGCCTTGGCTTTTGACAAGGCGTATCAACTTGCTGCCTTCGGGCTGGCGGGGCGCGCCCCGCCAGCGGCGTCACCGTATCTCGGACCTTGAGGAGAACACATGAAAGGGACCCTGCCTTACCGCATTGCCATCGTCCTGGTGGTGAGCGTCCTGGGCCTGGCCTGGGCGCTTCCTTCCTATCTGTCGCAGGATTCGGCCCTGCGCGCCATCCTGCCCGAGAAACAGATCGTCCTCGGGCTCGACCTGCGCGGCGGTGTGCACCTGACCCTGGGCGTCGACGTGGAAAAGGCCGCCGAGTACACCCTGTCGCAGACGGGCGAGGACCTGAAGACCCTGGCCCGCGAGAAGCGCATCGCCGTGTACAACGCCGCCGTGACCCCCGACGGCAGGCTGGGCATTGTCCTGACCAAGGCCGCGCAGCAGGCCGAATTCGACTCCCTCATCCAGGACTCCTACGGCTCCGCCTACACCGTGGCCGAGCGCCAGCCCCAGGGCGAGGGCCTGCGCTACATCCTGGCCATGCGCCCCGAATACCGCAAGGAGGTCGAGCGCCTGACCATGAATCAGGCCGTGAAGACCATCCGCAACCGCATCGACCAGTTCGGCGTGGCCGAGCCCGACATCCGCCGCCAGGAGGGCAACCGCATCCAGGTGCAGCTGCCGGGCCTGGACGACCCCCAGCGGGCCATCGACATCATCGGGCGTACCGCGCACCTCGAGTTCAAGCTTGTGGACGACGAAACCAAGCCCGAGGACGCCCGCCGCGTCGGGCGCGACGTGCTGCAACAGCGCCACCTGAACCCCGACGGCACCTATCTCGAACGGCCCATCGTCCTGCACCGCGAGGCCATGCTCTCGGGCGAGGCCATCTCCAACGCCCAGGTGCAGTACGACCAGTTCGGCCAGCCCTATGTGTCGCTGACCCTCAACGCCTCGGGCGGGCGCAAGTTCTCGCGCCTGACGGGCGACAACGTGGGGCGGCGCCTGGCCATCGTCCTGGACGGGCAGGTCTATTCCGCCCCGGTCATCAAGCAGAAGATCAGCGGCGGCCATGCGTCCATCTCCGGCTCCTTCACCACCGAGGAGGCCACCGACCTCGCCGTGGTGCTGCGCTCCGGCGCGCTGCCCGCCCCGGTGAACGTGCTCGAAGAGCGCAGCGTCGGCCCCTCCCTGGGCCAGGAATCCATCGACAAGGGCATCACCTCCACGCTGGTCGGCTTCGCCCTGGTGCTGGGCTTCATGGCCCTGTACTACGGCTTCGGCGGGCTGGTGGCCAACGCGGTGCTGCTGTTCAACATCGTGCTCATCATGGCCGGGCTGGCCGCCTTCGGCGCCACTCTGACCCTGCCGGGCATCGCGGGCATCATCCTGACCATCGGCATGGCCGTGGACGCCAACATCATCATCTTCGAGCGCATCCGCGAGGAACTGCGGCGCGGATTGTCCAGCGCGGCGGCCGTCGCCGAGGGGTACGCCAAGGCCACCCTGACCATCCTCGACGCCAACGTGACCACCATCATCGCGGCGGTCATCCTCTACCAGTTCGGCACCGGGCCCGTGCGCGGCTTCGCCGTGACCCTGACCCTGGGCATCATCGCCTCCATGTTCACGGCGATCTTCGTTTCGCGCGTGCTCTTCGACCTGCTGCCCAAGGTCAAGAACCCCGTGGCCGGGCTGTCGTTCGTCCGGCCCGGCACGGCGTTCAACTTCATCGGCAACCGGCGCGTGGCCTTCGCCGCCTCGGCCCTGGCCCTCCTGGTGGGCGTCGGCTCCCTGGTGGCCCACGGCGGCCCCAAGTACGGCATCGACTTCGCCGGTGGCGTCACCGTGCAGATGCGCGTGGACGGCGGGCTGGACACCGAGGCCTTCGCCAAGGCCCTGGTGGCCGAGGGCCTGGAGGGCGTGGCCGTGCAGCGCATCGGCATGGAGGCCGACCACGAGTACCTGGTGCGCATCTCCGAGCAGCAGGGCCTGGGCACGGACACCGTGCGCGATCACGTCCGGGCGGCCATGACCGCCCAGGCGCCCGACGCGGCCTACGAGATCCAGCGCCAGGAGATGGTCGGCCCCAAGGTCGGCGCGGACCTGCGCGAGAGTGCCCTGGAGGCCATGTTCTACGCCGTGCTGCTCATCGCCATCTACATCTCCGGGCGCTTCGAGGCCCGCTGGATGGCCGCGGGCATCATGGCCGCCGGGCTGGCCACCGGCGTCTACCTGCTGGACCTGATCAGCGTGCCCATGAGCCTGCTTATCGTGGCCGCCCTGGTCATTACCCTGGGCCTGTGCTGGCGCCTCAGACTCAACTACGCATTGGGCGCGGTGGTGGCACTTGTCCATGACGTGCTGGTCACGGTGGGTGTGTTCTCCCTGCTGGGCAAGGAGTTCGACCTGACCATCATCGCCGCGCTGCTGACCATCATCGGCTACTCGCTCAACGACACCATCATCGTCTTCGACCGCATCCGCGAGAACCTGGGCGGGCGCAAGCGCAAGGACTTCAAGGAGGTCATCAACGCCTCCATCAACCAGACCCTCTCGCGCACGCTGCTGACCTCGGGCACGACCCTGCTCGTGGTCGCCGGGCTGTTCATCTTCGGCGGCGCGGTGATCCACGACTTCGCCCTGGCGCTGCTCATCGGTATCGGCGTGGGCACATACTCCTCCATCTTCGTGGCCAGCCCGATCCTGCTCGGCTTCGGCCCCAGCGCCCTGCCCGGCGACGAGGAGAAGGACCCGGCCCCCGAAGCGGCCCAGGAAGCCTGAGCCCGGGAACCATGACCCCCGGCCCCCGGCCCGCCCTGCGGACCGGGGGCTTTTTCAGTCCTTGTGCAAGGTTTCTGTGCATCCGGTTGCACAGAAAGTGCAGCCTGGATGTGCCCGGCCTTGCACAAGAAGGGCCTTCCCGCAGGCCCCAGTCCGGCTATTCGCCCGGAATGACAGACTTTGCCGGTTTGGCACGCCTCTCGCATTATGCAGAGGCAGAAGACGAATGCGTCTTGGCAGGACGCCACGTCGGACACCTCCTCCATGCAGACCCCCCCAAGAGGCGGGAACCCGCGCGGAAGGGTTCCCGAACGAAGAGCCCCCCGGCCCGTGCAAGCGGACCGGGGGTTTCCTCGTTCATGGGCCCTGGCGGCGCCGGGCCTTATCTGGCGCGGAAGTGGCAGCCCCGGGTCTCGGGGTTGGACCGGGCGGCCACGGTGATCAGGAAGGCCGCGTGGCAGCCGTGGAACAGGTCGATGAGCGTCTGGGATATGGGCGTGGACTTGTAGAAGTCCTGGAGGTGGCGTTGCAGGCTGCGCATATCGTCGAAGGCCCGGGCCAGGCGCTGGCCGGTGCGTGCGATACCCACATAGTTCCACATGGTGTGGCGGATGGTGGCCCAGTCCTGGGCGATGAGGGCGGGGTCCTCGTTCTGCACGTCGCCGGGGCTGACCCAGCCGGGCATGGCGTCGGCCAGGCGTCGGGGCAGGGTGGTGCGCCCGTTCAGGCGCCGGGCGATATCCTTGCCCACGGAGCGGCCCCAGAGCAGGCCCTCCAGCAGCGAGGTGCTGGCCAGGCGGTTGGCGCCGTGGATGCCGGTGCAGGCGCATTCCCCGGCGGCATAGAGCCGTGCGATGGTCGTGCGCCCGTGCTCGTCGGTGAGGATGCCGCCGCAGAAATAGTGCGCCGCCGGGACCACCGGGATGGGCTCGCTGCCCATGTCCACGCCGATTTCGCGGCATTTGGCGTAGATGGTCGGAAAGCTGCGTTGCAGGTCGCGGTCGACGTAGCGGGCGGCGTCGAGGTACACGCAGTCCTCGCCGGAGTGGAGCATCTCGTCCTGGATGGCCCGGGCCACGATGTCGCGCGGGGCCAGGTCGGCCCGGGAGTCGTGGCGGGCCATGAACGCCTCGCCCTTGGCGTTGACCAGCCGGGCGCCCGCGCCGCGCACGGCCTCGGAAACCAGGAACTTGCGCGGGGCGCGGTGGTAGAGTGCGGTGGGGTGGAACTGCACATACTCGGCGTTGACGATCTTGGCCTTGGCCCGCTCGGCCATGACCAGCCCCGAGCCGATGCTCGACGCGGTGTTGGTGGTGTGCAGGTAGACCTGCCCGATGCCTCCGGTGGCCAGCACGGTATAGTCGGCCAGCACGGTCTCCACCCGGTTCACCTCGCGGTTGAAGACGTAGGCCCCGCAGCACTGGTTGGCCAGCTGGTACTTGAACTCCAGGCGCGTGGAATGGTGGTGGCTGGTCAGCAGGTCCACGGCGGTGCGCCCGGTGAGCAGGCGGACGCCGGGATGGACCTGCACGGCGTCGAGCAGGCAGTCCATGATGGCCCGGCCCGTGAAGTCGGCGCAGTGCAGGATGCGCGGCTTGCCGTGGCCGCCCTCGCGGATGAGGTCCCACTGGCCGTCTTCGCGGCGGGCGAAATCCACGCCCAGGCGGTCGATGAGGATCTCCTCCACGACGCCCGGGCCCTTGCGCGCCAGGTGGCGCACGGCGCGGGGCAGGTTGGCCTTCCAGCCCGCGGTGTACATGTCGCGCTCCAGGTCGGCGGCGTCGCCGGGCCCGGCCTGGTAGACGATGCCGCCCTGGGCCAGGGCGCTGTTGCCCTGGTCGGGGGCGAAGTCCGAAGTGATGAGGGTGACCTCCAGCCCGGCGTCGGCCAGGGTCAGGGCGGTGGTGCATCCGGCGATGCCCGTGCCGATGATCAGCACCTGGGTCTTGAAGCGGTCGGCGTTCATATGATGGCTACCTGCATGCCTCGAGCATGCGCTCGATGGCCACCACGGCGTCGCGGGCCACGTCGCAGGGCACGGTCACGGGTTCGATGTCGTCCAGGTCCTCCAGGGTGGCCGCAAGGACCTCCTCGGTGGTCTTGGCCATGTTCCGGCAATGGCTGGGGGTCAGGGGCCGCACGGTCCTGACGCCCTCGTGCTCCCGGGCCAGGCGCTCCACGAGGTTCAGCTCGGTGCCCACATAGATGGCCGCGCCCCGGGGGGCCTCGGCCACATAGCGGATGATGAACGAGGTGGACCCGGCGGCGTCGGCGCGGCCGACCACCTCGGGCTCGCACTCGGGATGGACCACCACCAGCGCGTCGGGGTCGCGGTGGCGCACGGCCTCCACCTGCGCGGCGGTGAAGCGCTTGTGGACCACGCACATGCCCGGCCACAGCAGCAGGGTCTTGGAGCGCAGGGCGGCGGGGTCCAGGGCGGCGCCCATGCCCGACACGTCGATGACGGCGCGGCGGTCCTCGCGCAGGCCCAGGATGTTGGCGGTGTTGTGGCCCAGGTTCTTGTCGGGCAGAAAGAGCACGCCGTCGCCCCGCTCCAGGGCCCAGCGCAGCATGGCCGGGGCGTTGGCCGAGGTGCAGACGCTCCCGCCGTGGCGCGCGACCACCGCCTTCACATGGGCGTCGGTGTTCACATAGGCCAGGGGGATGATCCGGCGGCCGTCGGCGGTCAGGCGGCGCAGCACGGCGTCGGCCAGGGGCCCGGGGGCCATGTCGGCCATGACGCACCCGGCCTCGGGCGCGGGGGATACGACCTTCTGCCCCGGCGCGGCGAGCATGGCCGCCGTCTCGGCCATGAAGCTCACCCCGCAAAAGACGATATGCCTGGCGGCGCGCAGCCCGCGCACCTGCCGGGCCAGCTCCAGGGAGTCGCCGCGCAGGTCGGTGTGCTGGATGACCAGCCCGCCCTGGTAATGGTGGCCCATGATGACCAGGGACGCGCCGCGCTGGCGGCGGATGGCGGCGATGGTCTGTGCGTGGGGCGTGTTCATTGGGGCCTCCCGGGGATGTGGATGCGCATGCTGAAATCCGCCGCCGGGGCCGAGTGGGTCAGCCGGCCCACGGACACGAAGTCCGGCCCGGCCTGGGCTATGGCCGCCAGGGTGTCCAGCGACACGCCGCCGCTGACCTCGGTCTGGGTGCCCTCGGGCACCAGGGCCAGGGCTTCGGCCAGGGCCCCGGGGGCCATGTTGTCGAGCATGATCCGCGCAACGCCCAAGGCCGCGGCCTCGCGGACCTCGCCCAGGGTGCGGCATTCCACCTCGATGGGCGGGCAGGGCCGGTAGGCGGCGCGCAGCCGGGCCACGGCGGGGGCGATGCCGCCGGCCTGGTCGATGTGGTTGTCCTTGAGCATGAGCATGTCGCCAAGGGACAGTCTATGGTTTTTCCCCCCGCCCATCAACACCGCGTACTTCTGGACATGGCGCAACCCGGGCAGGGTCTTGCGCGTGTCCAGCAGGGTGGTGCGCGAGCCGCGCAGGGCGTCCGCGTAGGCGCGGGTCAGGGTGGCGATGCCCGAAAGGTGGGTCAGGAAATTGAGGATCACCCGCTCGGCGCGCAGCAGGGTGCTGGCCGGGCCGTGGATCTCGGCCACCACCTGCCCGGGGCGCACGGCCTGGCCGTCGGCGGCGCAAAGGCGCATCCCCGCGCCTGCTCCGGGGGTCACGGCGTCGAGCACCAGCGGGCCGATGGGCAGCCCGGCGGCCACGGCGTCCTGCTTGGCCACGATCTCGGCCCGGGCCGGGGCTGCTGGGCCGAACACGGCCAGGCTGGTCAGGTCGGGGCCGTCCTCCTCCAGGGCCGTGTCTATGGCCCGCATCAGGAAGCCCAGGGCCGGGCCCTGGAAAAAGTCATGAAAAGTCGTGGTGTTCATGGTAGGCTTGTCCTGTGAGGGTGGCCGGGATGGGTGGCCCGGCCCGCCGCTGGCGCCGCTCCGGGGTGGGCGGGAGCCTTGCGCGGGGTTACGGCAAACAGGGGGCGGCGTCAAGCCGCGCAGGCCGCTCCCGGCCGCGCGCGCCCTCCCGGGCGCCCGTCGCCCGCTTTGACGAACGCAGTCGATTGGTATACCTGAGGGACGCCATGCACGAGAAGGACGAACAGAGCCCCGTCCAGGAGGACATCCGGACCCTCGCCCCACCCGGGAGCGAGGGCGACGCCGTGGCCGTGGGCTTCGAGAACGCCCACCCGGCCGACGGCGCCGACCTGCTGGAGGACCTGTCCCTGGCCGACCAGCTGAGTGTCCTGGAAAGCCTGGACACCTCCGACGCGGCGGAGTTCGTCGCGGAGATGGAGAAGCACGACCGGGCCGTGCTCATGCGCGCCCTGAGCCCGGACCTGGCGGCCGACATCCTCGAAGAGATGTCCCCCGACGACGCCGCCGACGTTCTCGAAGACCTGGACACCGCCCACCAGCAGGCCCTGCTCCAGCGCGTGGAGGCCGAGGAAGCCCAGGAAATCGAAAGCCTGCTGACCTTCGACTCCGACACCGCCGGCGGCGTCATGAACACCGAGGTCACGGTTCTGGAGCAGAACCTGACCGTGGACCAGGCCATCGCCCTCATCCGCCGCGCCGCCGAAGAATCCGAAATCCCCTATTACGCCTATGTGGTCGACGAGCAGGAGCACCTGGTCGGCGTGGTCTCCCTGCGCAACCTGATGCTCGCCCGCCCGGGCAAGCCCCTGCGCGAGATGCTGGAAAACCAGCAGCTCATCACCGCCGCCTTCGACACCGACAAGGAGGAGGTCGCCCACCTCCTGTCGCATTACAACTTCCTGGCCCTGCCCGTGGTGGACCGCGAGGGCCGCCTGCTGGGCGTGGTCACCCACGACGATGTCATCGACATCATCCACGAAGAGGCCAGCGAGGACATGCTCGGCATGGTCGGCGCGGGCCAGAACGAAACCGTGGACACGCCCTGGCTGCGCTCGGTGACCCTGCGTCTGCCCTGGCTGGTCATCAACGTGGCCAACTCCGCCGTGGCGGCCTGGGTGGTGCACATGTTCGAGGGCACCATCGCCCAGATGGCCATCCTGGCGGCGCTGATGCCCATCGTGGCCAACCAGGCCGGCAATTCGGGCCAGCAGTCCCTGGCGGTGATGATCCGCCAACTGGCCATGGAAACCTGGGACCGCAGGCGCGCCTGGACGGCGGTGCTGCGCGAGGCCAAGATCGGCCTGCTCAACGGGCTGATGGTCGGGCTGCTCGTGCTGTGCGGCGTGTTCATCCTGACCCACCACGCCAGCCTCGCCGGGGTCATGGCCCTGGCCCTGGGGCTGGACATGATGGTCGGCAACGTCTCCGGGGCCATGATCCCCGTGGTTCTGCGCGAGCTGGGCCGCGACCCGGCCCAGGCCTCGTCCATCTTCCTGACCACCATCACCGACTCCACGGGCTTTTTCCTCTTCCTGGGGCTGGCCCATCTGCTGCTGCTCTGAGGCCCGCCGCCCGCCGCCGGAAAAGCCAGGGGCCGCCCCGCGACGCGCGTCGCGGGGCGGCCCCTGGCTTTTCCGGCAGGGCGGGAGACTATTCCAGGCCGAGCTGGCGCAGCAGGTCGTCCACGTCGGACTGGGCGGCCCCGTCCTGGGGGCCCTTGAGTTCCGAGCCGCCGCCCTTGAGGGCCTCCACGGTCTTGGCGGCCTCCTGGTCGATCTCCCCGGCGTCGCGCTCGGGGGTCTGCTCATGGCGGCGGACCTTGAGCCCCGTGCTCACATAGACGCTGAAGACGATCTCCTCGATGCGCTTCAGGGCCTGGATGATCTTTTTGATGCGCTGTCCGGTCAGGTCCTGGAAGGACAGGGCGGTCATGATCTCCATGAGGTGGGCCTGGTGGGCCTCGTTCTGGCGGATGAGCTCCTCCACGGCGTCCTTGCGGGCGCCGCCCGTGCGGAAGGCCGCCAGCAGCTCGCCCGATGCGCGGACCATCTCCTGGTGCTGCTCCACGATGTCCATGATGCGCACGGTGGCGTCCTCGGTGGAGCGCAGGATGGCGTCGAGCTGGTCGGACGCCTCGCTGATGAGTTCGCCCGTCTCATGGCCGCCCCGGGGGCGCTGCCCGGCCTCGCGGCGCGCCTCGCGGATCTCGCCGTATATCCTCTCCAGGCCCTCGCGCATGTCCTCGTTGACCTTGCGGAAGAACGCGCCTTCCTTGAGGGCGCGCGAGAGCGATTCGGCCAGCACCTGGGAGACTTCCTTCTGGATGACCTCGGTCAGGACGGTGTCCAGGCCCTCGACCACGCTCTGGGTGACCTGGGCGACGAGCTTGTCCAATTGTTCCGCTGGGAACTGCGGGGCGGGGGAAGCGGGCATGGGGATCCTCGGGGTGGCGGGGGGTCAGCGCGACCAGCGGGATTCGCGGATCTGCTGGCGCTCCTCGTTGATGACGAAATGGACCACGGCCTCGAAGTCGGCCTCGCGGATGCGCGTGAAGGTTACGCTGTGGCGCGGCCCGGCCGGGGAGTCGGCCACGGCCTCCACCCGGCCCACGGCGGCGGCCAGCCGCAGGGGGTACTGGTTCAGCACCAGGGCGAACTCCAGCACGGCGCCCGCGGCCCAGGGGCGCGGGGCGACGAAATCCAGGCCCTGGGCGCCGATTTCCAGCACCTCCACCGCGGCCTCGAAATCGTCCTCCAGGCGCTTTTGCGAAAGCAGGCTGACCACCGTGTCCAGCTTGGCGCTCAGGGCCAGCAGGAAATCCGTCAGCGCGGCGGAGAGGTTGGCGCCCTCCAGGGTTTCGCCGAGGGGCGCAGTCTCCAGGGCGGGGTTGTCCAGGGGCATGGGCAGGGTGTCGGGCCCGGCGGCGGGGCGCACGAAGGCCCGCATGCGCGTGGCGACCCTGG
>NZ_JALNWM010000067.1 GCF_023230885.1 Desulfocurvus sp. | reverse complement strand
CAGATGCGCGCATAAATGGTAAAGGCCGCCGCCCCCGCGGCCGCCGCGCGCCGCCGATGATTTCCGCCATCCCCCCTCCCGCGGCCCCTCCGGCCCCGCGGCCGCCGCGCGCCGGGGGGCGGCCGGGGTTTTTCGGCGTCCCCCCATTGACGGCGGGGGCGATCGGGATCATATCTGCCTTGTCGCCGTCCACGGCGTGGAGACCGCACACATGCACACCAGGCCTTTTTCGCAGACCCTGCCGCGTGGCGGGCGCCTTGTGCGTCCGGTTCGCGCGGCCTTCGTGCCCGGCCCGCAGGGGGCCGCCGTCCTTCCTTCGCGCCCGGCGCCCGCCGGGTCGCGCCGCGCCTAGGCGCCCTCTTTCCGTCCCGCATCCCGTCGCTCCCCCCAGGCAGCAAGGGTATCCGACATGTCCCCCTACGAAATCGACACCGAATCCTTCTCCCCCAGCATGACCCGCAGGCGGTTCCTGCGCCTGGCCGGATGCGCGTGCCTGGCGGGGGTGGGCGCGCAATACGCCGCCGTGGTCGCCCCGAGCCGCATCGTGGTCAATTCCACGGTGGTGCCCGTCGCGGGGCTGCCGCATTCGCTGGAGGGCCTGCGCGTGGGCGTGATGTCCGATTTCCATGTGGGCGATTATGTGTCTGCGGATTTCGTGTCCACGGCGGTGGAGATCATGAATTCCCTGCACCCCGACATGGTGGTGCTGCCCGGCGACTTTTTCCAGGACCGCCCGGAGCAGGCCGAGGCCTGCGCCGACGCCCTGTCGGACCTCATCGCCAACCTGGGCGTGTTCGCCTGCCCGGGCAACCACGACCATCACCTGGACCTGCGCAAGACCTCCGTGCCCCTGGCGCGCGCCGGGGTGGACCTGCTGGTCAACGAGTCGCGCAGCATCGCCTACGGCGCGGCCACCCTGCGCCTTGTGGGGCTGGACTCGGCCACCGAGGGCCTGGCCGACCATTCCCGGGCCCTGCGCAGCGTGCCCGAGGACGAGATGGCGTTTGTCCTGGTGCATGAGCCGGACTACGCCGATTTCCTGGCCCAGACCTCGGGCCACACCCTGCCCTTGCAGATATCCGGGCACAGCCACGGCGGACAGGTGCGTCTGCCGCTTTTGGGCGCGCCCATCCTGCCCTCGCTGGCCCACCACTACCCGCGCGGCCTGCGGCGGGTCGAGGGCACCGAGCGCCAGGTGTTCACCTCCACCGGGGTCGGCGTCAGCGTGCCCGTGCGCCTGAACTGCCCGCCCGAGGTGGCCGTCCTGACCCTGCACCGCACCCCCGCGGCCTGAGCCGGGCCCGCCGGCGGCCTGTCCTTTCCCCTTTCGGGCCCCGTTCGCCGCCGCGCGGCGACCGCTGGCCGGAAAGGGGTTTGACTTGGGCCGCGTCTTGGTATGCACTGGTCAGGCGGTCGGGCGCCCGCCCGGGCCGCGTCAGCGTGCAGGAGAGGGCCATGCTTCTGGGAATCGATGTCGGCGGGACGCACACGGACGCCGTGGTGCTGGACCGGGGCCGGGTGGTGGCCGAGGCCAAGGTGCCCACGGACCACGACAACCTGCTGCTTTCGGTGCGCGCGGCCCTGGCGGCCGTGCTGCGGGGGGTGGACCCCGGGGCCGTGCGCCGGGTGAACCTGTCCACCACCCTGTCCACCAACGCCATCGTCGAGGGCAAGACCGAGGAGGTGGGCGTCCTTGTGGCCGCCGGGCCGGGCATCGACCCCGAGAACCATCGCACGGGCGGCCATTTCCATGTGCTGGGCGGCGCGGTGGACCATCGCGGCACCGAGGTCGCGCCCCTGGACGGCGAGGCCCTGGCCGCCGCCGTGGCCGCCATGCGCGCGGCCGGGGTGCGCGTGTTCGCGGCCGTGGGCAAGTTCTCCACGCGCAACCCGGCCCACGAGCGGGCCATGGCCCGGGCCCTGGACCAGGGCGGCGGGGCCGACCATGTGACCCTGGGCCACAGCCTGTCCGGGGTGCTCAATTTTCCCCGGCGCATGGCCACGGCCTACTTCAACAGCGCCGTCTGGCGGCAGTACAACGATTTCGCCTGGGCCGCCCAGGAGAGCCTGGCCGACTTCGGCCTGAACGCGGAGATCAACGTCCTCAAGGCCGACGGCGGCACCATGCCCCTGGAGCTGTCGCGCGCCCTGCCTGTGCACTCCATCCTGTCCGGCCCGGCGGCCAGCGTCATGGGCATGATCGCCCTGTGCGACATCCGCGACGACTGCGTGATCCTCGACGTGGGCGGCACCACCACGGACATCGCCGTGTTCGCCGACGGCTCCCCGGTCATCGAGGAGCACGGCATGACCGTGGGCTCCTATCCGACCCTGGTCCCCGCGCTCAAGGTGCGCTCCATCGGCGTGGGCGGCGATTCGGCCCTGCGCCTGGGCCCGGCGGGGGTCACCGTGGGCCCCGACCGGCGCGGCCCGGCCCTGGCGACCTGCGGGTGCGGCGCGGGCCGCCCCGGCGCCCCGGCCCTGATCGACGCCCTCAACGTCGCGGGGGCCTGCGCCTTCGGCGACGTGGATGCCTCGCGCCGGGGGCTGGCCGAGCTGGGCGCGGCCCGGGGCCTGTCTGCCGGGGAGCTGGCCCGCCAGGCCGTGGACGCGGCCGTTGGCGCCATCGTCCTTGCCGCGCGCGACCTGGTGGACGAAATCAACTCCAAGCCCGTGTACACCATCCGCGAGCTGCTGGGCGGGCGGCAGGTGCGCCCGGTGCGCCACTACGTCATGGGCGGGCCCGCCGGGCCCCTGGCGCCGCTCCTGGCCCGGGCCTCGGGGCTGGATGTGCGCCTGCCCGACCACCACGCGGTGGCCAACGCCATTGGCGCGGCCCTGACGCGCACGACCCTGGAGGCCGAGCTGTTCGCCGACACGCAAAAGGGCCGCATGCTCATCCCGGCCCTGGGCGTGGACCGCCCGGTGGCGCGCGGCTATTCCCTGGCCGAGGCCGAGGCCGACGCGCGCGGCGCCCTGGCGGAGCACATCCGCTCGCTGGGCGCGGACCTGGAGGGCGCCGAGCCCGAGATCACCGAATCCGGCGCGTTCAACATGGTGGAGGGGGCGCGGACCGTGGGGCGGACCATCCGCGTCAAATGCCAGGTGCGCCCGGGCATCGTGCGCCGCGCGGGCTGACCCGGCGGGCCGCGGCCCGCCCCCGGCTCAGGCCGCGGCTTCCTCGCCGCGCAGCCGGGCCAGGGCGGCGCGGTAGGCCTGGAACACGTCCTCGCGGTTGAGCAGGCCCAGGATGTGCGTGGGGTCGTCGGGCCGCACCACGGGGATCTGGCCGTAGCCCGTGTCCACGAAGCGCAGCAGCGCGGCGTAGAGGTTGTCTGCGGGCAGCAGCGTGGCCGGGGGCCCGGCGATGTCGCGGGCCACCACCAGGTCGAACAGGGCCGTTTCGAAGATGACCCTGCGGATGTCCTTGACCCCGAGGATGCCCGTGATGGCGTCGCCCTCCCCGCGCACCGGGAAGTACAGCTCGTTGGAGTTGGCCATGACATCGGTGATGGCCTTCAGCGTGGTGCATTCCTCCAGGGTGCTCACGCGCCCGGGCACGAAATGGTCCTCCACCCGCAGGGACTCCAGGACGTTGATGGTCATGTCGCCCAGGTGCGCCGGGGACTCGAACTTGTTTTCCACCTGGTGCTCGTAGAGCGAGGTGCTCTTGCCCAGCAGGATGCACAGGGCGCTGGCCAGCATCAGCGGGGCCAGCAGCCCGTAGCCCTGGGTCAGCTCGCAGACCATGATCAGCGGGCCGATGGGCGCGTTGGCCACCCCGGCGAAGAAGGCCGCCATGCCCACCAACACATAGCCCCCGGGCTGGGTGACCACGTCGGGGAAGAAGCGGTGGGCCAGGGCGCCCACCACCCCGCCCGACATGCCGCCCACGAACAGCGCCGGGGCGAACATGCCCCCGGACATGCCCGAGCCGATGGTCACCGAGGTGGCCACGATCTTGCCCAGCAGGATGCCCGCCATGACCCCCACGGCCAGCTCGCCCTTGATGGCCAGCTCCAGCCAGCCGTAGCCGCCCGCCAGCAGCTCGGGGAAGACCATGCCCAAAAGGCCCATGATCGCGCCGCCCAGGCCCATGGCCAGGATGACCCCCGCGCGCGAGGCCAGGGGCGTGAAGATGCGGAACTTCACGAACTCGAAGGTCCGGATGTACAGCCAGCCCGTGAGGGAGCAGAAGAAGGCCAGGGCCACGTAGAAGGGCAGTTCGGCCACGTTGTGGAAGCGGAACTGGGGGATGCCGAAGATGGGGTCCGAGCCGAAGAAGAAGGTGAACAGCGAATAGGCCACCACCGAGGAGACCACCGAGGGCAGTACGGCCTCGGCCTCGAAATCCTCGCGGTAGATGACCTCCACGGCGGTGAGGGCGCCGCCCAGGGGCGCGCGGAAAATGGCCCCCAGGCCCCCGGCGGCCCCGGCCAGCAGCAGGATGCGCCGCTCCTTGGCCGACAGGCGCAGGCTGGTGGCCAGCCACGAGCCCACGGCGGCGCCCATCTGGGAGATGGGCCCCTCGCGGCCCGCGCTGCCGCCCGAGACGATGGTCAGGATGGCCGTGGAGCCCTTGATCAGCGCGGCCAGGGGCCGGATGCGCCCTTCCTTGTTGTGGAAGGAGTCGATCATGGCGTCGGTGCCGTCGGTGCCGCCGCCGATGGTTTCGGGGATGAAGCGGGTCACCAGCCAGCCCGTGCCCAGGCCCACGGCCGTGGTCAGCAGCGGGATGAGCCAGGGGCGCGGCGGCCCGGCGGGCATGTGGAAGATGCTCTCCCCGGCGGGGGCGGGCATGGGCTGCCCGGCCAGGCTGTGCAACAGCAGGTGCTGGCCGTATTCCACGGCGGTGAAGAAGGCAACGGCGCACAGGCCCGACACCAGCCCCACCAGGACGGCCAGGCCCATCCAGCGCATGGAGGCGCTGCGAATTATGGCGTTCAGGTAGTCGCGCAGGCGCATGGTCCGGGCCTCAGGGCTGGGCCTGGGAGCTGGCCAGGATGGTCCGGGCCAGGTCGCAGTCGCGGGTGATCTGGCCCACCAGCTCCCGGGGGCCGTCGAACTTGCGCTCCGAGCGCAGCCGCTGCACGAACTGCACGCGCAGGTCGTCGCCGTAGATGTCGCGGTCGAAGTCCAGGATATGCACCTCCACCGACAGGGCCTGGGAGCCGAAGGTCGGGTTGGTGCCAATGTTGGCCACGGCCGGGCGGGTCACCAGCTTGTGGGTCGCCCAGCAGGCGTAGACCCCGCCCGCCGGGTACAGCTCGTCCACCAGGCGCAGGTTGGCCGTGGGGAACCCGAGCAGCCGCCCCCCGCGCCCCTGGCCGTGCTCCACCGTGCCGCGCACGGTGTAGAAGCGTCCCAGCAGGGGCTGGGCGTCCCACACGCGCCCGGCGCGGACCAGGTCGCGGATGCGCGTGGAGCTGACCACGGCCCCGCCGTACATATAAGGATTGACGCGCTCCACCTGGAACCCGTGTTTCTCGCCCAGGGCGGCCAGCAGCTCGTGGTTGCCCCGGCGGCCCTTGCCGAAGGCGTAGTCGTAGCCGATGACCATGTATTTCATATTCAGCCCGTCCAGCAGATAGCGGCGCACGAAGTCCTCGGGCTCCAGGGCGGCCATCTCGCGGGTGAAGCGCAGCAGCGCGCAGATGTTCACGCCCTGGCGCTCGATGAGCTCCACCTTCTGCTCGGTGAGGGTGATGAACGGCGGGGTGTTGCCCCCGGCCAGCACGCGCAGGGGATGGGGGTCGAAGGTCACGGCCACGGATTCCAGCCCTTGGGCCTCGGCGCGGATGCGCGTGCGGGCCAGAAGCTTCTGGTGGCCTTTGTGGACCCCGTCGAAGTTGCCGATGGTCAGGCATGAGCCGCGCAACGTGTCGCGGATTTCTTCCAGGTCGCGGACGACGATCATCTGTGGTTCCTTGGTGTGTCCGAGTCGGATCAGGCGAGGCGTAGTGCTACCTCAAAAGGGCCCGTGGTTCAAGCCGGGCGGACGCCACCGGAAGGCCAGCTGATAACGCAATGATATAATTGATTTTAAAAAAATCTTAAAAAAGGCTTGCAAGGGCTCGAAGCTTGGGTTTATAAGCGGCCTTCCTGATGCCGAAGTGGTGGAATTGGTAGACACGCTAGGTTCAGGGTCTAGTGGGGGTTTCTCCGTGGGAGTTCGACTCTCCCCTTCGGCACCATCAAGGTGATTAGGGCTCCGGCAGCAACGCCGGGGCCCTTTTCGCGTTTGGGGCCCCTGGCCTGGGGTTCGGTGGCGCAGCGGCCGGGCCCTTGGCGACGCCCGGAGCTTTTCGTGCTTTTGGGCCCTGGCCCGGGAGGCAGCAGGCGGGCCGGGGGCGGCGCGTTTCCGCTTCGTTTCCGCCGCACGGCGCGTTCCGCCCCCATGCTGCGCGGCGCCAGGGGCGATGCAGTCCCGCGGCAAGCCGGGGAGGTGGAGTGATGGTTTCCCCTCGGGATTGGCGACGCCATGCCCTGGCCGCCCCGGCGGCCGCCGCCGGAGGTTCCCCCTGCCCGTGGTGCGGTCCTGGCGGGCGGCGCGGCCGCATCGGGGGCCGGGTGGTGCGTTGCTCCGCTTCTGTTGTGTTGCGGCGTATCGTTGCTTTTGCCCGCATGCAACGGGCTGTGCAGTGGACGCAACTTTTGTCCTGGAACGTTCCCGTCAGCCTTGCGGCGGCGCTCCGGAGAGCCGTGGCGCCGTTGTGCGTTGTGAATGGCGCGGGAAAAAACCTTGTGCCGCAGGATCGGAATGTTTTTCACAGCCTTTGCGCGCCGTTTCGCTGCGCGGGAACTCCCGGTTTGCATGTGCCGTATTTCGAAAATCATCTTTACCTGGGATTGAAAACGCAATAATTTTCCCCATGTCCCCCGGCCAGACGCCTCACGCCGGACGCGGTGCCCGGGACAAAGCCAGGACCGCTCCCGAAGGGCCGCGTTGCGCGGGGGGCGGGCCGCAACGCGGGCGGTGCCCGCAGGGCGTACCACCAACCAGCAAACCGCACGGGTCGTTTATGCAGACAGTATGTGGCGCATGGGCACGGATGGTTGTCGCCGCGGCGTTGGTCGTGCTTGCCGTGGCGCGCCCGGGGTGGGGCGCGGAGATCATCTTCCTTGGCAACGGCGCGGACGGCGGGGCCGACGCGCCCAAGGTCGTGCCCTCGTTCACGGCGGCCCAGCGCCTGCACGACCTGTTCGACTTCGGCGCCTACGGCCAGTACGGCCCCGAGCGCTCGGGCATGATCACCGGGCGTGTGGCCGTGCAGGGCGAGTATTCCTCCGTGCGCGGCAACCAGGCCAAATCGTTCTATCGCGACGACAACAAGGACCACCTGCTGGAACTGGACCTGCGCGTCTTCGAGCGGCTTTTCGCGGACTACCAGTTCCAGGGCGAGGCCAACCTGCGCAAGACCGACAACCAGCGTATGGAAGAGCGCAACGCCGTGGTGCTCAAGCAGTTGAACCTGAGCGTGTTCAACGACGAGAATCTCGTCGAGTTCGGCAACTTCTACTCCGACTTCAGCCAGTTCGTCATGGGCTCCAGCCTGGAGGGCCTGAACGTGGAGCTGGCCCCCGCCGAGCCCCTGCGCACCAAGGCCGTGGTGGCTCGGACCTACGAGTCGGGCCGGGGGCTCTATCAGCGCAACGTCTACGGGGCCAAGGCCGACGTGACGCCCCTGCAGGACCATCCGTCCGTGTCCGTGCTGCGCCTGGGCGCGCAGGCCGTGTCCGTGGAGGACGACTCCGCGTCCCTGGAGAACGACCCCTCGGCCACGGACCAGGACAACATCGTCGCCGGAGTGGACGGCGAGCTGCGCCTGCGCAACGGGGCCTTCGTGGTCTTCGAGGCCGCGCGCAGCGGATACATCGCCGACGAGGACGTTTCCGACCGTCGCCTGTACGGCACGGCCTGGCGGGTCATGCCCGGCTACCGCCACAAGAACATCTGGGACCTGCGCTACCTGGCCTACCGGGTGGACCCCGGCTACCGGACCCTGGTGGGCTCGGCCTCCAGCGACAAGCAGCAGCACATGGTCAGCGCCGACTGGCGCCTGAATCCCGCCAACACGCTGACCGTGTCCCAGAACTGGTACTGGGACGACCTGCCGGGCAGCGACCGGACCTACCGCACCCGCTACGACGAAAAGTACCTGTCCCTGACCTCCCGGCCCTTCGAGGAGTACCGCGAGCTCTCCCTGCGGCCCTACCTGAACCACCAGCGCAAGGACTCCGACGACACGGCCAACAGCGCGGACTCCACCACCGTCACCGTGGGCCTTGCGGCCAACACGCGCATGTGGGAGGCCGCCCTGGGCGCCTTCCTGGAGATGCGCCATTTCACCGCGCGCCCCGCCACCGTGAACGACGAGGATTCCTGGCGCTACGGCGCGAACCTGAGCCGCGACTTCACCGTGTGGGACCGCCGCCTCTACCTGGCCGCCGGATATGTGGGCAACGTGCGCGCCAACCAGGCCGCCGAGGGGCAGGACATGCACCACGGCCTGACCCTCAACGGCCGTTACGAGCTGGCCGAGCCGCTGACCATGAGTTTCGGCTACAACCTGCAGGACGCCGCCAACACGGGCGCGGCCCAGGACTATCAGATCAACACCCGGTTTCTGGAGTTCGCCTACCGGCTGGACAAGCAGCGCAGCACGGTGGTCAGCCTGCGTGGCGAACACAACGACTACGAGTACGACACCGCGGGCCAGGACTATTCCGAGGCCCGCTATGTGCTGCGCTTTGTGAGCAACTTCTGATGTCCGGACGTTTTTTCACCCTGTGCCTGGCCCTGGCCCTGGTGCTCTGGACCGCCCTGCCCGGCTGCGCCGGGCGGGTCGAGCCCGGCGCGCCCGTGTCCCCCGGGGCGCGCGAGGAGGCCCACGAGGCCGTGCGCGCCGTGCTGGACGCCTACTCCCTGGGGACCATGGACGCCTTCGCCGCCCTGGTTGCCCCGGATTTCGCGCCGCTGCGCCCGGCCTTCCTGGACCGGGTGGACCGCGCCCGCAACGCCGAACAGGCCGTGCAGTACGAAACCTTCGTCGACCGGGTGCTGCCGGCGGGCGGGGGCGCCGTGGCCGTGGCGTTCACCTGGACCAGGAAATCCCAGACCCCGGGCGGCCAGGCCCTGGCCCGGGGGCGCACGGAGTTCGTGCTCGCCCCCGCGCAGGGCCGCTGGCTGCTGACCCGCATGAGTGGCGACAACCCGTTCTGACGCGAGAGGAACGCCGCATATGACCAGACCCCGTTGCTCCGGGCGCCGCGCGCGCCTGTTCCCGGCCCTGCTCCTGGCCCTGGCCTGGGGCCTCCTGCTGGCGGGCGGCCCGGCCCGGGCCGCCGAAACGGCGGACAAGATCGCCGGGCTCGGCCTGTCGTTCACCCAGGCCGCCGCCGAAAGCAAGAGCGTCACCGACGCCGCCAAAAGCGTGGTCAAGGACGAGGCTTCGGACTGGCTGCTGACCCAACTGGGCGGCCTGGAGGCCCTCAAGGGGCTCAAGGACTACGGGCCGGTGTACGACAAGGTCACCGAGTTCACCGGGCTCATAGACACCGTGCAGAGCGTGGCCACGCAGCTCGGGGCGGGCAACTACGACCAGGCGGCCATCGAAATGGCCGACGCCGCCGTGGGCAAGCTGAACAACCCGGCGGTCTCGGCCGTGTGGGCGGCGGCCAAGGCGGCCTACGAGTCGCACCTGCTCGTGCAGTCCACGGGCGCCGCGCGCGACATCGAGGCCCTCTACGGCACGGTGGAGCGCGACCGGCGGCTCATCGGCGCGATCACGCCCGACTCCCCGGCCCAGATCAGCATCACCTCCGACACCGTGGACTACTTCTTCAACGACTACATCGTGACCAACGAGGCGGTGCGCGGCCTGGTCAAGAGCTATGTGACCACCCACCTGGGCGAGGAGTGGCCCGAGCAGAGCTGGGCTTCGTATCTCGCCTCCCTGGGCATGACCAGCGCCCAGGACGAGGAAACCCTGGCCCTGACCGGCGAGCTGCGCAACACGGCCCGGGGCTGGATCCGCACGCTGCTGGCCGACGTGAACAAGCAGGCCCGGGTCCGCTACCAGGAGGCCCGCCTGCGCCAGGAGAACGCCAGGTTCGAGGAATTCGTGGCCAAGATGAAGGCCTTTACGGGCAACGACCTGCCCCGGCTTTTGCAACTGTACACCGCCGCGAAGGCGGCCCGAGAGGAGCTGCCCAGATACCGCGCGCTGCTCGAGGGCTCCCGCAGCGAAATGGCCAGGATTTCCGCAGCCCTGGACAAGCCCGCCCTCATCAACCTGCCCGCCTACCAGCAGACCGGGACGCGGATGATCCGGGAGCTGAACCAGGCCGCCGCGCGGGCCTATATGGCCGACGCCTTCGACCTGCACTCCGAGCTGGAGTCCGAGTCCGGGCGCTGGTCGGTGCTGCTGCGCAACCTCCAGGTCGACGCGCCGACCATCCACGCCCAGGAGCTCACCGAATACGAAAAGAAGCTGGCGAAGATGGACGAGCAGGCCCGGGCCCACAACGCCGAGCTGGCGCGCACCTCCACCGCCACGGATGGCGCGGGCAGGCCCTGGGGCAGCCAGTACGACCAGCACCTGGCGGACTACCAGGATGTCAAAGCCTATATCAAGCGCTACCCCATCGAGAGCGCCACGGCCCGGATGGCCGAGGTCGAGGCCCAGGTGCTCGACGCCTACAACGTGGGCGACTCGGGGGGGGCGCAGGCCCTGCAGGAGCAGGCCGTGGCGGAACTCGGCGCCGAGATCAACGCGTTCTACGACGAGGCCCTGGAGGTCGTGCGCAAGGCGCAGCCCGACAACAGCCAGCGCTCCGCCGTCGAGGGCGACATGCGGAAATGGCGGGATAACGACCTGGCCACCGTGAAGGCCCTGTCCGACGAACTGAGCGAGAAGGGCCGGGGGTTCTACGATCTTACGGCCTACTGGAGCGGGCGCGCGGAGCGCTACAACCGTTTCATGGCCTCCATCGCCACCCCGCTGGAAATGGCTCCGGACAAGTTCTGGGAGCGCCCCGCGCCGACCTACGAGCTTGAGATGCACACCGCCGTGGGCACCTTTGGCGACGGCTCCAGCATGGACCTGCAGGAGGTCGTCCACCGACTGCGGATGGCCGCGTCCTCCCTCTCGTCGCAGCTGGTTTCCGACGGCGGGCTGGAGGCCCTGGCCGCGCCCATCGACCAGGCCGACCAGTTCGTCGCCTGGCTCAAGAAGCGGCTGGAGGAGCGCAAGAACGAGCGCGACCAGGTGTTCACCGACGAGGACATGGACTACATCGAGGCCCTGCTCGGCCCGCAGACGGCCACGCGGTTCCGGGAGCGCGAACGGGCCCTGGAGGAGATCCTGGACCGGGCGCGGTCGGTGGCCGCCGCCTGGCGCGTCAACCTCGCGGGCTACGCGCGGCGCGCGCGGACCAACAACTCCAACCTGGAGCAGGACATCGCCTTCCTCGGCGCCAAGCACAAGGAGATGGAAGAATTCCTGCGCACCCTGCGCGGGGGCGACCAGATCCTGCGCATGGATCAGGAGGGCCGCCTGCTGCCCTTCGCCGTGTCGGGCCCCGGGGGTGAGGCCCTGGCCCTGGAACCCTACCCGCACTACATGGACGCCGCGCAGTTGCGCGAGTACGGCCAGGACTGGCTGAAGCGCTTGCAGGCCTACCCGCAATGGGGCTTCGTCTCGCGCTATTTCCCCGGCGCGGTGACCTGGGCCACGGAGCTCTCGAAGATGGCCGAGGCCACCCCGGCGCGGGAGAAGAACATGGTCTACGGCGGGGGCGTCGTCTACCTCACGGACGTGATCAAGGCCCGGGCCCTGGCCCGGGACATCCCCCACACCGACGGCGAGGACTGGGCCAGGGGCCTGGAGGCCGTGGCCGCCGTGCTGCCCGTGGCCGTGAAGAAGGCGCCCCGGGACTGGTTCGCCGTGGACGCCAACTTCAAGCTGGAACCCGAGGCCATGCGCACCAGCGAGGTGGGCCGGGAGTACGCCAAGCTGCTCGAACGCCTGGACGAGGCCGTGACCATGCGCGCGGCGCACCTGCAAATGGAGCGCGACGCCAAGGCCCAGGCCCAGGCCCTGGCCGAGCAGGCCGCCCGGCAGGCCGCCGCCGACAAGGCCGCCCAGGAGGCCGCCGAGGACCTGGCCGCCCAGGCCATGTACTATGTGCTGGACCTGCGGGTGAACTCGCGGCGCGTGGATTCCTTCTCCGGCGGCGTGACCGTGACCCGCGACGAGCTGGAGAACGGGCGCATCCGCGTGGAGGCCACCCTGTCCGAGGTCGATGGCGTCGAGGGCATGCTGCTGTCCACCGACGGCGCCCGCACCTGGGACGCCATGCCCGTGTCGCGCGACATCCGCTTCGAGTTCCTGCCCGCAGCGGGCCAGCGCTACGACTTCTATGTGACCCTCAAGCGCGGCGGCACCCGCGAGGACGTGACCCTGCGGCTGCTGCCCGGCGGCCCGGTGGTCTACGAGAACGTGGACTACAACCAGCTGGTCCTGGCGGCCATCAGGGCCCTGGCCGAGGCCTACGAGGCCCAGGACGCGGCGGCCTTCGCCCGGGTCATCTCGCGCGACTACCTGGGCAACCGCGTGTTCCTGGAAGAGGGCGTGCGCTTCGACTTCGACATGTTCAGCGCCATCGAGCTGCGCATCTATGTGAACCGCATCACCGTGGCCAAGGGCTACGCCACGGTGGAAACCAAGTGGGACAAGAAGCAGATCCCGCGCACCACCGGCCAGCAGCAGGCCACCAGCGGCCGCACGACCATGACCTTCGTGCCCGAGGACGGGGTCATGAAGCTGCGCAACCTGCGCGGCAACCTGCTCTACGCCACCCTCTCGCCGGAAATCGCCGAGGCCAGCGGCCTGCCCATGACCGTGGTGGACGAGATCCGCACCGCCCGCGACGAGCGGACCCCGACCCAGCCCGGCGCGGGCGATGTGCTGGACAGCGGCGGCGTGGCCTCGGCCTCGGCCATCACCGTGCGCACGGCCACCATCGAGAAGAATACCGCCCCGCCCACCAGGGGCCTGGACTTCGAGACCGGGGCCCAGAGCCTGCCCGCCTCGGGCACGGCCGACCTGGGCTTCGAGGGCAACTCCCTGTGGAGCGAGAACGCGGCGACCTTCCAGACGGTGGGGGGCAGCTTCGAGGGGCTTGTCGAGGCCCCCGAGGGCGGCTACGGCGCCCTGACGGGCGACCCGGTGACCACGGGGCAGGTCTATGCCTTCAGGACCACCGAGGGCAACTACGGCAAGTTCGTCATCGACAGCTCCACCGACCTGGGCGGCGGGCTGTTCCGCAACGTCCTGCGCTACGCCGTGCAGACCAACGGCACGCGCAACGTGCGCACCCAGTAGCCCGGCCCGCCGGCGGGCGGGGCCCCGGCCCCGCCCGTCAGGCGAGCAGTCCGGCGATCTCCTCCACCGAGGGCACCCGTCCGACGGCCTTGAGCCAGCCGTCCACCATCAGCGCCGGGGTCAGCAGCACGCCGCATCCGGCGATCCGCGCCATGTCCGTGATCCGTTCCACGCGGCAGGGCACCCCCGTCCGGGCCACGGCCAGTTCGACATTGGCGGCCAGCCGCGCGCAGCGGGGGCACCCCGGCCCCAGAATCCCGATCTCCCTCATTACGGCCTCCTAGGGGCAGAGTGTGCCGTAAACCATGCCGCTGGCCGTGGCCATGACCACCACCAGGGAAACGAAGACCACCGTCTTTTGCGTGCCCATGACGCTGCGGATGACCAGCATGTTGGGCAGGCTGAGGGCCGGGCCCGCCAGGAGCAGGGCCAGGGCCGGGCCGTTGCCCATGCCGTTGGCCATGAGCCCCTGGAGGATGGGCACCTCGGTCAGGGTGGCGAAGTACATGAAGGCCCCGGCGAAGGAGGCGAAGAAGTTGGCCGCCAGGGAGTTGCCGCCCACGGCCCGGGCCACCCACTGCGAGGGCATCAGCCCCTCCCCGCCGGGGCTCCCCAGCAGCAGCCCGGCCACCAGCACGCCCAAGAGCAGCAGCGGCAGGATCTGCCTGGCAAAACCCCAGCTCGACCCGAACCACCGGCCCAGCTCGTCCTGGCGGGTGCTGGTCAGGATGGTCAACCCGGCCACCCCGGCCACGAAGGCTGCGGACGGCTCATGGGGCAGGGCCAGCCCCAGGGCGGCGCAGACCCCGGCCACGGCCAGAACCTTCCACAAGGCCAGCCCGAACCAGGCCACCAGGCAGGCCCCCAGGCCCGCCGCGCAGAGCGCCGTGAGGGGCCATTTGGCGGCGTGAACGGCGTGCCACAGGCCCTGGGGCTGGTCGGGGGCGCCCCAGTTGGCGAAGACCAGCACGCCGAGCATGGCTGCGAAGTACACGGCGGTCTGCCACAGGGGGCGCTGCGCCCCGGGGGCGGGCGCGGCGGCCATGAGCAGGGCCTTCTGCTTTTCCTCGTTGCGGTAGATGACGTGCATGGCCAAGCCGATGACCACGCTGAAGGCGATGGCGCCCACGGCGCGGGCGGCGCCCATCTGCGGGCCCAGCACGCGCGCGGTGAGCACGATGGCCAGGACGTTGATGGCCGGGCCGGAGTAGAGGAAGGCCGTGGCCGGGCCCAGGCCCGCGCCCATGCGGTAGATGCCCGCGAACAGCGGCAGGATGGTGCAGGAGCACACGGCCAGGACGGTGCCCGAGGT
>NZ_JALNWM010000066.1 GCF_023230885.1 Desulfocurvus sp. | reverse complement strand
GTGCGCCACACCGTGCCCCAGGCGACCCTGGACGCAGCCCGGCGGCGCGAGAACGTGCGCGGGGCCTTCGCCGCCGAGGCCGGGGCCCTGGCCGGGCGGCGGGTGCTGCTGGTGGACGACGTGATGACCACCGGCGGCACACTGGAGGAATGCGCGCGGACCATGCGCCGCGCCGGGGCCGCCGGGGTGGTCGTCCTGGTGCTGGCGCGCACGGCCGACGGGCGCTAGAGCCCGCCCCGGACGCCGGGCGCCCTTTTCGCGACGAAAGGCTTGACTTCCCCCCGCGAAGTCAAGTACAAGCCCTTTCTCTTTCTTTGGAGGTATCTCATGTACGCGATCATCGAGACGGGCGGCAAGCAGTTCCGGGTTGAGGAAGGCCGCACCATCAAGGTTCAGAAACTTCAGGCCGAGGCCGGCTCTGAGGTTGTCATGGATAAGGTTCTGCTCGTCGGCCAGGGCGCCGGCGTGACCGTGGGTCAGCCCTATGTGGGCTCGGCCAAGGTCGCCTGCGAGGTGGTGGAGCACGGCCGCGACAAGAAGATCGTGGTCTTCCACAAGCGCCGCCGCAAGGACAGCATGAAGAAGCAGGGTCACCGGCAGGACTACACCGCCATCAAGATCAAATCCATCACGGCCTAGGCGCCGGGGGAGGCAGATATGGCTCATAAAAAAGCAGGCGGAAGCTCCAGGAACGGACGCGACAGCGCCGGACAACGCCGTGGCGTCAAGCGCTTCGGCGGCCAGGAGGTCCTGGCTGGCAACATTCTCGTGCGCCAGCTCGGCACCAAGTTCCACCCCGGCGTCAACGTCGGGCTGGGCAAGGACTACACCCTCTTCGCCCTGGTGGACGGCACCGTGAAGTTCGAGAAGTTCACCCGCAAGAAGAAGGTCCGCACCCGCGTGAGCGTGGTTCCCGCGTAAGCGCCGGGCTCGGAAAATCTCCGGGGCGGATCGCGCGAGAGCGCTGTCCGCCCCTTTTTCTTTGGAGTCGCCATGCGTTTCGTGGACGAAGCAACCATCACCGTGCGCTCGGGGCACGGAGGGCACGGATGCGTGTCCTTCCGGCGCGAGGCCCATGTGCCCAAGGGCGGGCCCGACGGCGGCAACGGCGGCAAGGGCGGGGACGTGATCTTTCGCGCCTCGGACAAGCTGCTGACCCTGTACGATTTCCGCCTCAAGCGGCTCTACGAGGCCCGCAACGGCCAGCCCGGCATGGGCCGCCAGCGCCACGGCAAGAACGCCGAGGACCTGGTCATCGACGTGCCCGTGGGCACCCTGCTCTACCGCCTGGACACCCCCGAGGACCAGGAACCAGACGCCGGGGACGCCCCGCGCGGCAGCGGCGGCGAGACCCTGGTGGCCGACCTCACCGAGCCGGGCCGCGAGGTGGTGCTGTGCCGCGGCGGGCGCGGCGGCATGGGCAACGAGCACTTCAAGACCTCCACCATGCGCACCCCGCGCTTCGCCCAGCCCGGCGAGGACGGCGAGGAAATGACCCTGCGCCTGGAGCTGAAGGTCATCGCCCACGCCGGACTGCTGGGCCTGCCCAACGCGGGCAAGTCCACCTTCCTGTCGCATGTGAGCGCCGCGCGGCCCAAGATCGCGCCCTACCCCTTCACCACCCTGGTGCCCAACCTCGGCGTGCTGCTCTCGGACATGGGCGAGCACTTCGTGGTGGCCGACATCCCCGGGCTCATCGAGGGCGCCCACCTGGGCCAGGGCCTGGGGCACCGCTTCCTGCGCCATGTGGAGCGGACCCTGTTCCTGGTCCACCTGCTCGGCGCCGAGGAGCTGGACCAGGACGACCCCTTCGCCGGGTTCGCCCTGCTCAACGACGAGCTGGCCCGCTACAGCCCGGAGCTGGGCGCCAAAAAGCAGCTTGAGGTGGTCAACAAGATTGATGTACTCCCCCCCGAAAGGCTGGAGGAGCTGACCCGGCGGGCCCGGACCGAGGGCCGCGAGGTGTTCTTCATCTCCGCGCTGACCGGCCAGGGCGTGGACCGCCTGCTGGCGGCCATGTGGCGGCTGTTCCGCGCCGGGCAGGCCCGGGGCGGCCCCGGGGCCGAAGCCCCGCAGGCGCCCGGGGCGCCGGACCCGGCCCCCGGGGCCGGGCCGGACGCATAGCCCGCACCGCACCGCGCGCCAGCGCGGCACGGGCCTCCCGCCGCCGGAACTTTTCCGCGCCGACCCTCATCCCCGCGCGCCAGCGCGGCATGGCGGAGCCAAGGTCATGGACTGGAAGCAGGAACGCGAACACGCGATGCGCACCGCCCGCCGGGTGGTGATCAAGGTCGGCAGCGCCGTGCTGACCACGCCCCGGGGCCTGGACATGCGCGTGGTCAACCGCCTGGCCGACCAGATGGCCGGGCTGCACGACCGGGGCCTGGAGCTGGTGCTGGTGTCCTCGGGGGCCGTGGCCGCCGGGCGCCGCGCCGTGCAGGGCGAGCTGTCGGGCCTGCCCGCGCGCCAGGCCGCCTCCGCCGTGGGCCAGGGGCGGCTCATGCACGCCTACGACGAGGCCTTCGGGCGCTACGGCTGCGTCACGGCCCAGATCCTGCTGACCCTGGACGACCTGCGCAGCCGCAAGCGTTTCCTCAACGCCCTGAACACCTTCCGCACCCTGCTGGACTGGCGCGTGGTGCCCATCGTCAACGAGAACGACACCGTGGCCGTGCAGGAGCTGGAATTCGGCGACAACGACGCCCTGGGCAGCCTGGTGGTCAACCTCGTGGACGCCGACCTGTTCGTGAACCTGACCTCCGCCGGGGGCGTTTTCGACGCCAACCCCGCCACCAACCCCGACGCGCGCCAGATCGAATGCGTCGAGGACATTTGCGGCCTGGACCTGGACGCCATGTGCAGCGGCAAGACCACCGACGGCACCGGGGGCATGTATTCCAAGCTCCTGGCGGCGCGGCGAGTGGCCCAGCTCGGGGTGCCCACGCTGATCCTGTCGGGGCGCGAGTTCTTCGGGCTCCAGCGCGCCTTCGACGGCGAAGCCCTGGGCACATGGGTCCGCCCGGCGGGCAAGCGCATCTCGCACCGCAAGTTCTGGCTGGCCTACAACAACAAGCCCGCCGGAAGCATCGTGGTCGACGCGGGCGCGGCCAGGGCCCTGGCCGACCAGGGCAAGAGCCTTTTGCCCGCGGGCATCCGCGAGGTGGAGGGCTCCTTCGGGGCCGGGGCGCTGGTGCGCATCGTCACCGAGGGCGGCAAGGCCGTGGCCGTGGGCCTGACCAACTACAAGGCCGCCGACCTGCGGCGCATCATGGGCCACAAGAGCGCTGCCATCGCCGAGCTGCTGGGCTCGTGCCCCTACCCCGAAGCCGTACACCGCGACAACATGCTGCCCGACGCGGCGCTCTAGCGCCGCCGCCCCGGGCCGGACCCGATTCGGCCGCCGGGCTTGCCCCCGGGCGGGGTTTCGCTACAATGCCCCCGGGAGGCTTCCTCATGCGCGACTTTTCGCTCTCCGTCTGGTGGAACGCGGCGCTCATCACCCTGGGCGCCGCGCTGTGCGGCTATAGTGTCAAGGCCCTGGCCGTGCCCCACGAATTCGTGGCCGGCGGGGTCTCGGGGCTGGCCCTGCTGGCCTACTACCTCACCAACACCCTGACCCCCGGGATCTGGGTGGCCCTCTGGTCGGTGCCGGTTTTCGCCCTGGGCTGGTTCGCCGTGAGCCGCCGCTTTTTCTTCTACAGCCTCTACGGCATGGCCGTCATGGTCCTGTTCATGGAGCTGTGCACCACCCCCGCACCCGTGAGCGACCCCATGCTCGCGGCCCTGGCCTCGGGGGCCGTCTCCGGGGCGGGAACGGGCATCGCCCTGCGCACCATGGGCTCCCTGGGCGGGCTGGACATCATCGCCGTGGCCCTGAACCAGCGCTTCAGCCTGCGCATGGGCTCGGTGACCTTCGTCTTCAACGGCCTGCTCTTCCTGGCGGCCATGTTCATCCTCGACGTGGACCGCGCCCTGTACTCCGTGGCCATGGTCTTCGTCGCGGCCCAGGCCATGGAATACTTCCTGGGCATGTTCAACCAGCGCAAGTTCGCCATCATCATCTCCGACAAGAGCGACGAGGTCGCCGAGGCGGTCATGCACCACCTCAAGCGCGGCGCCACCATCCTGCACGGGCGCGGCGCCTTCACCGGCAAGCGCAAGAAGGTGCTGCTCACGGCGGTGAACAACATCCAGGTCAAGCGCCTGGAGGAGGCCGTCTACTCCGTGGACCCCGACGCCTTCACCATCATCGGCTCGGCCCTGAACGTCCTGGGCCACCGGTTCTCGCGGCGCAAGGTCTACTGATGCCCGGCCCCGTCGCCCTGCTCACGGACTTCGGCTGCGCCGACCCCTACGCGGGGCAGCTGCGCGGCGCCCTGGCCGCCCTGGCGCCCGGGCTGACGGTCATCGACCTGAGCCACGGCGTGGAGCCCTTCAACGTGGCCCAGGGCGCCTTTTTCCTGGCCGCCAGCCTGGAGCACTTTCCCGTGGGCACGGTCTTCCTGGCCGTGGTGGATCCCGGGGTGGGCGGCCCCCGGCGCCTGCTGGCCCTTTGCGCCGCCGGGCGCACCGTCCTTGCCCCGGACAACGGCCTGGCCGGGCTGGTTCTTGCCCGCCACCCGGGGGCCCCGGTCTTCGACCTGTCGGCCCATGCCCTGGGCGCCGCCTCGCACACCTTCCACGGCCGCGACGTGCTGGCGCCGCTGGCCGCGCGCCTGGCCCGGGGCGAGGCCGCGCGCGCCCTGGGCCCGGCCCTGGATCCCGCGGCCCTGGTCCGCCCGGACTGGACCTGCCCCGCGCGCGAGGCCACGCCGGACGGCAGCCGCATCCTGGCCGCCGTGATCCATGTGGACCGCTTCGGCAACTGCGTGCTGAACCTGGAGGCCCGGGCCTGGGGGCCGACCCTGCGCGCCGCCGCCCTCACGGCCCGGGCCCAGGGCGGCCCGGCCCTGGACGCGCGCGCCGTGCGCGCCTACGCCGAGCTGGCCCCGGGGGAGCTGGGGCTGCTGGCCGGCAGCCAGGGCTACCTGGAGCTGGCCTGCAACCAGGCCCCGGCCGCCCTGGCCCTGGGCGCGCGCTGCGCCGCCCCCCTGACCCTGACCCTGCCCGGAGTCCGCCCGTGAGATTCGCCTCCCCCCTGCTGGCCGCCCTGTCCTTTCTCTCGCGCCTGGGCCCCGCGCGGCTGTACGACGAGGCGACCCTGGCCGCCACGGTCAGGTATTTCCCCCTGGCCGGGGCCGTCATCGGCGCCCTGGCCACGGCCCCCTTCTGGCTCGGCCTCCTGCGCGGGCACCCCTGGCTCCAGGCCTGGCTGCTGCTGCTGCTCTCCCTCTGGCTCACCCGCGCCCTGCACTGGGACGGCTGGGCCGACGTGTTCGACGCCTGGGGCAGCGGCGCGCGGGGGGAACGCTTCTGGGAGGTGATGAAGGACAGCCGCCTGGGGGCCTTCGGGGCCGTGGCGCTGTTCATGGGCCTGGCGGGCCAGCTCTTCCTGCTACGCAACGCCCTGGAGGCCGGGGCCTTCGGGGCGGTGGCCTGGTCCTTCGTTCTCGGGCGCGGCACCTGCGCCGCCACGGCCTACATGGGCCGGGGGCTGGCGCGCGGCCAGGGCCTGGGGCGGACCTTCCTGGCCGGGGCCACCCCCTGGGCCCTGCTGCTGGTGGTGGCCCAGGTCCTGGCCCTGGGGCTGGCCGTGCAGCCCCGCGTGGCCCTGGCACCGGCCCTGGCCGTGGCCTTCCTGGGGGTGATCGAGCTGTCGGCCCTGGCCCGGCGCATGGGCGGCATGAACGGCGACATCCTCGGCGCCGCCGTGATCTGGGGCGAGCTGGCCGGGCTCATGGGCTACACCGCCGTCTCCGGCCTGCCCCTGCTCCCGTATTGACGCCCGGGCCGGGCGGGCGCACACTGCGGCGCCATGCGCGTCCACCTCAAGCTCGCCGCCGCCGCCACCCTGTGGGGCGGAACCTTCGTCTGCGGACGGATCGTCGCCCCGCACCTGGGGCCGCTTTCCACCAGCTTTCTGCGCTTTTTCGTGGCCTCGGCCTGCCTGCTGTGGCTGCTGCTGCGCCACGAGGGCGGGCTGCCGCGCATGAGCCCGCGGACCCTGGCCGGGGTCGGCCTGCTGGGGCTCACGGGCGTCTTCGCCTACAACATCTTCTTCTTCAACGGATTGCAGACCGTGCCCGCCGGGCGCGCGGCCGCCATCATCGCGGCCAACCCGGTGGTCATCGCCCTGGGGGCGGCCCTGTTCCTGGGCGAGCGGCTGACGGCCCCAAGGGGCCTTGGCATCGCCCTGTCGGTGAGCGGGGCGGTGTTCATCCTCTCCCACGGCGCACCCCTCGAGCTGCTGGCCCACGGCGTGGGCCGGGGCGACCTGTTCATCCTCGGCTGCGTGGCGAGCTGGTCGGCCTATTCCCTGCTGGGCAAGCTTGTGATGGGCAGGCTCTCGGCCCTGGCCTCGGTGGCCCTGTCGTGCTGCGCGGGGACGCTGTTCCTGCTGCCCGGGGCCCTGGCCGAGGGCCTGGCGGGCGACCTGGGCCGGATCGGCCCGCCCGTCTGGGGCTGCATCCTCTACCTGGGCCTGCTGGGCACGGTGGCGGGGTTCACCTGGTTCTACGAGGGCGTGCGGGCCATCGGCGCCGCGCGGGCCGCGGTGTTCATCAACCTCGTGCCCGTGTCGGCGGCCCTGAGCGGCCTGCTGCTGCTGGGCGAGCCGGTGGATTCCGGACTGGCCCTGGGCGCGGCGATGGTTCTTGGCGGGGTCTGGCTGACCAACCGGGCCTGAGCTCCGGGCGCGGCCTCCGGCCTGGGCCGGGGGCCGCGCCCGGCGGCCTCAGCCCTTCTGGGCGATCTTGGCCCAGGTGTCGCGCAGGGTGGCGGTGCGGTTGAACACGGGCTTGCCGGGAACGGAGTCGGGGTCGGCGCAGAAATAGCCCATGCGCTCGAACTGGCAGCGCATCCCGGGCCGGACGGAAGCCAGCCCGGGCTCGAGCATGGCCTGGACCACGGCCAGGGATTCGGGGTTCAGGTTGTCCGTGAACTCGCCGCCCTCGGGCACGGTCATGGGGTCGTCGGTGGTGAACAGGCGGTCGTAGAGCCGGACCTCGGCGGGCACGGCGTGGGCGGCACTGACCCAGTGCAGGGTGCCCTTGACCTTGCGGCCGTCCTGGGACCAGCCGCCCCGGGTCTGCGGGTCGTAGGAGCAGCGCAGCTCGACGATCTCCCCGGAGTCGTCCTTCACCACGCCGGTGCAGGTCACATAGTAGGCGTAGCGCAGGCGCACCTCGGAGCCGGGCGACAGGCGGAAGAACTTCCTGGGCGGATCCTCCATGAAGTCCTCGCGCTCGATCCACAACTCGCGCGAGAAGGGCACCTTGCGCGAGCCCATGCCCGGGTCCTCGGGGTGGTAGGCCATGTCGAACTCCTCCTGCTGCCCCTCGGGGTAGTTCTCGATGACCACCTTCAAGGGGTTCAGCACGCCTATGACGCGCGGGGCCCGGGCGTTCAGGTCCTCGCGCAGGCAGTGTTCGAGCAGGGCGAACTCCACGGTGCTGTCGGCCTTGGCCACGCCGATGCGCTCGCAGAAGTCGCGCAGGGCCTCGGGGGTGTAGCCCCGGCGGCGCAGGCCGCTGATGGTCGGCATGCGCGGGTCGTCCCAGCCGCGCACGCGGCCCTCGCGCACGAGCTGGATCAGGCGGCGCTTGGAGAGCACGGTGCCGGTGATGTTCAGCCGCGCGAACTCGTACTGGCGCGGGCGGGGGTCGAAGCCCAGGGTGTCCAGGACCCAGTCGTACAGGGCGCGGTTGTTCTCGAACTCCAGGGTGCAGATGGAGTGGGTGATGCCCTCGATGGCGTCGGACAGGCAATGGGCGAAGTCGTACATCGGATAGATGCACCAGGCGTCGCCCGTGCGATGGTGGTGCGCGTGGCGGATGCGGTACAGGGTCGGGTCGCGCAGCACGACGTTGGGGTGGGCCATGTCGATCCTGGCGCGCAGGACGTAGCGGCCGTCCTCGAACTCCCCGGCGCGCATGCGCGCGAAGAGGTCCAGGCTCTCGGCAGCCGGGCGGTCGCGCCAGGGGCTGGGCGTGCCGGGGCTGGTCAGGGTGCCCCGGTTCCGGCGGATTTCGTCGGCGGTCTGCTCGTCCACATAGGCCTTGCCCATCTCGATGAGCCGCACGGCGAAGCCGTAGAGCCGCTCGAAGTAGTCCGAGGCGAAGAAATTGTTGGTCCAACGAAAGCCCAGCCACTGCACGTCCTCGCGGATGGACTCCACATACTCGACCTCTTCCTTGGTCGGGTTGGTGTCGTCGAAGCGCAGGTTGCAGGTTCCGCCGTATTCCTGGGCCAGCCCGAAGTTCAGGCAGATGGACTTGGCGTGGCCGATGTGCAGGTAGCCGTTGGGCTCGGGGGGGAACCGCGTGGCCACATGGTCCCAGGTGCCGTCGGCCAGGTGCTGGTCGACGATCTGGCGGATGAAGTGCCGGGGGGCTGCTGCCTGCGGAGCGGGGGCGGTGTTGTTCTCGGCCATGGGTGCGGTACCTCTGCGCTGTGTGATCGGGCGTGGGCGCCTTGTGCGCCGGCGCGGACTATGCCACGAAACCCGGCGCCGCGCCAGTGCCGCGCGCGGGGGCGCGCCGCCGGGGATACGGAAAACGCATCGGGCGGTCAAACCCTTCCGCGCCGCCGGAAAACCAATTGCATCCCCGGGCGGTCTGTTTTGGGCCAAGCAAAAACAACTATGGATTATTCCAAACAAATGCGGTAGGGCGAAGAGCTGTGGCGCACAACTCGCACCGCCCGGACTTGCTGGCGTTCCGGCACGGGCTTGTGCCCGATGCGTCCCACCCGCCGGAGGAAAGCGGTATTTCCCCTTGCGGGAGCTTCGCATCCGCCCAGTCCCCGGGGCGCATTCCCCCCGGGGCGGCACCATCAGCCTTCCGGATGGACCGATGACAGGCAAGCGGCACACGACAGATCCCGTTGCTTCCGCCCCCGCGCCGGAACCGGCCTCCTGCGCGCAGGAGCTGGCGGCGGCCCTGGAGCGCAGTCCGGCCCTGGTGTTGCTCGTCAACGCGCAGGGCGCGACGCGCTACGCCAGCCCCGCCATGCGGGCCCTGGCCCCGGCCGGGCTGGAGGCCCTCGACTTTTCGCGCACCCCCCTGGGCAGCGCCCGGGGGCTGCTGGACGAGGTGGTCGGCGCCGGACGGCCCTGGGCCGGGGAGCTGCCCGTGGACCACGGCGCCCAGCGGCTTTGGCTGCGGGCCTCGTTCACGCCCCTGCCCCAGGCCGGGGCGGCCCTGGGCCTGTTCGAGGACGCCACCGCCGTACACCGCGCCGAGCAGGCCCACCGCCGCAGCGAAACCCTGCTCACCGTGCTCTACCGCATCTCCAACACCGTGCACGTCACCCGCGACCTGCCGGACCTGTACGCCGCCATCCACGCCATCCTGCGCGACGTGATCGACGCCACCAACTTCTTCATCGCCCTGGTGGACGCCGAGGGCGACCGGCTGGGCTTCCCCTATTTCGAAGACACCGTGGACCGCCAGGCCTACGACATCGACAACATCTCCGACCCGGGCACCCGGAGCCTGTCCCTGGAGGTCATCCGCTCGGGCCGGCCGCTGCTGGTGCGCAAGGACGAACTGGGCGCCCTGTTCCCCGGCCACCCGGGGGCCGGGGTCGTGGGCACGGCGGCGGAGATATGGCTCGGCGTGCCCCTGGTGGTGGAGGGCAAGATCATCGGCGTCATGGCCGTGCAGGACTACGACGACCCCGAGCACTACGGGCAGCGCGAAGTCCACCTGATGACGGCCATTTCCGAACAGGTGGCCATGGCCATCGAGCGCAAGCGCATGGAACAGGCCCTGCGCCGCTCCGAGCGGCGCTACCGCACGGTCTCCGACTCGGCCTTCAACATGGAGACCTGGCGCGGCCCCGACGGCTCGCTGCTCTACGTCTCGCCCTCGTGCCAGCGCATCACCGGCTATTCGCCCGAGGCGTTCATGAAGACCCCGGACCTCATGGAGCAGATCATCCACCGCGACGACCTGCCCCTGTGGCGCGCCTTCGTGGCGGCGCCGTGCGACAACGCCGGGGAGAGCCTGGATTTCCGCATCTTCCGCGAGGACGGGCGCATGCACTGGCTCTCGGCGGTCAGCCAGGGCGTCACCGACGACGACGGCACCTGCCTGGGCCAGCGGTGCAGCCTGCGCGACATCACCGACCAAAGGACCATGGAAAAGCAGCTGCGCTACGAGAGCCTGCACGACTCGCTCACCGGGCTGGCCAACCGCTTCCTGTGCCTGGACCGCATCCGCCAGACCATGGAGCGCTCCAAGCGCCGCGACAACCACTTCTTCGCCCTGGCGTTCCTGGACATCGACCGCTTCCGCGTGGTCAACGACAGCCTGGGGCACCAGGTCGGCGACGCCCTGCTGCGCGAGGTCAGCTACCGGCTGCTGCGTTGCGTACGCAGCCTGGACACCGTGTCGCGCTACGCGGGCGACGAGTATGTCATCGTCTTCGACGAGCTGGTCTCCCCGCGCGAGGCCATCGGCGTGGTCAAGCGCATCCGCCAGGTGCTGGCCGAGCCCTTCCACCTGGGCGACCACGAAATCCGCATCACCGTGAGCATCGGCATCGTGCTGGCGCCCACGCCGGACCTGGCCCCCGAGGCCGTGCTGCAAAACGCCAACATCGCCATGCACCACGCCATCCGCGCCGGGGGCAACCGGATGAAGGTCTTCAACCCGCGCATGTTCCAGCTCGCCGTGGAGGCCATGACCCTGGAACGCGACCTGCGCCGGGGCATCGAGCGCGACGAGTTCTTCCTGCAATACCAGCCCATCGTCAGCCTGCGCGACGACAGGCTCATCGGCTTCGAGGCCCTGGTGCGCTGGAGCCACCCCGTGCGCGGGGTGCTCTCGCCGGGGCTGTTCATCCCCGCCGCCGAGGAGTCCGGGCACATCATCGACCTCGGGCTGATCATCCTGCGCAAGGCCTGCGCGACCATGGCCCACTGGCTGGCCCGCTATCCCGGGCAGGACCACCTGCACATGTCCGTGAACCTGTCGCCGCGCCAGTTCTCCCAGCAGACCCTCGTGGAGCAGATCACCTGCATCCTGGACGAGTCGCACCTCGCGCCGCGCCACCTGAAGCTCGAAATCACCGAGTCCACCATCATGGACAACGCCGAGGGCGCCCTGTCCATGCTGCGCCGCCTCAAGTCCCTGGGCATCAAGCTGTCCATCGACGACTTCGGCACGGGCTACTCCTCCCTGTCCTACCTCCAGAAGTTCCCCGTGGACACCCTCAAGGTCGACCGTTCCTTCATCTGCGACATGGCCCGCAACGCCGAGAACACGGCCATCGTCCGCGCCGTGGTCGTGCTGGCCAAGAGCATGGGCCTGGACGTGGTGGCCGAGGGCGTGGAAGACCCCGAGCAGATGACCCTGCTGCGCGGGCTGGACTGCGACAACGTGCAGGGCTTCCTCTTCTCGCGGCCCCTGGACACCGACTCCGCGGGCGCCCTGCTGGACCTCCCGGCCTGAGCCCGGGCGCGGGCGCCCCCGGCCCGCAGGGCAAAACAACGTCCCCCGGGGCGGGCCACAGCCCGCCCCGGGGGACGTGTCTTGGCGAGGGGCCCGGGCCCGGGCCGCCCGGCTCAGTCGCCCTGGATCAGCGCCCGCAGGGCGGCGAAGGCGGCGGGGATGCCCGCCGGATTGGTGCCGCCGGACTGGGCCATGTCGGGCCGGCCGCCGCCGGAGCCGCCGATTTCCGCAGCCACGGGGCGGATGAGCGCCGGGGCGGTGAACCGCCCGTGCAGGTCCTTGGACACGGCGACGATGAGGCTGACCTTGCCCTCGGCCTCGCAGGCCAGGGCGATGACGCTGTTCGAGTCCAGGCGCGAGCGCACGTCGTCCATCATGGAGCGCAGGGCGCCCATGTTGGGGGCCGCGGTCTTCACGGCCAGAAGGCGCACGCCGCCCACGGTTTCCACGGCGTCGAGGATGTCCCCGGCGGGCCCGGCGGCCGCGGCCTGGGTGGCGGCCTTCTCCAGGTCCTTGCGCAGGGCCTTGACCTCCTTTTGCAGGACGCGGACGCGCTCGGGGGCCTCCTGGGGCTTGGCGCGCAGCAGCTCGGCGACCTGGGCCAGGGCCTCGCGCTGGGTACGCAGGAACTCCAGGGCGTTGTGCCCGGTGGCGCCCTCGATGCGGCGCACCCCGGCGGCCACGCCCGACTCGGAAAGGATCACGAAGGGCCCGGCCTGCCCGGTGGCGCGCAGGTGGGTGCCGCCGCACAGCTCCATAGACACGCCGGGCACGCGCACCACGCGCACGCGCTCGGCGTATTTCTCGCCGAACAGGGCCACGGCGCCCTCGGCCACGGCGGCGGCGTGGTCCATCTCGCGCACGTCCACGGCGGTGTCGGCCAGCACGGCCGCGTTGACCAGGGCCTCCACGCGGACAATCTCCTCGGGGGTCATGGCGCTGATGTGCTGGAAGTCGAAGCGCAGGCGGTCGGGGCCCACCAGGGAGCCCGCCTGCTTGACGTGCTCGCCGAGCACCGCGCGCAGGGCGGCGTGCAGCAGGTGGGTGGTGGTGTGGTTGCGCGCCGTGGCGGTGCGGGTGGCCTCGTCCACGGCAAGGTCCGCCTCCTGGTCGCGCAGCAGCTCGCCCTCGGCCACGGTGACGGCCTGCACGGTGAGCTGCGCCGAGGGTCGCAGGGTGTCGGTCACCACCGCCCTGCCACTCGGCGTGGCGATTTCACCAACGTCCCCCACCTGGCCACCGGATTCACCATAGAAAGGTGTCTTCGTCGCCACGACGTAGCCCTTCTGGCCCTTGGCCAACTTGTCCACGGGCAGGGCGGCCTCGTCCAGGAGCACAGCCAGGCGCGAGTGGGAGGTCAGGGCCTCGTAGCCGCAGAATTCCGTGCGCAGGCCCTCGGCCAGCAGGGGCTGGAAGCGGGTGGCCAGGTCCTTTTCGCCCGAGCCCTTCCAGGCGGCCTTGGCGCGCTCCTTCTGCTCGCGCATGCGGGCGTCGAAGCCCGCCTCATCCACGCCGAAGCCCTTGCGCTCGGCCACGTCGCGCACGATGTCCAGGGGGAAGCCGAAGGTGTCGTAAAGCTTGAAACAGACCTCGCCGGGCACGACGGCGACCCCGGCCCCGCCCAGGGCGGCCAGTTCCTCTTCCAGCAGGGCCAGGCCCTTGTCCAGGGTCTGGGCGAAGCGCTCCTCCTCCTCGCGCACCACGCGGACCATGAAGTCCGCGTTGCCGGCAAGCTCGGTGTAGTGCCCGCCCATGACCTCCACCACGCGCATGGCCGTGGCGTACAGGAAGGGCTCGGTGAGGCCGATGAGGCGGCCAAAGCGCAGGGCGCGGCGGATCAGGCGGCGCAGGACGTAGCCCCGGCCCTCGTTGGAGGGCAGGATGCCGTCGGCGACCATGAAGGCGATGGCCCGGCTGTGGTCGGCGATGACGCGCAGGGCGGTGTCGGTGTCCTCGCCCTGGCGGTAGGCCACCCCGGCGCGGGCGGCGGTGAACTGGATGAACTCCTGGAACAGGTCGGAGTCGTAGTTGGAGTGGACGCCCTGGCACACGGCGGCGATGCGCTCAAGGCCCATGCCGGTGTCGATGCTTGGGCGCGGCAGGGGCGTGCGCGTGCCGTCCTCGGCCTGGTCGTACTGCATGAACACGAGGTTCCAGACTTCCAGGAAACGGTCGCAGTCGCACTTGCCGATGCCGCAGCCCGGGCCGCAGCCGACCTCCTCGCCCTGGTCGTAGTGGATTTCGGAACAGGGGCCGCAGGGGCCGGTGTCGCCCATGGACCAGAAGTTGTCCTTCTCGCCCAGCCAGAAGATGCGCTCGGGGGCCACGCCCGCGACCTTCTGCCACAGCTCGGCGGCCTCGGTGTCGTCCTTGTAGACGGTGATGTACAGCCTGTCCTTGTCCAGCCCGAGCTCCCCGGTCAGGAAGCCCCAGGCCAGGCGGATGGCCTCCTCCTTGAAGTAGTCGCCGAAGGAGAAGTTGCCGAGCATTTCGAAGAATGTGTGGTGGCGCGCGGTGCGGCCCACGTTCTCCAGGTCGTTGTGCTTGCCGCCCACGCGCAGGCACTTCTGGGCCGTGGTGGCGCGCACGAAGTCGCGGCGCTCCTGGCCCAGGAAAATCTTCTTGAACTGGACCATGCCCGCGTTGGTGAACAGCAGGGACGGGTCGTCGCGCGGGATGAGCGCCGAGGACGACACCGGGGTGTGTCCGTTCCTCTCGAAATAATCCAGGAACCGTTGGCGGATTTCGTTGGCGGTGAGCACTGTGTGGCGTCTCCTTGAATTGGATTTCCGCGCCCCGGGGCGGCCGGAGCGCGGAAGAAAAAACTCGGGCCGGGCGCGCCGCGCCCCCGGCCGGTGGGATCGCCCGGCCGGGAGGCTAGTCCTGGTCGGCTCCGGCGTCCTCGATGTCGCCCTCCACGGCGGGGGCCACATACTCGTGCATGCCCAGGTGCTCCAGCAGCCTGGCCTCCACGGCGTCGCGCAGCTCGGTGTTCTCCTGGAGCATGGCCCGCACGTTCTCCTTGCCCTGGCCCAGGCGCTCGTCGCCGAAGGAGTACCACGCGCCGGACTTGTCGATGATCCCGGCGTCGGCGCCCATGTCGATCAGCTCGCCCTCGCGGGAGATGCCCGTACCGTAGATCACGTCGAAAATG